>CAYQEG010000103.1:0-3013 GCA_964416435.1 uncultured Rickettsiales bacterium
GTGACCGATGAGGGACGCAGGAATCGGGTCTCCAGACCCGCGCGGAGGGCCTCAGCATTGTGAGCGGCCGTCTTGGAGCCCCCACTGGGGAGCGACCTACGAGCCCGTCAACTGGGAGCAGCAGCAGGACGCGGAGCTGGCGTTCGACCGGGGGGTCGACGGGATCGTCGGCCACCACGGCCACGCCGCCCAGCGCTTCGAGCTCGTCGACGGCACGCCGGTCGCCTGGGGGCTGGGCAACGCCGCCTTCGGCACCCGGGGGCGGTTCGGCGAGGAGCCGGGCTACGGGCTGGTCGCCCGGCTGGTCGTTGCGGGCGGCGCGATCGTGCGCCTGGAGCTCGTCCCCATCCGGGTCAACAACCGCCGGGTGGACTACCGCGTCGAGCCCTGTCCACTCCAGGAGGCCGACGAAGTGCTGCGGTCGCTGAACCGCGGAGACGTCGCGTCGATCAGCGACGGGGTGGCGACGCTGACCCCCGGAGGTTGATGCGGGGGCTCGGGTCCCTTGTCGAGAGCAGTATTTACGTAACTTCACACGTACCTCTCACCAATGACGACCGTCCGCGCGCCGAAGTCGACCGACATAGCGGCGGTGAAGGGCTGGCATGGGACTTGCGAATTCCGGGGTCAACTCCCCGTGAAAGGAAGACCCATGAAGGCTCGACTCCTGCCCCACCTCCTGGTCTCGACCGTGTTGCTGCTCGGCTCCCCCGGCGCGCACGCGTCCGAAGACGACTACGACCCGACCTGTATCTCCACCGTCTGCGAAGTGGACGCCTACTGCTGCGACGTCGACTGGGACTCGATCTGTGACGACGAAGGGGACACGCTCTGCGAGGCGGCCCCCGCCCCCGCTCCGACCTTCGATCCCGACGATCCCGCCTGCGTCGACGGCTCCTGCATCGAGACCGTCTGCTCCGTCGACCCCTACTGCTGCGCGGTGGACTGGGACGGCATCTGCGAAGAAGAGGCGGCCGCTCTCTGCGCGACGGACGATATCGAGATCGCGGTCATCCTCTACAACTTCCAGGACTCCACGAGCCAGCCCCTCAGCCCGGCGACGATCCGCGAGATGGTCTTCACCGGGAGCGGCGCCGACATGGCGACGGCGTCGGTCAACAGCTGGTACGAGGAGGTGTCCGACGGTGAGATCCAGTTCGCCGGCGCCGACGGCAACCTCGGCGGCGACGTCTTCGGCTGGTACACGCTGCCCCGGAACCTGATCTTCGAGGGTCGCGAGTACGCCTGCGACAGCGCGCTCGCCCCCGAGATCGAGGCCCCGGCCATCGCCGACGGCTTCGATCGCTCCGACTACGACTACGTGCTGTACATCTCGAACGTCCCGGCCTGCCAGGCCTCCTGGAAGGTGGAGATCGACGGCATCTTCGCCGCCGCGACAGCCCGTGACGATTGGACGGTCTACGCCCACGAGCTGGGGCACGCGCTCGGCCTCGAGCACGCCAACCGGCTGGACTGCGTCGACGGATCGGGGCAGCGCGTCCCCTACGGTGGAACCTGCACCTCGCTGCCCTACGGCGACGGCTACTCCACGATGGGATGGGACGCCGGATACGGTCACTTCTCCGCCTCCGACAAGCTGCGGCTGGGCACGTGGGAGCTCGGCGACGACGTCCTCGAGGTCACCTCGACGGGGACCTACGAGATCCGCCCGGCCACTGCCCCGGTCTGCGGCGGCCCACGCGCCCTGCGCATTCAGACCCCGACCAACCCCGGGCTCGGCAGCGGCAGCGTCTGGGGGCCGGCGCACGACGACAACATGGCCCTGTACGTCGAGTACCGGACGAACGAGGGCTTCAACAGCCTGACCCAGGGGGTCGCCGGCCAGGACCACTCCGTGCTCGTCCACAACGGGATCGATCCGGCGTTCGGCCAGTACTCCTACCTGCTCGACATGACCCCCGACACCGTCTCCTTCTCCGACCCGGCGATGCGACCCGGCGAGTGGTTCGTCGACCCCAGCGGGGAGGTGAGCATCCGCGTCCGCGAGTGGAGCCAGACCGACGACAGCGTCCTGATCGACGTCATCCTCGACGACGGGATCTACTTCTTCGAGCCGCCGCCGCTGTGGCTGTTCGATCTGACGGGCGAGTAGAGGCCGCCGCGCTCCGGGCTCTGAAGAACGAGCCCGGAGCGTCGATACGGCGGGGGGGAGGACCTCGATGTCACACGACCGCTTGAGCACCTGGCTGACCGCCGCGAGCGGCTGCTTCGCCCTCGTCGGGCTGAGCCTCGCGCTGCTGGGAAACAGCCCCCTGTTCGCGACCTACAACGATCCCATCGCCGCCGTGTTCTTCGGAGACGCTCCCCCTTCCGACGCGGCCGTGGCGATGCGGGGCTTCCTGTACGGCCCGCTGGGGGGCACGATCGCGGGCCGCTGGATCGCGCTGGCGTTCATCTTCCACATCCCGTTCCGCCGGAAGGAGCGCTGGGCCTTCGTCGCGGCAGGGCTGTCCCTGGGGACCTGGCTGCTCGTCGACTCCGCGGTGTCGTTCGCCACCGGGGCCTGGCTCAACGTCGTGATGATCAACCTCGCCCCGAGCCTCTTGGTGCTCGTGCCGATGCTGCTGGGGTGGCGGTCGATGCGAAACGCCTGAAGCGCTCGATCCGACGTATGTAGTTACGTAAAGAGCGCCTGCGGCGATGCCGTCGCGGGCACATAACGTTGTTGTTTCAGATGTTTACGAAGCTGGCACGACTCCTGCTCCTGGCTTGGGCAACCAGGAGAACATCATGAAGAACACCCTCCCCCTCTTGATCGCCCTCGTCATCCTCAGCGCCTCTACCGGCTGCCTCGTGCTCCCCGGCGAGTTCGCGGAGCGAAGCGCTCCGGCCCATCGGACCCAGCGGCCTGCGAACGCCACGACGCTCCAGGCGAGCCAGCCTCCCGCCCGTCGGCAGGTCCCCGCGGCGGCGGCGCCCCGGCGGGGCCAGGAGCGGCCGGATGAGGCTCTCTTGGCGGAGCAGCGTCGGGCCGAGCAGCGCCGGGCCGAGC
>CAYQEG010000103.1:3113-27828 GCA_964416435.1 uncultured Rickettsiales bacterium
AGCTCCTCGCCGAGCAGCTCCTCGCCGAGCAGCTCCTCGCCGAGCAGCTCCTCGCCGAGCAGCTCCTCGCGGAGCAGCTCCTCGCGGAGCAGCTCCTCGCCCTGGGCTACTTCGCGCAGGCCCAGCCCCAGGCGCAGCTCCAGCCGCCGGCCGGAGCGGACGGTGGATGGAACCTCAACAGTTGGGCCGGCGGCATGTACGGCGGCTCGGACGGCAACGGCAGCTTCTACATGAACAGCCCCGGCGGCGGCGGCGTGCTCTGCGAAGGCGGCTCCTGCGACGTCTGGTAGCCGTAGCCTCTACGGCTCCTGTCCGTCCAGCCGGCTCAACTCCGCGAGCGTCTTGTCGGCGCCCGGCTCGTGCTCGATCCGCCGATGCAGCGCCAGGGCCTCCTGCAGCAGAGCGCGAGCGCGGCGCACATCCCCCTGGCGCGCCCAGGCGATGCCCATGTTCCGCAGGCAGTGCCCCTCCATCAGCGGACTCCCCACCTCGCGATGCACCTCCAGCGCCTCGGACAGCGCCGCCAGCGCCTGCTGATGCCTTCCCTGCTCGAGGTGCACGAACGCCAGGTTGTCCAGCGCGATCCCTTCGCTGAGGCGGTTGCCGATCGAGCGGTGCACCGCGAGCGCCTCCTGGAGGAGTCGGCGGGCCTCGTCCAGCCTCCCCGCCCGGCCGTGGGCGGCGGCCAGGTTCCCCAGGGTGATGCCCTCCGATCGGCGCCCGCCCGACGCGCGGTGCGCCCGCAGGGCCCGCTCCCCCAGCTCGATGCTCCCCTCGAAGTCGCCGGCGTCGATCTTCAGAGTCGCGAGGTTGCCCAGGGCGGTCGCCTCCAAGGCCGGGTCCCCCGCCGCCGTGGCGAGGCGCAGCGAGGCCTCGACCACGGTGAGGGCCTCCGCCGCGGCCCCGTGGTCCCGGAGGATCGTGCCGAGCGCGCGCGCCGCCAACGCCTCCAGCTCGGGCACGCCGAGGTCCTCGGCCTCGGCCCAGGCCCGCCGGACCAAGCCCTCCGCCTCCTCGTAGCGGCCGACCGCGTGGAGGACCCGGCCCCCCAGCTCCGTTCGCGCTCGAACCGCCAGAGCGTCTGCCTCGTCGGACAGTTCGACGGCGCGCCGCAGCAGCGCCTCGGCCTGCTCCCAGGCGTACAGCTCGGTGGCGTCGTGTCCGCCCGCCGCGTAGTCGAGGCGGGCCTGCCGCAGGTTGCCGGCGGCCTCCCAGTGACGAGCTGTCTCACCCCGCGGCGCGCCGGTCGCGCTCAGGGCTTCGGCCGCTCGCTGGTGAAGCGAGGGGCGCTCCTGGGCCGTGATCCGGCCATAGGCGGCCTCCCTCAGCTGGTCGTGGGGGAACCGCAGGGAGTCGGGCGGCCCCTCGGTGAGCAGACCGCGCCGCACCACCGCGGCGAGGGCGGCTCCCCGGTTCGACCCGGCGAGCAGATCGGCGGGGACCGACCGACCGAACACGGCCGCGAGCTCGACGACCGCCACTTCGTCGGAGGTGAGTCCCACGAACCGCTCCTGCAGCAGCTGCCGCAGGCTTTGCGGCATCGGGAGGGCGTCCCAGGAGATGTCCGGCCGGACGTCCCAGCGGCCGGACTCGTCGCGCCCCAGCAGACCGGCTTCGACCGCTCCGCGCAGGTACTCCGCCACGTACAGCGGGTTACCGTCGCTGCGGCGGCCGAGCGACTCGGCGAGCCCGGCGGGGGCCGCCGAGAGTCCGAGCATCTCTGCGGCGATCTGGCCGACCGCGCCGACGTCGAGCCGCCCCAACTCGAAGCTCAGCACGCCCTCTAGGTCGAGCAGTTCGTCGATCGCCGCTCGCCGGTCCTCGGTTCGGCACGTCCCCAGCAGGATCACCGCCGGCCCCTCGGGTCCGCTCAGGAAGCGCAGCGCGGAGAGGCTCAGCTCGTCGGCGAACTGCACGTCGTCGAGGATCAGCGCCGTCGATCGCTCCTCCGCGAGCACCGACAAGGTGCGGCCGAGTGCCCCGAACAGCTCCCTCCGACTGCGGATCTGCCCCTCGCTCCCAGCGAACAGATCGGCGATCGCCGGCTCGTACAGCCCGAGGACCGGACCCCGGGCCCCCAGGAGGCGCTCCGTCACCTCGGGCCCCCCTTCGCGGCAGAGGTCGGCGATCGCCCGCAGAGGCCCGAGGAACAGCTGCAGGGCGGCGGGCTGCTGGTCTGCCGGCAGGGCCTCGCCGACGAGGACCTCGAAGTCGGCGCCGGCGAGCCGCTGCGCCACCTCGGCGACGACCCGGGTCTTGCCCACCCCGCTCTCCCCGACCAGCAGCAGGAGGCCCCGCTCGGTCCCGTCGAAGCGGGCCCGAAGCGCCGCCAACACCGCCTCCATCGTGTCCCGGCGTCCGGCCAGCCCCGGCCGATAGAGGTACGCGCGAGGGCTCGGGGCGCCGGGCTGGGCCGGCGTCGGGACCCCGAGCTCGTGGAGCTGGGCGGCCACGTCGAGCGCGTGGCCCGGCCGCCGGCGCGGGTCGGTCCGCAGCAGCCGAGCCACCAGGGTGTCGAGCGCCGGCGGGAGCTCGGGCCAGCGGGCGCGGAGAGGCGGGGCGGCGTGGTTGGGATCGAGCAGCGCGTGCACCGTCCCGAACGGCGGACTCCCGACCAGGAGCGCGTACAGGACCGCCCCCAGCGCATAGAGGTCGGCGCGCGCGTCGATCGGATCACCCCGCAGCTGCTCCGGCGCCATGAAGGCGGTCGTGCCTTCGATCCCGCTGGCCGCGTCCAGGCGCTCGCGTGCCAGCCGGCCGCCGACCGTGTTGGAGGCGAGCCCGAAGTCGATCAGCACGGGCGCGCCGGCGGGCTCGATGAGGATGTTCGCCGGCTTCAGATCGCCGTGCACGACCCCCTCGCCGTGCAGCCACGCGAGGGTGCTGCACAGCGCCGCGGTCGGCGCCAACATGGCGAGCAGGTCGCCGCGGCCGACAGACGGGTCCCACCGCTGCCGGGCCCAGGCGCCCAGCTCCAACCCGTCGACCAGCTCCGTCGCGTACCAGGGCACCCCCTGGTGACGGCCCCAGTCGACGAGTCGGGCGATGCCCGGAGCCCGCAGGCGCTGCATCTTGCGGATCTCGCGCCGAAGGGAGGCGGCGCTGTCCGCGCTCGCGGTGCGGAGGCTCTTGATCGCGACGAGCTGGCCGGTGGTCGGGTGGCGTCCGCGGAGGACGAGGCCGTCCAGCCCGCGGCCGAGCTCGCCGAGGACGTCGAAGTCCCCGATCCGCTCCGCGAGCTCCTCCATCGCCTCAGTCCATGCCCGCGAGAACGTCGCGCACCGACAGCCCGACCTTGTGAAGCTGCCAGGTCAGCTGGCGGTACGAGATCCCCAGGGCCTCCGCCGCCTTCGTGGCGTACCCGTGCTCGTGGATCGCGGCGATGACGCGCTCGAGCTCGGCGGAACGCGGGTGTCGAGCGCGCCGCGCCGCCGGGGTCGGGGCCGCGCGCACCCCGCCGGGCCGGTCCAGCTCCTCCTGGAGTTGGATGTCGTCGGCGTCCAGGGAGTCCGCGTCCTCGGGCAGGAGGATCACGGAGCGCAGCAGCGTGCGCTGCAGCCCCCGGATGTTGCCGGCGCGGGACCAGTCGTGGCCTTGTAGCTTGTGCACCGCCGCCCGTGAGAGGGTGGGAGGCACGGCCCGTCCAGCGCGCTCCGCCGCGGGCCCCAGGAACCCCTCGGCGAGCCGGGGAATGTCGGCGATCCTCTCGCTGAGTCCCGGCAGGTCGATCACGACGTCGGTCAGGCGCCAGTACAGGTCCTCGCGGAATCGGCCGTCGCCGACCCGCGCGCGCAGGTCGGCGTTGGTGGCGGCGAGCACCTGGATGTCGGTGGTCCGGGGGGTGTTGCCCCCCAGCGGGGTGAAGTCTCCCCGCTCGAGCAGGCGCAGGAGCTTCTGCTGGAGCTCGGGGGGCAGCGTCGCCACCTCGTCGATGAAGAGCGTGCCGCCGTCGGCGAGCTGGGCCTTGCCCGGACGGCCTTTCTTCGGGGCGTTGGCGTAGCCCGACTCGGCCGCGTAGCCGAAGAGCTCGGCGCTGAGCGTCTCTACGGACGTGACCTGGGAGCAGTCCAGGACGACGAAGGGGCCGTCCCGGCGCGGACAGGCGCCGTGGTACGCCTCGGCGAGGTGGGTCTTCCCCGAGCCCGTCGGGCCGAGGATCAGCATGCTGACCCGATTCGCGCGGCTCACCCGCTCCAGCGGCTGCAGCACCTGCCGGCCAAAGACCGAGTCGGCGCTCTGCAGCCCTCCGAAGTCGAACTCGACGGCCCGCTGCGCGCGCAGCGCCCGAAGCTCGGCGCGCGTCGCGGTCAGGTCCTCCTCGACCCGCCGCAGGTGCCGCAGCAGGTTGAGCGCGGGCTCGGCGATGCGGGCCATGTCGCGGAGGATCTCGACGTCGGCCCGGTCGAGGGGATCCGCCCGCCCGTCGTCGTGGGCGTAGAGGCACCCCCCCAGCGTCCGGGTGGGCTCGTCGGCCGCCACGTCCCAGAAGAACAGGGGGGCCACGAGGATGCTCTGCACGGAGTGCCGCCGGATGGACTCCGAGGTCAGCGACAGCTCCTCCTCGCCGACGGTCAGCAGCGGCTCCCCGGTCGACCGGACGTGCTCCAGGGCCGACCGCGAGGCCTGCTGCGTAATCTCCGAGTCGCTCAGCTCGGCCCCCGCCGCCGTCACCGCAGACCAGGTCCCCGTGTCACGGTCCCACAGGGCCGCCATCGCCACCTTGCAGCCCAGCGACCGGGAGACCGACGACGCCAGGTCCCGCAGCGCGAAGTCCCAGTCGGCGCGGCCGAGGTAGTCCTGCTCGAGGAGGTCGCGGAGCACGCCGAGGTGACGCTCGGTCCGCTCCGTCCCCGGGCCCATCTGGAAGGGGTCCTTGCGCTTCATGCGGGCTAGTTTACGTAAATCAGGCGAATCGACGACGTTAGTACCGTAACTAGTTCCGTGCGCTCTCCGCCGCGGACCCTGTGATCCCCCTCAACCAGGCCGGCGGCGGGCCGATAACGAAGGACTGGCAGCTCCAGCAGGGCCCTGGCACGGATTCTGCTCATCGGTGAGCCACCGCCGGGTGACGGCGGAAGGAGAGCCCATGCCCCGAGACCCGCGCCTGCTCGCCCTCGTGTCCCTCCTCCTGGCGTTCGGCTGCGCGGATCACGCCGGGCCGGACCCCGACGAGGAGGCCCCGCCGCCGGACGGCGTCGAGGAGGAGGAGGAGCCGTGGGTGCCTCCCGAGGTGCCCGAGGAGTGGGAGGACGGGTTCGATGTGCCCGACGGCGTCCTGATCGAGGAGGTCGAGGGGCGGGTCTCGCTGCCGGAGGGCTTCGCCTTCCCGATGGAGGATCTGAGCGTTCGGACCTGGTTCGGCGGGCGACGCCCGGTCGACGAAGACGGGCGCTTCATCACCGCCGTCAACCGCGAGGGCACCGCGGCGGTCGAGCTGCTCGACCCCGACGGGGCGACGCTCATGCTCGTCGCCCACCCCGAGTCCGACTACCTGGAGGCGATGGACATCGACGTCAGCGTCGACGCGGCGCTGGCGTCCGCGTTGCTGATGAGTCCCGGCTGGATCGTCACCGACCCGAGCTTCTCCGAGCCTCTCCTGCGCCTGTTCCAGGGCCGGGAGGCGTTCGCCCCGCTCGTCGCGGAGGTCGAGGCGGATCTCCTGGCGGACCCGTACACGATGCTGGAGCCCAGCGACGAGGCCGCCCTGGGCCTGGCGGAGGTCGCGGAGCAGGTCCTGGACCTCGTCCCCGGGGTCCGCGATGAGTTCATGGCCATGCTGCAGGCCTCCTTCGGCCCGTTCGTCGGGGACGAGGGGCGCGCCTACGACGAGGTCCCGGCGGGCTGCGTCATCTCCTCGCCGGTGGAGCGGGCCGAGGACCGGACCGCGACGTTCCGGGATCTCGACGGCTGCCCGCGCGACATGGTCGTGTTCGAGGGGGTCGAGGTCACCGACGGCGGCAACACCCTGAAGATCGAGCGGATCGAGAACCACGCGGGTCGGCCCGTCTGGATCTACCTCGACGCCGACAGCTCGGAGTGGGACGTCTTCCCGGAGCCGGCCGACAAGTCGGTCATCCTGTCGGTCCTCGGGTCGCGGAAGCTGTCCCTGCCGACGATCACCGGAATCGTCAGCCGCCTCGCCGCCGAGGTGGTCACCGTCCTGGGCCGGTTCATCGGCGGCGACGACGCCACCACCGTGCTCAACCACCTCGGCGAGCGGACCCTGGCCTGGCTCGAGACCCACATCGAGACGGGCAAGGAGGAGACCCTCGAGATCGACATCACCGGGTACGGACGCTCCGTCGTATCGGTCTACGGGCTGGGCACGATGTACGACCGGGGTCAGCAGGACCAGGACTTCGAGCTGCGCCACGCCGCGCCGTTCATCCACGGGATCCTCAGCCAGTTCGTGCTGCCGCTGCTCAAGATGGTCGCGAACCAGCAGCTCAACTCGGGCTACGAGCGCTGGGAGCCGTGGGTCGGCGTGATCGAGCCAGTCACCGAGCTGTTCAACCAGCTCACCAACATCTTCCAGCCGGGGGTCCGCAACCACAACGTCGGCGAGACGGTGTGGTCCATCCTGTCGGTCCTCAAGGGCGAGGCGGGGAAGCTCGCGCAGGCGGCGATCGAGCTCGGGGCGATCAGCCTCGGCGCGGCCGGCAACAGCAGCGCCGGAGCCGCCGAGGCCCGCATCACGAACCTGCTCACGGTCGGCTTCGGCCTGATCATCAAGCAGCTGGCGCCGTGGCGTTTCCTGGACGCCGTGGTCGAGGGGCTCAACATGGTCACCGCGATGACCCTGGGCACGATCGCGATCGCCACGCTGGACTGGACCGACAAGTACATCCTCGATCCGGGGCCCATCTCGGAGAAGCCGCCGACCCTCCCGGATCCCGTCCCCGATGAGCCGCTGGTCTGCGACAGCACCCCGACCCCCAGCGGAGAGGTGCCGACAGGGGACTTCCTCGCGCTGGCCCGCACCGCGGGGGCGGGGGGGCTCGCCCGGTTCCGCTGGAACGCCGCGGGCGACGCCGTCGAGCAGGTCGACGCGGCGCCAGCCGGCCAGGACAGCGCGTGGGGGCAGCTGTTCGCCATCGCCGACGGCGGGGCCCGGGGCTTCGACATCGGCGGCGAGACGGGTGGCCTGGCGTTCGTCTCGGTCGACGACGGTACCCTCCGCATCATCGACCTGGACGACACCCCCGCCGAGCTCGACGCCGACCGCGACGGGGGGACGTCCGACGCTGGAGCGCCCGCGGGCGTCACGCGCCTGGAGGCGGGCTGGGAGCCGCGGGGGGTGCACGCCTTCCACCGTCACCCGTTCGTAGCGGTGGCGACCGAGACCGAGGTGGTGGTCTTCGACTCCGTGTTCCGGGTGGAGGTCGCGCGCTTTGGGCCGGCCCTGCTGGGGCTCCTCCCCGACGCGTCGATCGGGTACCAGGACCGCCCCTACGACATCACCACCACGCCGGACGACGGGACGATGTTCGTCTCGCTGCCGGGCACGTTCCTGAACGACGGCGACCGCGTCGTGATGCTCGACCTGACCTCGTTCCTGCGGGACCGGACGGTGCTCCCCACGCGGATCGACCCCGACCCCGCCTACCCGGGCGAGGACCTCGACCTGGGCGACGACCCCAACCCCCGCTGGCTCGAGCTGTCCCCGGACGGGACGAAGGTCGCGGTCACCCTCACCGACACCGACCGCATCGCCATCCTGGAGACCTGCTACGGGCAGGCGTCGGGCTGCGTCCCCGGGATCTACGACGTGCACCCGGGCCAGGTCTGGGCCTCGTTCCTGACGTCCACCCCCGACTTCGAGTCCAGCGCGGGCGCCCGGACCGTCACCTGGGCGGACGACCAGACCCTCTTCGCGGGCTACGACTACGGTCACGGCCGGCTCGGGGGAGCCGGCGTGGTCCGCAAGTGCTGGCTCGACTACGGCTACGAGGCGTGCGACGGGCCAGCGGAGGCGTCCGGCGTCCCGTGCCCCGCGGTCTACGGGCAATGCGGCCACGAGGTCGGGGTCACGGGCCACGTCCGGGGACTGGCCGTGTTCGGCACGGACAGCAACCGTCGGGTCGTCGTCGGCGACGACCAGGGCTGGACGACCGTGCTGCGCGACGAGCTGTTCGAGGCGGAGCCATGCTTCGTGGGGACGGCCCCCCAGCCGTACCCCTACCCGGACGGGACGGGCGGGTGCGTCGAGGACTGGGGGGGCTTCGAGATGCGCGCCGTGTCGTGCACCGACGTGGACGCGACCCCCAACCTCAGCCCGTTCGGGACGTTCTCCGCGGAGGCGATCATCCCCTTCGCGCCGCACCACCGGGACGAGGAGATCGAAGAGGAGGAGCTGCCGATCCAGATCGAGATACACCTGCAGACCTACCAGCTCCAGGACGCGCCGCCGTCGCCGACCCCGACCTGGGATCCGGTGGTCGCGTCGTGCGCCGGCGGGCGGCACGAGGGTGACCTGGTCATCGACGACGCGATCGACTTCCAGCTCTTCTGCGCCCAGTACAGCACCGTCGGAGGGGACCTGACGATCATCGACTCCGGCCTCCAGTCGGCCTGGGTCGGCAGCTGCCTGTGCGAGGTCGAAGGCGACCTGATCCTGGAGGACAACCTGTTCCTCCAGGGCGTCGAGGCGTGGTCCTACCTGCACACCGTCGGCGGCGACCTGGTGGTCGGCAACAACGCGAACCTCGCGACGCTCGCGGGCTTCATCAGCCTGACCGAGGTGGGGGGCTCCCTACGGATCGAAGGCAACCCGTCCCTGCAGACGGTGCGGGCCCTGCAGCGGGTCCAGTCGGTCGGCGGTGACCTCTCGATCCAGGACAACCCGAGGGTCCCGGCGGCGAACGCCCAGGAGGTCGTCGACGCGATCGACAGCGTCGGGGGGACCACGACGGTGGGGAACAACGGCCCCTGAACCCGACGACCCTCGACCGTCCATCGAGCCCGACGCCGGTGGCTTCGTCACCACGGACTCGGTGACTGCCCGGCCCCGCGGCCCCGGCGGTTGATGCCGGCACGCCGCCCGGGTAGAAGCGGCTCCTACTCCTGGAGCGAGCCATGCCCGACATCACCGTCGACCTCCTCGTCATCGGCGCCGGCCCCGGCGGCTACCCCGCCGCGATCCGCGCAGGCCAGCTCGGCCTGAAGACCCTGATCGTCGAGAAGGGCATGTGGGGCGGCACCTGCCTGAACATCGGCTGCATCCCGAGCAAGGCGCTCATCACCGCCGGCAAGACCGTCGAGAAGGCCCGCAAGGCCGAGGCGATGGGCATCACCGTCAGCGGCATCACCGTCGACATGGCGAAGATGCAGGCCTGGAAGGGCGGCATCGTCAAGAAGATGACCGGCGGCGTGCGTCAGCTCTGCAAGGGCAACGGCTGCACCCTGGAGACCGGCGCCGCGTCGTTCACGTCGTCCACCACCGCGCGGATCGTGCCCGAGGCGGGCGGCCCCTACGAGGTCACCTTCGGCCACGCGATCATCGCCACCGGCAGCGTCCCCATCGAGATCCCCGGCTTCGCGTTCGACGAGACGAACGTGCTCAGCTCCACCGGCGTGCTCGCCCTGGACCACGTGCCCGAGGCCGTCGTCGTCATCGGCGGCGGCTACATCGGCCTGGAGTGCGGCCAGATGCTCAACAAGCTCGGCTGCGAGGTGACCGTCGTCGAGATGATGGACAGCATCCTGCCCGGCTTCGACCGGGAGGTGCTCCAGGTCGTCGCCCGAAAGATGAAGAAGTCGGGCATCCATACCCTGCTGCACACCCGCGCCCAGGGCTGGGCCGAGCGCGACGGTCGGCTCGTCGTCGAGGTCCACGGGGACGGAGGCAAGACCGAGCTCGTGTGCGACAAGGTCATCGTGACGGTCGGCCGCAAGCCGTACACCGAGGGGCTCGACCCCGCCGCCGCGGGCGTGACGGTGTCCCAGCGCGGCTTCATCGAGGTCGACGAGCAGCTGCGCACGAACGTGCCGAACATCCTCGCCGTGGGCGACGTGACCGGGAACCCGATGCTCGCCCACCGGGCGACCAAGCAGGGCGAGGTCGCCGCCGAGGTGGTGGCCGGCAAGAACGTCGCCGCCGACTACAAGACGGTGCCCGCGGTGGTGTTCACGGATCCGGAGATCGCGACCGCGGGCCTGAGCGAGGCCGAGGCGCGGGACCAGGGCTTCGAGGTCAAGGTCGGCAAGTTCCCGTGGGCCGCAAACGGCCGCGCGCTCACCCAGGGCGAGACCGACGGCTTCGTCAAGGTCATCACCGACGCGGGCGACGGGCAGATCCTGGGCGTCGCCATCGTCGGTCCGTCGGCCAGCGACCTGATCAGCGAGGCCGCCCTCGCCATCGAGATGGACGCCTTCGCCGAGGACGTCGGCCTGACCATCCACCCCCACCCGACGCTGGGCGAGGCGGTGATGGAGGCGGCCAACAAGGCGCTGGGCCACGCGATCCACGTGATGAACTAGGTTGTCGGGCGTGCTGCGGACGCACGCCGGCGCTGTCCTCGTCGCGGTCGCCGCGCTGGCGGCCCTCGCCTTTCTGTACGCCCCGTTCCTGGCCGACGACGGCTACATCACGCTCGCGTTCGCTCGCGCCTTCGTCGAGGACGGCGTGCCGTCGATCGGCGGCAACGCCGTGCACGCGCTGAGCAGCCCGCTGTGGTTCGAGGTGGCGGTGCTCGCGGTCGCCCTCTGCGGAGCGGCGGCGCCGACGGCGATGAAGCTGGCGTCCCTGGCGTCGGCGGCGCTGGCGGTGGGGCTGGTCGGCCGGTTGGCCGTCCAGCGGGGGGCGGCCCCCGGGGGCGTGACCCTGGCGGTGGTGCTGCTCGTCGTCGACCCGTGGTTCGGGCGATGGGCCTTCGCCGGCATGGAGGCGCCGGCGGCGCTGGCGGTGGTGGCGGGCGCGCTGCTGCTGCACGAGCAGGGACGGAGCGCCTGGGGGGCGCTGCTCGCGGGATCGGTCGGGGTGCTGCTGCGGCCGGAGCTGGCGCTGCTCGCGGTCCTGCTGGCGGGGGTCGCGGTGCGCCGCAAGGAGCCGGTTCAGGCTGGGCGGCTGGCCCTCGCAGGGGCCCTCGCGGCGGCGCCGCTGGTGGTGTGGGCGGTCTACGCCGACGGCTGGTTCGGGCAGGTGTTGCCGCGCACTGCGGAGGTCAAGGCGGGGGTGCTGGGCGTCGGCTCCGCGTCGGTCCGGGGGGCGCTGGTGGTGCTCACGGCCCAGGCGGTCGCGCTCGGAGGCCTGGCGTGGAAGCGGACGGGGGCGCTGCCGGTCGCCTGGCTGGGGCTGCTGCTGGCCTTCTACGTGGTCCGGGGGCACGAGCCGCAGTCGCGCTACCTGCTCGTCGCGCTGGGGGTGCTGCCGGCGTACGCGGCGGGGGCGGCGCCGAAGGAGGCGATCCGGTGGTTGGCCCTGGCGGCGGTCGCGCTGGGCGTCGCGGTCACGGTGGTCCGGGCGGCGCCGGCGAGCACGGGGGACTCCGTCGCGTTCTACCGGGAGGTGGCGACGTGGTTGGACGAGCATGGCGCACCGGACGACTCGCTGGCGACGATCGAGATCGGGGCGCTGGGTTGGCACGCCGACCGGGGCCTGGTCGACCTGGGGGGACTGGCGTTGCCGCCGGACCTGGCCGAGCTGTGGCCGAGCCCGCGGCGGATCCTGCGGGTGACGCGTCCGCGGTACAGCCTGCAGCGGTACGACATCGACGGGGTGGGCTGGACGGAGGTCTACGGTCGGGACGTGACCCCGCAGGTCGCGCGGTTCGGGGCCGAGCAACAGCGGTGGGTGCTGTGGGAGCTGGACTGGTCGGGGAGGACGGAGCCGTGAGCGAGCCCCGCCTGCGCTTCTTCGCCGAGGTGATGGGGCTGGCGCCGCTGTCGGTGCGGTGGCGCCAGGCGATGGTCGCGCTCCGCGGGCAGGAGGATGTGCCGGCGAGCCGCTACGACGCCTCCAGCCTGAGCCAGCTCCGGCCGCGCATCGCGGTGCCGCTCTGGATGGGCCGGCGGGTGGCGGGTCGCTCCGTGCTGATCACGAACCTGTTCAACCTGCGCCAGACGCCGATCGAGGACGGCTGGTCGGTCAAGCGCACCCAGGTGCTCGACTTCCGCGGCCGGGAGCTGACCTACGACAGCCACAACGGCACCGACTTCGCGATCCCGGTCGGCACGACGGTGCGGACCGCGGCGGCGGGCGAGGTGGTGAGGGTGGTCAGCGAGTTCAACCGCGGCGGCCTGAAGGTCTTCATCGACCATGGCCGAGGCTTGATGACCTGCTACGCGCACCTCGCCCGTGCCGTCGTGGGGGTCGGCGACGTGCTCGAGCGCGGCGCCCCCATCGCGCTGTCCGGCTACAGCGGCCTGGACGGCTTCGTGACGTTCCCCTGGGGGGTGCCCCACGTGCACTTCAACACCTGGCTGAACGGGGTCCCGATCTGCCCCTTCGGGGAGGACGGGGAGGCCTCGCTGTGGCGCGCCGGGGAGCTGCCGCGGCCCCCCGAGCCTGGTCAGGGGGAGGAGCCCTTCGAGCGCTCCCGCTACGACGCCGACCGGGTCGAGGCCGCGGTCGAGGCCTGCAAGACGCCCTCCTCGAAGGAGCGGATCGCGGCCGTCGAGCGTCCCCACCTGCGGGCCGCCGAGCTGGTGGCGGAGATGAACTACTACCCGACCCGGTTCGCGCAGCGGCACTCGGTCTACGCGGAGGTCCACCCCCGTGAGCCGAGGATGGACCTGCCGTTCGCGGCGGCGGACTTCGAGGACGTGGTTTTCGTGGACGACCGGTAGCGGTCCGATAGTGAGCCGTCACGGGGGCTGCGGTAGGCTGGACCATGCGTACGCTCCCGGCCCTCCTCGCCCTCTGCTTCCTGCTCCCCGGCGCCAGCCTCGCCTCCGAACAGGTGATCCGTGGCGTGTCCGACCAACCGACCAACGCTCGGGTACCTCCGATCCGGTGGCCGAGGGCGACCGACTGCATGGGCTTCGAGGTGCAGATGGGCGACGGCGTGGAGCGGTGCACGGGCATGCAGACTTCGGAGACGTTGCACGTCTTCACGGTCTTCGACGCACAGATGGCCAAGGAGAATGGAAACGCCGAAAAGGGCGTCGCCATCCTCACGGGGCTGGCGGTGTTCGGGGACCCGTGGGCCGCTTTCGAGTTGGCGGAGTGGTACGCGAGCGGCATGCGTGACGGCAGCATCGTCCAGGACGAGACCCGGGCGTTGGCCTGGTACCAGCGCGCCGCCGACCTGGGTCACGTCGAGGCACGACAGATCTACGACGAGGCCCTGCCGTACGAGACCCAGAGTGACCTGGAGCGGCTGAGGGTCTTCAGGGCCGAGATCACGTCGTGGCTGGACACCTTCAAGCACCCTCACTACGAGTGGATCCCGAACGACTGGGCCCGAGCTGATTCGGCACCGCCCCCGCCGCGACCGACTCCCCGCCCGACTCCCGCGCGGCAGCCGGAACACCGCGGGCCCATCTCGACGACCGGAGACCTCGCGCCGATCCCGACGACCGGCCAGTCTCCCGACGCCCCCGACCCCCAGCCCCGGGGCAGTTCGGCCACGAGCGAGGAGTGTCGCTGCTACGAGCGCGGCGTCGCCGACAAGAAGGCCGGGATGGAGGACTGGTCGCCGGGAACGGGGCGGGAGGACTGCCACCTCAGCGGCAACGCCGACCATTGGTACGACGGCCACGGAGGGCAGACCGGTCGCAACCCCTGCTGAGTGCGCCGAACTTCATCGCCGCAGCGTCACCTCCGCGCCGCCAGGACAGCCGGCCGGCATCCCGGTGCACTTGACACTGCGTGCCGGTCTGCAAGGCTTCTGCGACTCACCTGCGGAGGCCCCATGCGTCGTTTGACCCTGCTCGTCCCGATCCTCGCCCTGCTCGCCGGCTGCCCCCAGCCGGAGCCCGAGCCGGAGCCGGATCCCGAGCCCGAGATCGTGGTGCTGCCCGACGTCATCCCCAACGAGTGGCTGCTCGGGCTGACCGGCACGATCGAGAACCGCAAGGAGTACGTCAGCGGCCCCCTGGCGGACACCGAGTGCACCGAGATCTTCGAGGTCGCCGGCGCCAACATCTCCGCGATCGTCCCCGAAGAGTGCGCCCAGTGCGACGTGGTCTTCGAGGTGTTCCTGACCAAGATCGAGGACTGCCCCGGCGGCGACGACCTGTACGACGAGGGCGAGCTCGGCTTCGACCTGCGCCAGGCCGGCGGCGAGGCCGTGCTCTGGTGGTTCTTCCAGGGCTGGTTCGGCTCGGACTGGACCGAGCTGGGAACGGCGACGCTGAGCCGCGACGACTCCGAGTTGCCCCTGGACGACCCGACGGCGTGGACTGACCTGACGCTGGACATGCAGTTCCTGATGGACGACCCGGACAACGGGTCCTGGACCGGCAACCTGGTGCTGGACGATCCCTGCGCCTGGAACGATCCCTGCCAGTTCAACGGCTTCTACACGATGGACTTCAACATCGAGTACGAGGTCGACGACACGTGGCTCGACGAGCAGACGACCGACTGACTGCGCGGCCGCTCAACTCCCCAGCGCGGCCCTCGCCCGGGTCGCCTCCGCGCTCGCCCCCAACCGCTCCAACTCCGTCGCGGCGATCTCGAGGTGCTGACGCCCGTCGTCGGACTCCGCGCCCGCGTGCAGCCCCCACTCCAGGTGCGCCATGGCGCCCTCCAGCGGCATCGCCAGCGACTCCGCCAGCGCGATCGCGGCCTCCCACTTCTTGACCGCCGCCCTGGCCTTGCCGTCGAGGGCGGCACGACGGCCCTGCTGTAGAGCGGCCGATGGCCGGGTGAACGGGAAGAACCTCCCGAGGAACGCCAGGTTCTTCAGGGCCGCGTCGGCCTTCTTCGGCAGGCCCGCCCGCTGTTCGTCGCTCAACCCCGTCGGATCCGCGCGCAGCCGCAGGTAGACCCGGCTCACCTCGCTGATCGCCTGGAACATGAAGTAGGGGTACGGCTGCGAGGTGCTCATCTTCGCCAGCGAGCGATCCGCCGCGGCCAGCGCGGCGACCCGGTCGCCCGCTGCCAGGCTCGCCATCGCCTCGATGCCGCTCGCCCAGAGCACATCGAACGCCACCTCGGAGCGTTCGACCCGATCGAGCTCCGGCGCCATGTATGCCAGCGCCTCGTCGGGGCGACCCTGCCAGACCAGGTTGTAGGCCACGCTGAGGTGGCCCCACGAGATGATCTGCACCGCGTCGCGCAGCAAGGCGGCGTCGGTGACCTCTCGCCAGCGGGCCTCCGCATCGGCGAAGCGGCCCTGGAACTGCAGCGCCTTGCCCAGGATCGCGACGCACTCCTCCCAAAGCCGCTTCTCCCCGAGCTGCTCGCTGAGCTCGATGCTGCGGTGCAGGTCGGCCTCGGCCCTCGCCCAGTCGGCCATCGTGATCCAGCGCACCGCACAGCGGGAGAGCGTGTACGAGAGCGTCGACCGGTCGCCGAGCTCCTCGGCCACGACCATCGCCCGCTCGCTCCAGCGGTTGCCGACCGACGGCAGCATGAACACGTCCATGGTCGCGGCCATCATCGAGAACCCGCGGGCGAACTCGGGGCCGGGCTCGATCCGCTCGGCGTAGTTCACCGCGCGGAAGCCGGCCAGGAGCCCCCGCATGGCGTCGTTCCGATAGAAGTAGATCTCGAGGAGGCGGAGGCACAGGTGGGCCGCCTCCTTCAGCGCCCGCGCCCGCTCGTCGGATCTTGTCCGGAAGGGACCGGGCACGAAGCCCTGGAGCATCCGGACCCACGAACCGGTCATCAGCGCGAACGTCGGCGTGCCCTCGCCCCGGGGGAAGGGGTAGCCGAGCAGCGCCAGGGCCCGACAGGCCGCGTCGTGAGCCTCGTCCAGCCGACCGGCCGCGAACCAGGCGTCATGGATGCGGGCCTCCCAGCCGCCGCGGTGCAGGTCGGAGTGCCCCAGTCCGCGCTCCCGGTCGAGGTTCAGCGCATGCGTGTAGTAGGCGACGGCCTCCTTGGTCGACGACGAGCGGACCGCCCGCTCACCGGCCATCTCGAGCATCTCGACGGCGCGAGGCCAGGTCTCCGCCCGCAGCCAGTGGTGGGCGAGGAGCGCCGCGGACTGCGCGAGGTCCCCGTCATGTTCCCGCTGGAGCCACTCCGCGGCCTGGCGGTGCATGTCCCGCCGCTGCGAGAAGAGCATCAGCGAGTAGATCGCCTCCTGGGTCAGGGCGTGGCTGAACGTGTAACAGGTCTCCAGGCTGGCGTCGACGAACGGGCGCAGCAGGCCATGCCCGCACAGCGCGACCAGCCCGTCCTCCAGCCCGTCCGCGTCCGCCTCGGCCGGCATGAGGGCCCGAACCATCCGGAGCGAGAACGTCCGTCCCACCACGCTGGCGACCTTGAGGGACAGCTGCTCGGACGGCGCCAGGCGATCCACGCGGCTGGTGACCACCCCCTGCACGGTGTCCGGCAAGCCCAGGTCGAGCAGGGCTTCGTGCCCACCGGCCACCTCGCAGGTGTCGCCGACGACCCGCACGACGTCGCTCTCGCGCAGCGCCGCTGCGAGCTCCTCGGTGTAGTAGGGGTTGCCCTCGGTCTTGGCGAGGATGTAGTCCCCCAGGGCCCGGGGCAGGTGCGCGACCCCGAGTCGGAACCGGACGAGCGCCAGCGTCGAGCCACCGTCGAGGGGAGCCAGGACCCGGTGTACGCACCGCTCCAGGGCCAGCACCCCTTCGAGCTCGCCGGCTCCCTCCTCTCCCAGCGGCCGCGTCGACAGCACCGTCACCATCGCCTCCACTTCCGCTGCGGCCCTCCGCACGAGGGCCCAGGAGCGGGAGTCCATCCAGTGGCAGTCCTCGAGGATCAGGACCAGGGGTCCGGTCGCCGCGAGGTCGGCGAGGAGAGCGACCAGGAAGGCGTCGGTGTTGTCCGAGCGCACGACGCCGCTCATCTGTGCGGTCAGCTCGTTGTCGGGGACGTCGATCCGGAGGACGGAGTTCAGCAGCGGCGCGTTGCCGAGGTGCTCCTCGCCGAGCCGGTCGAGGACCAGCCGGCGGGCCTCGTCGGGCGGCTCGCCCCCCACGAGGCCGAACAGCCCGGAGAAGACCCCACGCCACGCGTGGTACGGACGGGCATGCTCGATGGCGTCGCCG
The DNA here is from genome assembly GCA_964416435.1 of uncultured Rickettsiales bacterium. Classification (GTDB taxonomy): domain Bacteria; phylum Myxococcota_A; class UBA796; order UBA9615; family UBA9615; genus CAYQEG01. The sequence continues at coordinate 20,244 of CAYQEG010000103.1, forward strand.
CCGCCGATCAGCGCCGTCGCCCCGGCGGCTCGAGCCCGGTCGATCGCCTCGGCGACCAGCCTCGATTTGCCGATGCCAGCCTCCCCCTCGAACACGATGGTCGCGCCTCGCCGGCTGTTGACGAGCAGTCCGATGCGCTCGCTCAAGACCTCCTGCTCCTCCAGTCGACCGAGGAGTTGAGTGGTCCTGCGGGTGCGCAGCGCGAACCTCCCGGTCGGGCGGTAGAGCGCGACGGACCCGGCCTTCCCCTTCAGGGCGGCTCGTTCCAGGGGCTCGAAGTCGGCGGTGTCTCGGGCCAGGCGCCAGGTGTGGCTGTCGCAGAGGATCCCGCTGGAGGACCGCTGCATGAGCCGGGCGGCGAGGTTCACCGCGTCGCCGATCACGGTGTACTCGGCGCGCTGGTCATTGCCGACCGCGCCGCAGAAGACCGTGCCCGTCGCGACGCCGATCGAGCAGGGGATCCCGACCGCTTCGAGCTCCGCCGAGGCCATGACCGCAGCCTTGACCGCGCGGTCGGCGTCGTCCTCGTGCGCCATCGGGGGCAACCCCATGGCGGCCAGGACGGAGACGCCCTTGTCGTCGACGTTGATCTTGTTGATGACGCCTTCGAACCGGTAGATCACCCGCTGAAGGACCTCCAGGGCTCGCTGTGGTCCGTCCAGGTCATCCGAGGTCGACCGCAGGAGACCCGGGAGGTTGACGAACAGCACGGTGACGAGCCGGAGCTCTCCGAGCCAGTCGTCGCCGCCGTGGGCGTGGCGGGCGAGCACGGTGCGGGGGACGAACGAGCGGAGCACGTCCTCGCCGGTGTCGTCGAGGACGTAGCCGGCGCCCCCGGCGGCGAGGTGCGCAGCGGCCTGGGTCAGGCGCATCGCGCCGCCGCCCACGGGGGTCCCTTCGGCCCGGCCGGCGAGGAGCTTCCACGCTTCGGGGGAGCAGACCACCTGTCCCTGCGCCGCGAGCGCCTGGGCCTGGCGAACCTGCTCCATCGGAGGCCCCGCGACGTAGAACTCCCATCGCCCGAGCACGCCGCCCACGTGCATCGCGTGGAGCGAGCCGGCGCCGACCGACAGTCGCATCGACAGCCGCACCCCGCTCTCGACCTCGAAGTCGTCGAGCCTGGACTGGATGGCGAGGGAGGCCGCGGCCGCCCGGGCGGTCGCCGCGCCGAGGTCGCCCGTCGATGGCCATTGCGCGAGGAGCGCGTCGCCCGCGAACTTCAGCACCTCGCCGCCGCGCGCTCGGACCACCTGGATCAGCTCGCCGAAGTACCGATTCAGGTAGCCGGTGAGCTGCTCCGCGCCCTGGACGCCGCCCCGGGACAGGCGCTCGGTGAGCGCGGTGAAGCCGCTGATGTCCGCGAACAGGACGGCCGCCTCGTGGGCCTCCCCCGTCGGCGCGCTGATGGGGCGGGGATCGTCCGCGATCCGGCGCTTGACGAGATCGGGGACGAACCGCGCCGTGCTCATGATCCGACTCTAGATCAGGACATCTGGGATCCCGAACCAGAGCACCAATCACGTAGTCGCTCGGTCGCTCCGTGGACGGATCCACCCGATCTCTGCGTCACTCCTCGTTGCGCATCTCGATGCGCGGCCTCGTCGTTCCTTGACCTCGCGCGCCTCCGCCTCACGCGGCTCGGTCGGACTACATGATCGGTGCTCTAGTGAATGCCGGCGATCTCTGCGACCCGTTTGACGCGATTTCGTTCGCCGCCGCCCGCCCGGGCGATCGCCACCGAGCCTCGGATGGCCTCCCGGCCGGGGACGCCGCAGCGGCGCAGGGACCGGGCGAGCCAGCCGAGCTCGTCGTCCGACAGGTCCTCGTCCCGGTCGCGGACCAGCTCGATCGCGAAAGCGACCGCGTCGGGTCCGCAGCACTCGCCGAGGGCCCAGGCGACCTCGACGTGCAGCCCGGGGTCGGTGAACCGGCGTCGGACCGAGATCAGCTCGGGCACCAGGTCCGCGCTCCCCAGTCGACCGACCGCTCGCACCAGGTCGCGCGCCAGCTCCGAGTCGCCATCCGGCACCTCGCCCAGCCACGCCCTCAGGAGCGGCGCCGAGCGCAGGTCGGCCTGCAGGCCGAGCGCCTGCACGACCGCGCGCCGCCGCTCCGCGTCGTCCTGCTGCGTCACCAGGCCCGTCAGCAGGTCGTGGTCCCGCTCCCGGGCGAGGGTCCCGAGGTGCAGCACCGTGCGGCGAAACTCCTCGTCCGACAGGCCGCCCCGCTGCAAGCCGTTGCGGTGGGCCTGGGCGACGATCTTGGCGGCGCCCCGGTTGCTCGCCATGCGCGGCGCGTCGTCGTCCGACTCCAGCCAGCGGGCCGCCTTGCTCGTCCACCAGGTCGCGTCCTTGTCCGCGTACAGCGTCTCGAGCACCGGCAGGACCGAGGTCAGCCCCGGCGGCTCCGAGCGCGTCGGCGCGGTCGAGTCGCGGTGGTCCGGCGCCAGGGGCGCCTCTTCGCAGCGCACCGCCCAGCCGCGGACCGCGACCCAGTCCCGCGGCCGACCGATCGACGCGAGCGCGCGGGCCGCCGCCAGCTGTACGCAGGCAGGGCGATCGTTCGCGAGCAGTCGGCGGAGGCAGGCGTCGGAGTCGCCGTGGAGCAGCCGGCCGAGGCCGTCGGCGGCCGTGCGCACCGTCGGGGTGGGCAGCAGCCCCGGCTCGGCGTCGCACAGCTCCATGAACAGGCCGGCGGCGTCGGGGTCGAGCAGCTCGGAGAGGCAGCGGAGGGCCCGGAACCGGAGCACCGGGTCGTCCGCTTCGCGGGCCAGCCAGCGCAGCCGCCGGCGGTGCCGGTTGGCGACCAGTTCGTCGACATCGTCCCCGGCGAGGCGAAGCTTGATGCGCCGCCGCAGGGGTTCGGGGATCCGCTCCAGGAGGCTCGACATCGCGCGGATGCTAGCCGCCACACCACGCGAGCGCGACCCGCGTGGCCGTCCCGAGCGCGACGCTGGAGTAGCATCACCGCCGTGACCGACCCCCAGCCCGTCCAGGTCCGCTCCCGTCGAGGCTCCGAGCCGCGTCCGCCGGGCCGCGGTCCACGCCTGTCGCTGCGCGCGCGGCTGCTCCTGGGCTACCTGCTGCTGCTCATCGCCTTCGGCGTCGTCCTGACGGCGGTGCTGATGGAGATGCACCACACGCGGTCCAGCCTGGCGGTCCTGTCGGCGGGCTACCTGCCCCTCGCCCGCGAGCTCGGCGGAGCGGAGGCGACCCCCCTGGGCTTCGCGCTGGAGCGCGGCCAGTCCGCCGAAGTGCTCTACGAGCGGCGTCACACCGAGGAGCAGTTCATCGGCCTCAAGGGCGGCCAACTCAACCGGGCCTACGACCTCGCTCGGGCCATGGCCGACTCCGACCTGGCCCCCGGCGACGCCGAGGTGCTCGGCTCGATGGCGGACCAGATCGGGGTCTCCCGGGACCTCCTGTCGACCTACGCGTCGACCCACGCCGATCTGATCGCGGCCTACGAGGCGGAGGAGCCGACCGACGTGTTCGTGCCCGCCCTGCTCGACCTGGAGCTGCGGCTCGGTGCTTCGCTGCGGGACCTCGATCGGCGGGTGCAGCGGCGCATCGCGCGGGTCGTGCAGTCGACCGATCGCTCCCAGCGGGACGCCCGCTTCGCCGTGTCGGCGTTGTCCGCGGTGGCGTTCGGGATCGGGCTCCTCGTGGTCGTCGCCACGTCGTTCATGCTCCGGCCGATCCGGCGGCTGATCGTCGGCGCCGAGCGGCTGCGGGAGGGCAACTTCGGGGAGCGGGTGGAGATCCGGTCGGGCGACGAGGTCGGCCGGTTGGCGGAGGCGTTCAACGCCATGGCGGCGTCGCTGCAGGAGCGGGAGGGCAAGCTCGACCAGCGGACCGAGGAGCTGGAGGCGGCCCTGGCGGAGCTGCGCGAGCACCAGGCGGCGCTGATCCGCTCCGAGCGGCTCGCCACCATCGGCCAGATGGCCGCCCAGATCGCCCACGAGGTCCGCAACCCGCTCAACGCGCTGGGGCTCAACGCGGACATGCTCGCCGACGAAGTGCGGGCCGGCAGCGCCGAGGAGGCGGCGGAGACCGTCGCCGCGATCAAGAACGAGATCGCCCGGCTGACGGCGGTGACCGAGGCCTACCTCGCCCTCGGTCGACTCCCCCCGCTGCGGCTCGACCCCTACCCGTTGAGCACGTTCGTCCGTGAGCTGATCCGGTTCCAGGCCGAGGAGATCGACCAGGCGGGCGTCCAGGTGGACCTCGATCTCCCGGACGACCTGCCCGAGGTCCAGGTCGACGTCGGGCAGCTGCGCCAGGCGCTGCTCAACATCCTGCGCAACGCCGTGGAGGCGCTGGCCGATGGGGGTGGCGGTACGCTGAAGGTGGCCGCGTCGGAGGACGGCGACGAGATCCGCCTCGACCTGGAGGACGACGGCCCGGGCATGGATGCCGAGCACGTCGCCCGGATCTTCGATCCGTTCTTCTCCACCAAGGAGCGGGGCAGCGGCCTGGGGCTGCCGATCACCCACCAGGTGATCGCGGAACATGGCGGACGCATCGAGTGTACGAGTAGCCTCGGCGAGGGTACGAAGTTCACGATCTGGCTCCCGCGAGCCAAGGAGACGTGAGAGGGCGATGAGCGAAGACGGAGCGCGCATCCTCGTCGTCGATGACGAGGAGTCGAACCTTCGGGTCCTGCAGCGGCTGCTCGGCCGGGCCGGCTACGCCACGTCGACCGCGTCCTCCGGCCCCGAGGCGCTCGACGTGCTGCGCGCCGAGCACCCCGAGCTGCTGCTCACCGACCTGAAGATGCCCGGCATGGACGGGCTGGAGCTGCTCAAGGCCGCCCGCACCGTCGCCCCCACCACCGAGGTCATCCTGATGACCGCGTACGGGACGGTGGAGATCGCGGTCGAGGCGATGAAGGAGGGAGCCTACGACTTCATCACCAAGCCGCTGAACAAGCACGAGGTGCTCAAGTCGGTCGGCAAGGCGCACGAGAAGGCGCGGCTGCTCGCCGAGAACCGCCAGCTGAGGGAGCAGGTGGAGGCGTGGGGCAAGGCGACGGGTCCGCTGGGCCGGATCGTCGGCCGGTCCGAAGCCCTGCGCGCGGTGCTCGAGGCGGTCCGCCAGGTCGCCCCCAGCGAAGCGACGGTGCTGATCCACGGGGAGTCGGGCACCGGCAAGGAGCTGCTCGCCCGGGGCATCCACGACCTGTCGGGGCGTAAGGACGGCCCGATGATCCGGGTCAACTGCGCGGCCATCCCGGAGAACCTCTTCGAGTCGGAGCTGTTCGGCTACGAGAAGGGGGCCTTCACCGGGGCGGCGGGTCGCAAGCCGGGTCGGTTCGAGCTGGCCGACGGCGGCACGCTGTTCCTGGACGAGATCGCCGAGCTGTCGATGCCGATGCAGGTCAAGCTGCTGCGGGTCCTGCAGGAGGGGGAGTTCGAGCGGGTCGGCGGCACCAAGACGGTGTCGGTGGACGTGCGCCTGGTGGCGGCGACCAACCGCGACCTGGAGCGGCTGGTCGCCGAGCGACGCTTCCGCGAGGACCTCTTCTACCGGCTCAACGTCATCCCGATCCGGCTGCCCGCGCTGCGCGAGCGGTCCGACGACATCCCGCTGCTCGCCGCCCACTTCCTGGGGGTGTACGCCCGCAAGAACCGCAAGGACGTCAAGGGGATCACGGACGAGGCGCTGGAGGCGCTGCAGTCCCACCGCTGGCCGGGCAACGTGCGCGAACTGGAGAACACGATCGAGCGGGCCGTGGTGCTGACCCGGTCCGACCGGGTGGAGGTCGGCGACCTGCCGACGCACATGCGCCCCGAGGGACACGGCGGCTCCCGGCGGCTCACCTTCCCGATCGGAACGCCGCTGCGTGAGATGGAAGACGTGGCGATCCGCGAGACGCTCAAGTACACCGACGGCGACAAGAAGCTCGCGGCGCGGCTGCTCGGCATCGCGGCCCGCACGATCTACCGCAAGCTCGAAGACCGGACCGAAGGCGACGACGACTGATGGCAGTCTCTCTCCCCACCCCCGCATCGAGCCTCCGCGCCCCGGCGGTGGACGAGGCCTGGATCGGGCTCGGCAGCAACCTCGGCGACCGCCGGGCTCACGTGGCCGCCGCGCTGGCGGCGTTCGGTCCTTGCGTGCAGGAGGTCTCGGCGCTGTACGAGACATCCCCGTGGGGGATCGTCGAGCAGCCGTGGTTCCTCAACGGAGTCGCCCGGCTGCATTGGCCGGGCACGACCCACGATCTGCTCGCGAAGTGCCTGGAGATCGAGCGGCAGCTCGGCCGCGTCCGCTACCGCAAGTACGGCCCCCGCATCATCGACCTGGACGTGCTCCTCCACGGGCCGCGCACCGTGGCCGACGAGGACCTCGCGGTGCCTCACCCTGGCGTGGCCCAGCGGCGGTCGGTCCTGGAGCCGTGGGGTGACCTCGCGCCGGACCTGCTGGTGCCTGGCATGGACGCGCCGGTCGGCGTCCTGCGGGACCGAGCCCGCGCGCTGACCGATCAGGCGGTCCGCCCGCCGACCGTTTGGTAGGGTTCGACGGCACCCCTTCGTAGGGACCGACATGCTCGACGTTCGCCACTTCGCCCTGCTCCTGGCCGCCGCCGGCCTGCTCGCCTGTCCCACCCTCGAGCCCGACGACGACGACGCCGCGTCGGACGACGACGACGCCGCGGCGACCGCCGACCCGCTGCGCTTCTTCGACGCGACGTCCGAGTCTGAGATCGAGACGACGATCACCGAGTTGGAGGCATTCGAGACCCGGTACACGTTCAGCGATGGTGACGAGGCGGCCCGGGACTACCTGGTCGATCGGCTGGCCGACTACGGGCTGGTCTCCGAGCTCGACGAGTTCGACGTCAACGGCGAGACCTGCCACAACGTCATCGCCCGCAAGGAGGGCGTGGACGACCCGTCGGTGGTCTGGATCTACTCGGCTCACTACGACTCGACGTCGACCAGCCCGGACTTCTATGCGCCGGGGGCGGACGACAACGCCTCCGGCGTCGCGGCGGTGCTCGAGGCGGCGCGGCTGCTGTCCGAGCACGAGTTCCGCTACACGATCTGGTTCGTGCTGACGGCGGCCGAGGAGCAGGGCTCCCGCGGCAGCGAGCACCTCGCCGACTGGCTCGCCACCGACGGCGTCGACGTGCGGGGGGTCATCGCCCCGGACATGATCGGGTACTGGCCGCTGGGCGACGACGACTTCCTGGACATCTTGGGGGACGACGACAGCGAGCACCTGGTGGAGGAGATGTCGGACATCGCGGACGAGTTGGGGGTCGCCCACAAGACCTGGATCCACCACGGCTACTGCTACGGCGACGACCACACCAACTACCAGGAGTACGGCTTCGCGGCTCTCACCCCGATGGACTGCGTCGAGGCCCACAACATCCCGTCATCGGGCGAGACCACCCCGCACTACCACCGAGCGACCGACACCATCGACACGATCCACCTGCCGTTTACCCGCAAGGTGGCGGGGGTGACGACCGCGACCCTGGCGACCTGGGCCGAAGAGGTCCCGTAGGCGGCTCCTGCTGGTCCCGATGGCTCAGCCGCCCCCCTTTTTGTCTCACGCAAAGGCGCAAAGGCGCA
>CAYQEG010000104.1:0-27687 GCA_964416435.1 uncultured Rickettsiales bacterium
CGTCGCGGATGCGGCTCTCGGCCTCCACCAGGTTCTCGGTGTAGTTCTCGAGGTTGCGCATGGCCGAACCGAGGCGGTTCTGGATCGCACCGTAGTCAGCACGGGAGTCGTTGACGGAGTCGAGGGCGGTGTCGATCGCGGTGATGGCGGCCTGCGAGTTCGCGGCCGAGCCGAGGTCGATCGTGCCGGTGTCGACAGCGAGGGTGGCGGTCTGGGCGTCCTGCAGGGTGACCGTGATGCGGTCCTGCGCGGCGACGTTGAAGATGCCGACCTGGACGTCGACCGTGGCGGTCGAACCGTCGGACAGGTTGAGGCCGTTGAACTCGGTCGAGTCGGCGATGCGCTCGATTTCGTTCTGCAGAGCGGTGAACTCGGTCGCCAGGTAGGCGCGCTCGGTGGCCTGCAGGACACCGGAGGCGGCCTCGACGCTCAGCTCACGCATGCGGCTCAGGATGCTCGTGACTTCGTTCAGGCCGCCTTCAGCCGTCTGCACCATCGAGATGCCGTCGGACACGTTGCGCTGGGCCATGCGGAGGGAGCGAATCTGCGAGCGCATCTTCTCGGAGACGGCGAGGCCGGCGGCGTCGTCGGCAGCCTTGGTGATGCGCAGACCGGAGCTCAAGTGCTCCATGCTGGACTGCATTCGCTCGGAGGTGCGGGAAACGTGCTTCTGGGCGAAGACGCTTGCCACGTTGGTGTTGATGCGAAGGGCCATGATGTTTCTCTCCAATGCCGCCGTGATTGGCGACGTACAAATGGGTTATCGGCCCGGGTTGGAGGGTCTTTAGAAAAAAGTTCGATGTTCGGCAGGGAAGACCGCGTCGGTCATCACTCGAGCGCGAGCGCGCGAGGGAGATGGCGGCCTCGGGGCGCCCCAGCTCCCCGCCGCTCGCCTGGTCCTGGGGACCTACAGCAGGTCGAAGATCGACTGCGTGCGCGAGTTCACGCTCACCTGCATGGCGCTCTCGAACGCCTGCCGGGTGCGGATCACCTCGCTGAAGGACTCGAGCGGGTCGGCGCCCTCGACCGTACTGATGTCGTTGAGCAGGCTCACCTCGACCCCCTCGAAGTGCACTCCGAGCGCCTGGATGAGGTTCAACCGTCCGCCCACGTCGGAGCGGTAGTCCAGCAGGTGCTGCTGGCCCTCGTCGATCGTGGTCAGGGAGTCCTGGATGCCCGCCGTGTCGTCGGCCGCCAGGGCCGTCGACAGGTCGTCCATCATCTGGAAGATGTCCGGTCCGCCGGACGCGCCGCGGAGGACCTCGTCGCCCGCGAACGTCAGCGCCACGTTCGAGCCCTCGGCGATCGCCACCTCCTGCTGGCCGCTGTCACCCAGGTAGGCGCCCGTCGCGTCGAACGCCTCGCCATCCGTCTGGTGGCCGGCGAACAGGCGCTTGTCCCCGTGCCTCACGTTCGCCAGGGCGATCATCGAGTCCTTGAGCGTGTCGACCTCGACCGCCGCGTTCGCGCGCTCTTCGGTGCCCATCAGGTCCGAAGCCATCTGCACGCTCAGCTCGCGCAGGCGCGACATGATGTTGCCCATGCCGTCCAACGCCTGCTCGGCGGTGCTGATCTCGACGCGGGCCAGGTCCATCTTCTTGCGGGCGTGACCGAGGTCGGACTTCATCGCCTTCATCAGCGTCGCCCGGTGGAACCCCGTCGGGTCGTCCGACGCGCGCTCGATCCGCTTGCCGCTGGACGCCTTGCGCTGCGCCTCGAACGAGTCGCGACTCGTTCGCCGAAGCGACTCGATCTGCGCGCGATAGGCATGGGCTGCGGTGATTCGCATGGTTCCTCGTACCCTCCATCGGCGCCCTCGCGCCGGACTTGAGCGTTCCGGGGTCGATCAGACCAGCTGCATCAACTCGTCCAGCATCTCGTTGGCCGTCTGCATCACGCGCATCGCCGCCTGGTAGGCGTCCTGGAACCTCAGCAGGTCCAACGCCTCCTCCTCGAGGGAGACGCCGGAGACCGAGTCCCGCACGTCCAGCGACGCCTGCAGCTCGAGGCTCGTGCGAGCCTCGCCCGAGATCGCCGCCGACGTGTCCTGTCCCAGGCCCGCGAGCGTCGACGCGAGGAACCCCGTGAACGACTCCGTGCCCGAGGTCATCGTCAGCTGGTTGCCCAGCTGGGCCAGCGCGATCGCGTTGCTGTTGTCGCCCGGCACGCCCGCCGCCGTCGCGGCCGCGGCGATCGCGGACGGATCACCGGCCACCGCGGCGTCCAGCGACATCCCGAGGGCGGCGCCCGTCGCCGAAGGCGGCTGGGCGAAGAAGTCCCGCCCCGTCACTCCGTCCAGGCCGAAGCCCGCCGAGTGCAACGCGTTCATCTGGTCCGCGACCTCGAACGCCAGGCTGTCCAGGTCTGCCAGCAGGCCCGGCACCGTCGTGTCCCGCACGCTCAGCATCGCGCCGAGGCGCCCCTGGTCGATGGAGTTCGTGATGTCCATCGACGCCGTGCCCATCGCGACGTGCACCTGGTTGAGCCCGGTCACCGGATCGTCGACGACGCTCAAGGAGCGGCTGCCCCCGGGGTCGACCAGCGAGTGCCCCGCGAAGAACACCCGCGAGGAGCCGTCGGCGTCCTCCGTGACCCGCGTCGGGCCGAAGCTCGCGAGCTGCTCCAACACCGCGGTGCGCTGCGCGCGCAGGTCGTGCGCCTGCTGACCGCCCGCCTCCAGGCCGACGATCTCGGAGTTCAAGGAGGCCACCTCGGCGGTGAGGCGGTTGACCTCGACGACCGTGTTGGCCACGCGGCTGTCGGCGAGCGTCGTCTGTTCGTTGAGATCCGACGCCGCCCGGTTGAACAGGCTGCTGACGACCGAGCCCGCGCTGAGCACTCCGGCTCGCAGCGACGGGTTGCCGGGATCGAGCTCCAGGTCCGAGAAGGCCGCGAACAGCCCCTCGATGGCTCCGATGAGCCCGTCGCCCCCTGCGGCGTCGACGAACGACGTCTCGAGCGACTGCAGGGACATCGCCCTGCCCTCCTGGTAGGCGTGGCGCCCGGTGCGTCCGAAGACCGAGCCCTGCGCGAACTTGTCGTAGGTGCTCAGCACCTCCTCGGCGCGCACCCCGGTCCCGAGGAGGAGGCCGCGCGCGCGAGTCGTGCCCTGCGGCCCGAGGCCCAGGGACTGGCGGGAGTAGCCTTCGGTGTTGGCGTTCGCGACGTTGTTGGACGCCACGTCGATCCCCGCCGACGCTGCCTGCAGCGCTCGGTTGCCAGCCTTGAGGACCGAGAAGATGGACATGACTACAACGCTCCGCTGAAGAGGTCGCCGGAGATCGTCTGGCCGTTGCTGCGGCCGGCGGCGTCGTACCCGTCCTGGCGCGTCGCGTCGACCAGCCCGTCACCCAGGTGATCCGTCATGTCGAGCACCTGGGCGATGAGCACCTCGTTGCGAGCGGAGACCGCCGAGATCTCGTCGCGAAGCTGACGGACGGCGTCACGCTGTTGACGCATCCGCTCGGCCTCGACCGACGGAGCCCTGGCGATGAGCGCGTGGAGCGTCACCGTGTTGGCCAGGCCGCCTCCACCAGCGATCCCCCGCGCGCGGGGCGGCAGGCAGGCCTCCTGGAGGTCGGCGCGATCGCGCGCGGCTTCTTCGATGCGAGTCAGCAGATCCCGCTGACTGCTCGCCCACCGCTCCACGCCGGAGACGTCGAGCCGCACCAGCGGCTCCCGCGCCTCGATCCCGAGATCCCGCAGCTGCTCCAGCAGCCCGATCTCCCGGTCGAGAGCGGTGACGAGCGAGGTGAATGGTGCGTCTGCTGTCATGGAGTCTCCGTCCGGTGCCCTTGCTGGTCCGTACGGATGCAGGAACCTTGCCAACAAGGCCCCTGCAGGCGCTGACCTAGAACAGGTCCCGCGCGATGAGGTCGGCGAGCGCCGCCGGATCGGCCTGCATGCGGCCCGCCTCGAGGTCGGCTCGCGCCTGCTCGACGACGTCGGCGCGGATCTCGGGCTCGGCCTTCGCCAGCTCCGTGACCTGCTGCACGTCCTGAGCCCGCTGGCTCAGCTGCACCGAACTGGAAGCTTCGAGTCCGCCGCGGCTCTGGAGCCCGGCCTCGCTCGCTTCCTGGGGCTGCGCCTGCTCGGCGCTCCTCGCCTCGGCCGCCTTCTGGAGGGCGGCGATCGAGGTGCCAGGATCGGTTCCCTGAATCTTCATTTCCAACTCCTCGCGGGACGTCCGTCCCTAAACCTGTTTCTTGGTCGGAGGGGTCTGAGCAACCTTTAGATTTTTTTCGATCTTTCTTGCTCAGGTCTCTCCAGGCCGCCTTCATGGCAGGCCCACGAGGAGAGAATGCAAGTGCTGGGCCGGAATGGCGACTATTCGCCCCGGAGCCACGCTTCGGGGTCGACCGCCCCGGCGTCGGTGCGGATCTCGAGGTGCAGGTGGGGGCCGGTCGAACGTCCCGTCGAACCGACGGTGCCGATCTGCTCGCCCGCGGCGACCTCGTCTCCGACCTGGACGTCCAGCCGCGCCTGGTGGGCGTAGCGGCTGACCGTGCCGTCGGCGTGCTCGATGTCGACGACGTTGCCGTACGTGCGGCTGAAGTCGGCCCGGACGACCCGACCGGTCGCCATCGCCAGCACCGCGGTCCCCTCGGGGGCGGCCACATCGAGGCCGGCGTGGTGGCGGGAGCCGCCGCCCATCGGGTCGGCCCGGTGGCCGAAGTCCGAGGTGATCGAGCCCGGCTCGGTGTCCGGGAGCGGCCAGGACCAGCCGGAGCGACTCACCCCCGCGGCCGGCACCAGGTGGGCGCGGGGTCCGCGGACGCCGCCGGTGGCCTCGACTCCGTAGGAGCGGGCCATCGTCACCTCGATCATCCTCGCGAGCCCGATCCCGGGTCCCTGGGAGATGCGTCCTGCGATCTCCTCGTCGAACAGCGAGCTGAACGTGTCCATCTCGGTGCCCGACATGAGGCCCTCTTCGCCCCCCGACGCGGCCCGCATCTCCTTGAGCATCGTCTGCACGAAGTACTGCTCGAACTTCCGCGCCGCCTCGCGCACGCCCTCGACGTCGCCGTCCCTGGCGGCCCGGCGCAGCTTGTCCTGCAGGCCGTTGGCGCCGTCGGACGCCGAGGACCGGGCGAGCTGCATCGTCGCGGTGGGGTCGATCGTGCTCACTAGAGGACCTCGAGCTCCGCATCCAGCGCGCCGGCGGCCCGGATCGCCTGGAGGATCGAGATGAGATCGCGGGGGGAGACCCCCAGCTGGTTGAGCGCGCCGACGACCTCGCCGATGGAGACGCCCTGGATCACCTCCAGCTGACGGCGCTCCTCGGTCACGTCCAGGCTCGTCTCGGGCGCGACCACGGTGGATCCGCCGGAGAAGGGGCCCGGCTGGGAGACGCCCAGCCGCGTGTCGACCTCGATCGTGAGGCCGCCGTGGGCGACCGCCACCGTCGCGATCCGCACGTCCGAGCCCATCACCACCGTGCCGGTCCGCTCGTTGACGACGACCTTCGCCGGCACGTCCGTGGTGACGTCGATCACCTCCAGGCGGGCCACCAGCTCGGGCACCCGGCCCTGGTACTGCGGCGGCACCAGGATCTCGATGGTCCCGCTGTCGAGCGCGTGGGCGAAGTCGCCGAGCAGCTCGTAGTTGACCGAGCGCGCCGCGGTGACCGCGGTGTGGAAGTCGGCCTGGCGCAGCGACAGGTGCAACACGTCGCGGTGGAGCATGTCCGGGGCGAGGTCGTGGACGACCTTGGCGCCGGCCGGGATGCGGCCCACCGTCGTGTGGTTCTTGGTCGCCGCCGCGCCGCCCGCCGCCGCCGAGTAGCCGCCGATGACCAGCGGCCCCTCCGCCACGGCCCAGACCGACCGGCCCGACGGGTCGCGCAGCATCGTCGGAAGCAGCGTGCCGCCGGAGAGCGACTTGGCGTCCCCGATGGAGCTGACCGTCACGTCGATGTGGTTGCCCTTGCGGGTGAACGCCGGGAGGGTCGCGGTGACGGTCACCAGCGCCGCGTTCTTGCTGCGCAGCTTCGTCGGGTCGATGCCGCTCTCCAGGGCGCCCGCGGCGCTCTGCAGGTAGTCCCGCACCGCCTGGCCGCCGTCTCCGGTGCCCTGCAGGCCGACGACCACGCCGATGCCCACGACCACGTTGTCTTCGACCCCCTCCCAGCGCGCGATGTCCTTGAGCCGACCGGCCTCGGCGGGCGAGGGCGGCAGCACCATGGTGGCGGCTGCGACGGCGACGAGCAGGATGCGACCGAAGGCGTTCATGTCGGTCTCCTAGAAGGGGCTCGCGACGTCGAGGATGCGGGTGAACCAGCCGGGGCGCTGCTTGCCCGCGACCACGCCCACGCCGGCGTACTCGATGCGCAGATCGGCGATGGCCGAGGACATCACCGTGTTGTCGGACGCGATGGACCGGGGGTCGACCGTGCCCTGCACGACCAGGCCCTCGACCTCGTTGTTGACGCGGACCTCCTGCGATCCCCAGATGCGCAGGTTGCCGTCGGGCATCACCTCGACGACGCGGGCCGTCAGGGTCGCCGTGACCGTGCCGACGCGGCCGGTCGTGCCGTCCCCCTCGAAGTCGTTCTGCGACGTGGTGCCCAGGCTCAGCGACGGGCCGCCGCCGGGGATGTCCGCGATCGCCGTCTCGAGGCCGAACAGCGCCGAGACGCTGGCGTTCGTGGTGCCGGACCGCTTCAGCGACGTCGTCGCCTGGGTGTCCGCCGCGGTGTTGTGCACGACGCGGATCGTCACCACGTCGCCGACGCCGCGGGCGCGGCGGCTGAACAGGCTGCCGCCACCCTCGTAGGTGAAGCCGCCGTCGGCGTCGACGAGCGGCTGCGAGGGGGCCGGCGGAGGCGCCATCGCCTCGGGGGGCGGGCGCACGATCGTGGTGGCGCAGGCGCTCAGGGCGACGCTGCACAGGACGAGGAGGAGGCGCTTCATGGTGCACTCCGGGCGGCGGTCGTCGCCGTCGCGTTGGCGGTCGGGATCTCGACCAGGTCGGGGGTGACGAGCACGCCGTAGACCACGGTCTTGGTGTCGGTGGCGAAGACCTCGACGAGGTCGCCGACCCGGGCGTCGGCCCGCAGCAGGCCGGGCGCCGTGATGCGCAGGGGGCCCGACGAGATGAGGAGCGTGACCGGCTGGTTGCGCTCGGCGTCGACCCGCTCCTGCAGGTCGCTCTCCCGCACCAGCGCGCCGATGGAGAGGTCGCGGCGTGGCGTGCGGCCCACCAGCTGGGAGGCGTTCATCACCACCCCGCCGGGCAGGTCCGCGGCGTCGCGGCTGCTCGTCGAGAGCTGGCTCGCCGTGATCTGGTCGCCTCGCGAGACCGGGGCGGCGAGCACCGCCACCTGCACGTACGCGGCGACCGTAGCCGTCACCCGGACCGTCTCCAGCAGCTCGCCGTCGACGGTCACGTCGGCCTCGACCGCGATCTTGCCGATCCAGTCCTCGTCCCCCGCGCCGCGGACCCGCACCTGCGCCGTCCTGCCGGCCGGCACGTCGACCCGCCCCCGGACGAACACCGTGTGGACCTCGATCTCGGAGATCGTGTCGGGGAGCGCTCGCTCGGCGGCCGTCGCGATGGCGTCGCGCACCAGGCTCACGTCGAGCTCGGCGGCGGACGCCGGAGCGGCGGCGACCAGGGTGAGGATCAGGATGGCGAGGGTTCGCATCATGGACTCGCTACTTGAGCTGGTTGGTCATCTGGAGCATCTCGTCCGCGGTCGAGATGGCCTTGCTCGTCAGCTCGTAGGAGCGCTGCGCCATGATCATGGCGATCAGCTCCTCGGCCACGTCGACGTTGGACATCTCCAGCGCCTGGTTCATCACCGTGCCGTAGCCCTCGGTGTTGGGCGTGCCGAGCGACGCGTCGCCGCTCGCCTCGGTGGCCCGGTACAGCCCGGCGCCGAGCCCCTCGAGACCCGCGGGGTTGGTGAAGCGGGCCAGCTCGATCTGGCCGATCTGCTGGGAGTCCTCACCCGGGACCGTCGCCGTGATGACGCCGTCGTCGCTCACCGTGATCATCGCCCCGTCCGGCACCTGGATGCCGCCGCCGAGCTTGTAGCCGCTCGTCGTCACGAGGGTGCCCTGGTCGTCGACCGTGAAGTGGCCGGTCCGCGTGTAGATCTGCTCGCCGTCGGGGGAGTCGACGACGAAGAAGCCGTCGCCCTGGATGGCGAAGTCCTTGTCCGAGCTCGTCGGCTGCACCGAGCCCTGCCCGAAGTCGCGGGCGAGCTGCGCGGTGCGCGTGCCGTGGCCGATCTCGACGGTGTCGTTGCGGCGTGTGCCGCCCGCCGTCTCGGCCCCGCCGGTGCGGACCTTCTGATAGTAGAGGTCCTCGAACTCCGCCCGCCCCTTCTTGAAGCCGGTCGTGTTCACGTTGGCGAGGTTGTTGGAGATGTTGTCGATTCGGGTCTGCTGGGCGGCCATGCCCGTCGCTGCGGTGAAGAGTGCGCGCATGTGTTGCTCCTAGCGGTCGATCCGACCGACGCTGGTGTTCAGCTGCTGGTCGAGTTCGGTGGATGTCTCGAGGCTCTTGGTGAACGCTTCGTAGTAGCGGCTGATCGCGATGAGCTCGGTCAGCGCCCGGACGGGCTCGACGTTGCTGCCCTCCAGGTGGCTCTGCCGAACGACCACCCCCTCGGCCGCGATGGTCGCGGTGCCCTCGGCGAGCTCCCATCGGCCGCCGCCGATCTTGCTGATGGCCTCGCGGTCCGCGACGTCCAGGACGCCGATGGTCGCGATGCTCTTGTCGCCGACCTTCATCTCGCCGCTGCCCTCGATGACGAGGTCGCCGGCGGGGACCTTGATGGCGTCGCCCTTGTCGTCCAGGACGCGCTCGCCGTGACGGGTCGAGAGGTAGCCCTCGGTGTCCAGCGTGAAGGAGCCGTCCCGCGTGAGCCGGACGACGCCGTCCTCGCCCTTCACCCCGAAGAAGCCTTCGCCTTGCAGGGCCATGTGCGTGGGGGAGCCGCTCGGCTGCAGGCTCCCCTGGGAGAAGTCCGTCGCCTCGCCGTCCAGGGCGTTCCAGGCCTCCGCGAGCCTCGCCTCGGCCGAGTCGGGGTCGACCCCGTCCGCCAGGTTGGGGGCGTGCAGGGCGAACGTCGCCCGATCCCCCTTGAACCCGGTGGTGTTGACGTTGGCGAGGTTGTTGGAAAGAACGTCGAGCATCTTGAGTGCTCGCATCCCTCCAGACATCGCCGGGTAGATCTCTCGTCCCATGTCTCGCCTCCGGTCGGTGGGGTCTTGTGCAGGGGACGTGCCAACGGCTCGACGTCCAGCGATCAGGTGCCACTGGCGGGGTGGCGCGACCCCCGATCCGTCAGGATTCCGACGGCTGGACCGCGCCGCGTGGACGTGCTCTCCTTCCCCCATGTCACGACAAGCTCGGGCGGAGGCGCTCAAGGCGCTCATGGCAGCCTGCGAGGGGCGGGTCTTCGAGGCCGGCCTGGCCGGCGACAACAACCGCTGGTCCGATCCGTCGTTCCGGCGGAGCGGGGACCCCGTCGTCACCGTCGACTCGACCGGCGGCGTGCGGCTCTCCCGCCCGGCCGTCCGGGCGATGGAGCGCGCGGTGGAGGCGCTCGGCCAGCTGGGCCCGATCGCGACCCGCTGGGACCCCAACGACCTGTGGCCCGCCGTCGCGTCCGCCGTCGCCTCCATTCCGCCCGACGCGACCGGGGACACCCTCCAGGTCGAGCTCGCCAAGCGGCTGAAGCGGATCCAGGAGCCCGGGCCAGGCGCCGTCTGCTTCGTCCTGACGGGGGCGAGCTGGGGCGGCGAGCCCCGGGTCATCGCGGACATCGTCATCGGCCGCGCCGACATCGCCTGGCGCAAGGAGTTGGACCGCGCCGCGGGCACCCGGCCGACCCCGCTGCCCGGTCGCCGCACCGGGTTCCTCGCGCGCGTCAACCCCGAGGGGAGCGGCACGGCCCACACCCCGATCGTCGCCGCGACCTGGGTGGAGTCGACCCACGCTCGGGCCGTGCGGGACGCGCGCAAGCGGTTCAGGGAGCTCCTCCAGACGTCCCTGTTGTTCCGCGAGGACGTGGACGAGCAGCTCGCCGCCTCGCTGCGCCAGCTGCACCTCGAGCCGGTCGATCTCTCCCCCGGCGCGACCATCGCCGCCCGCGACCGGTTCGGAGACGCGACCCTGCCGACGGCGGAGCCCCCGGCTCCCCACGCGCTGGACGACCTCCTGGAGTTGGGGGTCAGCCGGGGCCTCGTGCAGGCCTCCCTGGCCTCCGACTCGGCCCTCTCCCGCCGCCTCCGGGTCTGCGCCCTGTGGCACCTGCGGGCGCTGCAGGCGACCGACCCCGGCGAAGCGGTGTGCGCCCTGTGGACCGCGTTCGACGCCCTCCTGGGGGACGGCAGCGCCGCCCCGGACAAGGCGATCGCCAACCGCTACGCGGTGCTCGCGCCGACCCGCGACGAGGTCCAGCCCTGGTACACCTGGCTCGTCGGCCACCTCCGTGAGGCACGCAACGCGGCCGCTCACGGCGGGGAGTCGGCCCTCCTGGAGGACCACCGTTTCATCCTGGAGGCGGCCGGCCGCCTCCGCGCCGCGGCGGACCGTCTGTGGTCGGCGCTGGTCGCTCACCACGTCACGCGCGAGGACGACTACGGCGAGACGTTCCGCCTGCTCAAGCAGGAGCTGACGGGCTAGGAGCCCGGAGCGCATTGACCGCCTGTCGCCTCGTGGCCCGATCCGCGCGATCCCGGCGTTGCTCCTCCGTCACGCATTCGCGATGCGCTCGGTCGTCCCGTCTGGGGCTCGCGAGCCTCGGCCTCACGGGGCTCCGGCTCCAACGCGCTCCAGGCTCCTAAACGGCCCCTCATGATTATGAGGCCCCGGGAGCGGGGAGGATGGAGGGCCGAGGTCAAGGACCGAAGAGGGAGCGGGGCTTGCCCCCCGTGACCGATGAGGGACGCAGGAATCGGGTCTCCAGACCCGCGCGGAGGGCCTCAGTATTGTGAGGGGCCGCTTAGATTCAGTTCTTCTCGCGGAGGAGCTTCAGTCGACGGACTTCGCGGGCGTACGGCTTCTTCCCCCGATCCGCCGGGGTCTCCAGGCAGCCCGGCACGTTGTCGAAGCGGGGGTCGTTCACCAGGCGGGCGAACACACCCTTGCCCAGCTCCCCGGCGCCGATGTTCGCGTGCCGGTCGACCCGGGAGCCGAGCGGCCGATCGCTGTCGTTGAGGTGAAAGGCGAGCAGCCGGTCCAGGCCGACCTGCTCGTCGAAGTCGGCCCAGCACTGCTCGTAGCCCTGCTCGGTCCGCAGGTCGATGCCCGAAGCGAAGGCGTGCTGGGTGTCGAAGCAGACGCCCACCCGCTCGGGCTCGCTCACGCGGTCGAGGATCGCCCGGAGGTGCTCGAACCGGTAGCCGACGTTGGTCCCCTGCCCCGCCGTGTTCTCCAACGTCGGCTTGACCCGCCATCCCGCCGTCGCCTCCAGCACCCCGTCCAGCGCGGCCGCGATCCGGCGGACGCCCTCCTCCTCGCCGTCCCCGCGGTGGGAGCCGGGGTGGAAGATCAGCGCCGGGATCTGCAGTCGTTCACAGCGCTCGAGCTCCTCGAGCATCGTCGCGCGGCTCTTGTCGAGCAGATCGGCGTCGGCGGTGCCGAGGTTGACCAGGTAGCTGCCGTGAGCGACGACCGCCTTGACCTTGCGTCGAGCCGCGTGCCGGGACGCGGCCCAGGCGGCGACGATCTCGTCCGTGAGCGGCGGCGCCTTCCAGGCCCGTGAGGTCCGGACGAACACCTGCAACGACTCGCAGTGGTCCGCGAAGGCCCGTTCCCAGGCCTTGTGCACACCACCCGCGATGGATTCATGGGCCCCGATCAGCACGAGGCGGCGACCGTATCAGATGTGGTCGCTCAGGTGCTCGGACGACGCTTCTTCGGTCGACGCCGGCTCAGGTCGATGTCCTCCCCGGGCCTCAGCGCGTCGGCCAGCGCGGCGCGAAGCCGCAGGCAGGCTTCGGTGTGCAGCTGACTCACGCGGGACTCGCTCACGCCCAGCACGGCGCCGATCTCCTTGAGATTCATCTCACGGTAGTAGTACATCGTCAGCACGTTGCGCAGCCGCTCCGGGAGGCTGTGCTGGATCGCGTGCTGCAGCGCGGCGATCGCCTCCTTGCGGTCCAGGTCGCTGTCCGGGCGCTGGGCTCGGATGTCCTCGATCACGTCTACGAGCGAGCCGCGGCCCTCGTCGCGGTCCCCGCGGGGGGCGTCGATCGAGACCAGGTTGATCGAGCGGACCTCGTCCAGCAGGTCGGCGTACTCCGCCGGCGAGAGCCCCATCTTGGCGGCGATCTCCTCCCGCGTCGGGGGCCGCCCCAGCCGCAGCTCCAGCTCCCGGGTGGTCTTCTGGAGCTGGTTGGACTTCTCCCGGACCGTGCGGCTGACCGGATCGAGCCCGCGCAGCAGGTCGAGGATCGCGCCCCGGATCCGGAACTCGACGTAGGTCCCGAACTTCGTCTTCTTGCTCGGGTCGTACTTGTCGATCGCGTCCAGCAACCCCAGCGCGCCCGAGTTGACGAGGTCGTCCAGCTCGAGCGAGGCGTGCCGGGGCAGCCGGTGGTGGATCCGCCGGGCGATGAACGTCACCTTGCGCGCGTACGTGGAGATGATCTCCTTGCGGGTCATCCCCTCGATGAGCGGCTCGGTGGAGTCGTCCAGGCCGGCGGCCCGGCGCGCCGACTCCCGGGCGCGGTCGTATTGAGCGAGGCGAGCGGCGAGCGAGCTCATCGGGCTCCTCCAGCACGACGGGCCGTCGTGAAGTAGCGAATCTGACCCGAGTCGGCGGCCGCCCCCAGGTCGCCGTCGAGCAACCGACGAGCGAGCTTGCGGACGGCGTGGGACCACGCCGAGGTCGGGTAGCTGTGGGTCGCGGGCTCCCGCGCGCGGACCGCGCGCACGACGCGGTCGTCCATCGGCAGCATGCCGGCGAGGCCGAGCTCGACCGGCAGGAACCGCTCCACCACGCCGACCAGCTGGCCGTAGACGCGACGGGCGTCCCGCGGCCCCTGGGTCTGGTTGACGACGAGGTCGACGCGGTTCACGCGGTGCGCCTGGTGCAGCACCTTGATCGCCGCGTAGGCGTCCTTGATCGCCGTCGGCTCCGGCGTCGTCACGAGCAGGATCCGGTCCGCCGCCGACCCGAACAGCATCGGGTTGCGGGTGACGCCCGCGCCGGTGTCGATCAGCACGAACTCGTAGGCCTGGCCGACCTGCTTGACGGCGTCGATGACGGCGAGCTGCTCGTGGGGCTCCAGGTCGCCGCCGCGGGCGTCCGGGGCGGGGGACGCGAGCATGTCGATCTCGCAGTCGCCGACCCGCGCGGTGGTGACCACCTCTTCGGGGGTTCGCTCGCCGCGGAGCACGGCGCGCAGGTCCTCTTCGGGGCGGACGCCGAGCAGGATGTCGAGGTTGCCGCAGCCGACGTCCGCGTCGACGAGCAGCGTGCGCTGCCCCTCCTGGCGGAGCACCACGGCGAGGGACGCGGCGAGCTGAGACTTGCCGACCCCGCCCTTGCCGGACGTGATCGCGACGGTCATCGGCGCGTTGGCCGGCTCGTTCGCTACGGTTGCGAGGGATGCGCTCATCGCTGCCGCTCCGTCCTGGGCTGGCCAGCGTCCCGTCCTGAGACGCCAGCGTTCATCATAGCCCGAGTCTTGTCGCTTCTCATCGCTCTTGCTCCTGCCCGGCCTGCACCGAGGTCCTCAACCACCCCACCAGCTCGTCCCACGCAGCCGCTCGGCTGGTGTCGCCTTCGCCGATCTCGTCGCCGTGCACGAAGCTCGGGCAGAGGCCCGACCGCAGGGTCGCGGCGAGCACCGTGCCGGGGTCTCCGACGCGGTCCAGGTGGGTCCAGGCCGCCGCCTCGGCGCCGGCCTCCTTGCAGCCCCGCAGGCTGCGTGTCGCCTCCCGGGTGCTCCAGTTCGCAGGCACCACCCCGTGGAACGAGATCGTCGCCCACACCGCCCGGGCGCTCGACGTGTAGCGCCGCAGCGCGCGCCGCTCGGCGTCCGACTCCAGGTCGATGCTCGGCAGGTCCAACAGCACCGCGCTGACATCCGCGTGCTCCCCCCCCACGAGCTCGAGCTCGTCGGGGTGGTTGGCCGTGCGGTGGTCGACCCCCAGGGGCGCCAGCAGGTCCGAGATGGGCGCCACCGGGCGAGCCGGGAAGCCGCACTGGACCCACAGCACGCGTCCGGGCTCGGCCAGCGCCGCGCGAGCGGCGAGGCCTCGGGCCAGCATGCTGCAGCCCGTCTGTCGTCCCCCGAGCAGCCCGATCGCGATGGCCGACCCGTCCTCCGGCGGCACCGGGGCGACGGGCGGGTGACTCTGCTCCAGCCAGTGCAGGAGGCGCGCCCAGACATGCTCCCCCTTGCCCGCCACCGAGGCGATCTTGGCCGCCAGGTCGGGCGGGAAGTCGAGGCCGGTGAGCACACGACCGAGGGACGAGGGGCGCTCGCCGGGGCCCGCGAGCAGGCGCAGCGGCGGCAGGTTGACGGTGCTCTCGTCCTCCTCGACGAACTCCACCTTCGCGTTCGCAGCGGTCCGCTCGAGCAGGCGACGCAGGCCCGACCGCGGCCGCTCACGCCCGGCGACGACCTCCACCCGACCCGGGCTGCGGCGCACGTCCACGATGACCGCGGACGCCCCCAGCTTGTCGCGTACTCGGGCGAAGGCGGCCTGCATCGTCGGGGCGGCGAAGGTCTGGGTGCTCATCGACGACTCCTACACACCCACCGTGCCCAGCCTGCGCAGGCGGGTCCGGTCGGTCAGCTCGTTGGGGGACAGCACCGCCACCTGGGGCAGCACGCGCTCGGTCAGGCGGCGCACCGCCCCGCGGATCGCGGGGGCGGCGAGCAGCACCGGCATGACGTGGCCGGCGGCGTGCCGCTCCACCTCGGACGTGAGGCGGCGCAGCAGCTCGTTGGCCTTCATCGGATCGAGGACCAGCTGGGCCGGCGAGCCGGTGCCCGTGCGCTGGATGCCGCCCCGGATCATCTCTTCGGTCGGCCGGTTCAGGCCGATGTAGTGGATCGTCCCCCCCTCGTCGGCGTGCTGCGACGCGATCTGGCGGCCCAGCGCCTGGCGCACCCGCTCGGTGAGGAAGTCGGGGTCGGTCGAGCGCGGGGCGCTGTCGGCCATGGTCTCCATGACCGTGAGCAGATCGCGCACGCTCACGCCTTCGCGGAGCAGCCCCTTGAGGACCGTGAGCACGGTGCCGAGAGGCACCAGGTTGGGGACGAGGTCGTCGACCACCCGCGGGTGGGTCTTGCCGAGGCGGTCCATCATGTCCTGGACCTCCTGGCGGCCGAGGAACTCGGGCGCGTGCTTCTTGATCACCTCGGACAGGTGGGTCGACAGCACCGTCGACGGATCGACCACCGTGTAGCCGGCGATCTCCGCCTTCTCGCGGTCCTCGTCCCTCACCCACAGCGCGGGCAGGCCGAAGGCCGGCTCCTTGCCCGGGATGCCGGGCACGGGGTGCCCTTCGGTGCGGCCCGCCGGGTCGATCGCGAGCCAGTGACCGGGTCGCAGCTCGCCGCTGGCGACCTCGGTGCCGCGCAGGAGGATCGAGTAGATCGTCGGCTGCAGCCGCAGGTTGTCGCGCACCTGGATGGGCGGGATGACGACGCCGAGGCTGCGGGCGAACTGGCGCCGGAGCCGCGCGATCCGCTGCATCAGCTCGCCGCCGCGGCGCTCGTCGACCAGCGGGATCAGGTCGAAGCCGACCTCCATCTCCAGGGTCTCGACCGGACGCAGGGGGTCCTCGAGCTCGCCCGACCCAGGCTCGTCGGGCGCCACCTCCTCGCCCTTGGCCTCGTCCACCTCGGCCTGGGCGGTGCGCCGCGCGACCCAGGCGGCGCTGGCGACGAAGGCGGAGATGGCGAGGAACGGCATGGTCAGCCCGCGCACCGCGGCGAACGGGAGCAGGATGCCGGCGGCCACCCAGAGCACCCGCGCGCTGCCGAGCAGCTGGTGGCCGAGCTCGTCGTGCAGGCTCTCGCCGGTGCCCGAGACCCGGGTCACGAGCATGCCGGCGCTGACGGAGATGACGAGGGCGGGGATCTGGGAGACGAGGCCGTCGCCGATGGTCAGCACGGAGTACGTCTGCGCCGCCTCGCTCGCCGTCATGCCGAGCTGCACGACGCCGATGAAGAGGCCGCCGACCAGGTTGATCGCGGTGATCAGGATGCCGGCGATGGCGTCGCCCCGGATGAACTTGCTCGCGCCGTCCATCGCGCCGTGGAAGTCCGCCTCGAGCGCCACGTCCTTGCGGCGCTTGCGGGCCGCGTCTTCGTCGATGAGGCCGGCGTTCAGATCGGCGTCGATCGCCATCTGCTTGCCCGGCATCGCGTCCAACGTGAACCGCGCCGCGACCTCGGCGATGCGGCCGGCGCCCTTCGTCACGACGACGAAGTTGATGATGATCAGGATCACGAAGATCACGAGACCGACGGCGAAGTTGCCGCCCGTCACGAAGTTGCCGAACGTCTCGATGATGTTGCCCGCGGCCGCCGTCCCCGACCCGCCGTTGGACAGCACCAGCCGGGTCGAGCTGATGTTCAGGGCGAGGCGGAACACCGTCGCGATGAGCAGGAGCGTCGGGAAGACGCTGAACTCCATCGGCTCCTTGACGTAGAAGCTGACGAGGAAGACGACCAGGCTCAGGGCGATCGAGCACGCCAGCAGCAGGTCGAGGAGCGTCGGGGAGAGCGGCACGATGAGCAGGCCGAGGGTCCCGACCATCGCCAGCGCGATGGAGACCTCTTTGCTGCCCGCCGCCAGCAGCGCCCCGAGGGACCTCTGCTGTCCGCCGCTCGTCGCCATCTTGACGCCTCCCTGTCAGCGCTCTGACGAATCCGGGTGATTCCGGCCGTTCAGGGGCTGACAGAGCATGGGTGTTGCGAAGGGCGTGCCAGGTTCGGCGCTGGCCTCGATTCGAGGGACGCAGCCCCGGCGAGGTCAGTACAGGGGAGCCAGCTCGGGCGGAGCGGCGGGGGCCGCCTGCGGCTTGTGGCGGTTGCGCAGCCGGTAGACGAACGCCAGGACCTCGGCGACCGCCTCGTACATGCCGGCGGGGATCTCCTGGCCCTCCTTGACGCTGGCGTACAGCGCCCGGGCGAGGGGTCGGTTCTCGATGCGAGGCACGCCGTTGGAGCGGGCGATCTCCTTGATCTTCTGGGCCCGCTCGTCCTTGCCCCGCGCGACGACGATCGGCGGCCCCGCCTGGCCCATCTCGTAGCGGATCGCGATGGCGTAGTGAGACGGGTTGGCCACGACGACGGTGGCGTCGCTCACCTCGGCGACCAGCCGGTTGCTGCTCATCTCCACCATCAGGCGGCGCACCTTCGCCTTCATGTGGGGGTCGCCTTCCATCTCCTTGTGCTCCTCCTTGAGCTCCTGCTTGGTCATCCGCATCTTGCGGAGCAGCTGCCACTTGGCGAACGCGTAGTCGCCGATCGCGAGGGCGAGCATCACCAGCAGCGTGAAGAAGAGCAGCCGGGCGACGATGCCCCCGGTCCAGCCCACCGACTCGCGCAGCGAGGCCGAGGCGAGCTCGGTCAGGCCGGCGCCGTAGCGGACCGCGAGCTTGTATCCGACGACGCCCACGACCGTCACCTTGGCCATCGCCTTGACCCACTCGAACATCGCCTGGGCCGAGAAGATCTTCTGCTGGATCCCGGTGATCGGGTTCAGCTTGTTGAGGTCGGGCTCGAGCGGCTTCCAGCTCCACATCAGCCCGACCTGGGCGATGGCGATGAGCAGGCCGGCGACGACGGCGACGGCGAGGATCGGACCGGCGATCACCAGGACCTTCCACATCCCCAGCATCAGCAGGTCGATCGGGTCCTTGAGGAAGATCTCGACGTTGGCCGGGCCATCGCCGATGAACTCCAGCGTCAAGCCCTCCGCCGAGCCGACCATGAACGGCCACCAGGCGGCGGTCGCGAGGCCGACCGCGAAGAGCACCCCGACCGACGCGAGGTCCCGCGACTGCGCGACCTTGCCCTTCTCCCTGAAGTCCTTCCTCCGTTTTGGAGTTGGATCTTCAGTTTTGTCCTGTCCGCTGTCCTTCTCTCCGGACATGGCTAGCTCCCGACCATCCGGAGCATCAGCTCACGGATCCCGGAGCCGTGGCCGGCCACCGCAGCGACCAGCGCAGGCACCGCGAGCGCCGCCGCGAGCAAGCCCGCCGCTGCGTTCGCCGGCAGACCGACCGAGAAGTAGATGTTCATCTGCTGGGCGAACCGCGTCACCAGGGCCGCGACGATGTTGAGCACCAGCACCGCCGCGACGACGGGCATGGAGATCCGCATCGCGTCGACCAGCATCGTGCCGAGCACCGCCGACATCTGCGGGCCGGCGACCAGCGCCAGCGCCCCGTGCCCGGGGGGCGACAGGGTGAAGGAGTCGACCATCGCCACCAGCACCAGGTGGTGGAGGTCGAGGGCCAGGAAGGTGAGCAGCCCGGCGGCCTGGATGAGCCGGGTCGTGACCACCTGCTGGGTGTTGGTCAACGGGTCGAACTGCACCGCGATGGCCAGCTGGGCGTTGACGCCGATGAAGGTGCCGGCCATGTCCAGGAGCGACAGGACCACGCTCGCCGCGAAGCCCATGCCGAGCCCCAGCAGCAGTTCGCTGGCCATCCGCATGCCGAGCTGGATCTCGCTCCACGCCATGATGCTCGGATCGGCGACCGTCAGCGGCGCGACGATGAGCGTCAGCACCATGCCGAGGCCCACCCGGGCGGGGATCGGCACCGCCTTGGTGCCGATGATCGGGGCGGTGTGCAGCAGCCCCGTGATGCGGGCGAAGATCATCAGCATCGCCCACAGCTCGGGTCCCACCTGGACCTCGATGCCGAGGAACGCTGCCGACTCGACCATCGTCTAGAGCGCCGCGCCGCGGGAGACGAGGTCGAAGATGGCGATGGTGAACCGCCCGATGACGTCCAGCATGAAGGCGCTGAAGAGCACCACGCCGCCGAACACGGCGAGCATCTTCGGCACGAACACCAGGGTCATCTCCTGGATCTGGGTGGCCGCCTGCACGATCGACACGACGAGCCCGACGGCCATCGACAGGAGCAGGAGCGGAGCGGCCAGGTAGAGCGTCGTTCGGACCGACTCCTGGACGAGGGCGACGATGAAGTCAGAGGTCATGGTGCGTTCCTCCCCGCGGCCTACGCGAAGCTCGTGACGAGGCTGCCGACGAGCAGGTTCCACCCGTCCACGAAGACGAACAGGAGCAACTTGAACGGCAGGGAGATGACGACCGGTGGCAAGACCATCATGCCCATCGCGAGCAGGATGGTGGCGACCACCAGGTCGATGATCAGGAACGGGATGTAGATCAGGAAGCCGATCTGAAAGGCGGTCTTGAGCTCGCTGATCATGAACGCGGGGACCAGGGCCCGGGTCGGCACGTCGGCGCGGGTCTCGGGCCGCGGCGACTGCGACATGCGCAGCATCAGGGCCAGGTCCTTCTCACGCGTGTGGCGCATCATGAAGTCGCGCATCGGCCCCATCGCGGCCGACAGGGCCTCGCCCTCGCTCATCTCGCCCTCGAAGTAGGGCTCCACCGCGACGTCGCCCACGCGCTCGAACGTGGGGCCCATGACGAACCAGGTCAGAAACAGCGCGAGGCCCACCAGGACCTGGTTCGGGGGCGCCTGCTGAACGCCGATCGCCTGCCGCATCAGCGAGAAGACCACGATGAGGCGGGTGAAGGACGTCATCGACAGCACGATCGCGGGGGCGACCGCCAGGAGCGTCAGGGTGACGAGCAGCTTGACCGCGGTGGACGCGCCGGCGCCGCCCTCGACCGCGCCGCCGAGGGTGTCGGCCCCCAGGTCCAGGGTCATCGCCGCGTCGCCCGCGAAGGCCTCGCCGCCGAAGCCGAGGGTGGCCAGGCCGGTGAGGCCGACCAGGACGCCGAGCACCGCGCGGGGCAGGCCGCGGCGGCGGGGGCGATCGTCGGTGGGGGCCTCGTCGTCGGCCACGCGACCGAGGGTCGCGAGGCGGGGCCGACGGGTCGAGCGCTGCGGCTGGGACCGGCGCTGCTCGACCGCGCGGCGCTCCTCGAGCTCCTCGCGGACCCGGGCGACCCGCAGCTGGGCGAGCACCGACTCGGTGACCGCGCCATCGCCGAGGTCTTCGCTCGAGGCGGCCGGCACGAGGGCGTCAGCGTCGTCGGCCAGGCGGACGCGCTCTTCGCTCGTGGCGCCTTCCATCCACCAGGGCAGCTCGGCGTCGTCCTCGAGGAGCGGCGCCTTCTCCTGCGCCGCGGGCTCGCCCCGCTGGCTCCAGGCGGCGACCAGCTCGGCCACGCCGGGGGAGGCGGTGACGGGCGTCGCGTCGTCCAGCTCGATCTCGTCGACGGAGTCGGTCGCGATGTCCCGGGTGGCGGCGAACAGGGCGCCCAGCGACGAAGCGAAGGGCAGCTCCTCGGCGGCCGGCTCGGGCGCGCCGACCAGGCCCGTGGGGGTCACCGCGTCGCCGGCGCCGAAGGTGTGCAGGACGTCCATCCGGCCCTGGCTGAGCCCCACCAGCAGCGTGACGCCGTCGGCCTCGAGGGTGACGACCCGCTGCCCCGCGCCCAGGGAGACCGACGAGCGGACCTCGATCCGGGCGGGGGCGCCGCCGCGGCCACCGGCGCCAGCGCCCGCCCGCAGCCGCTCCAGGACGATGCCGCGCGTCCGGGGGTGGGCGAGGAGCCCGGCGAGCACGAACAGCGCCAGGAGGAACGCGGAGCTCGCCCGCGCCATCGGATTGACACCGCCCCCGGTGAGGCCTGTCGGGATGCTGACATCGGTGGTCTCGGCGGTAGTGCCGTCGAGCTCGGCGAGCAGTCCGGCGAGCGCCGGGTCCTCGACGTCGGCCGTTTCCGGGGCGGCGGGGGGCTGAGAGACGGTCGGCTCGGGGGCGGACGTCGGGGCCTGCGCATCCAGGACCGACGAAGGCTCGAAAACGGCAGACGGGGCGGCCGCGACGGGCTCGGACGGCGCCGCCGTGAGCTGCTCCAGGGCGGCCGGCTCGGTCTCCGCGATGGCGTCGCGCACCGCCGGAGGCAGCGCCGCGGGTCGCGCGGGGGGCGCCTCGGGCACCTCGGCGGCCGGCTCCTCGGCGGGCTCGATCTCGGCCTCTGCATCCTCGACGTCTGTCACTTCGACGGACTCGGGGGCGGCCTCCGGGGCGGTCGCGTCGGCGGCGACGGCGGTCCCGTAGAGGGCGACCAGGAGGGCGGCGGAGACGAGGGCGATGTGGTGTCGGTGCATGGATGCTCCGGGGTTGCGGACCCCTCGCGTCGCAAGGGCCGTGCCAGCTCCGGGCCGTCGGGCGCCGAGCGGAGTACCCTGCTGCCGTGCGTACCCTCCTCCTCCTGCTCGCCCTGGTGGTGCCCATGTCCGCTGCCGCAGCCGACCACCCCGACTTCGACGACCTGTGGGACTACGGCGACCCCGCCGCGACCGAGACGAAGTTCCGCGAAGTGCTGGCCGGGTCTGCCGAGCAGCCCGCCGACTACGTGCTCCAGCTCAAGACCCAGATCGCCCGGACCCACAGTCTTCGCGGTCAGTTCGACGAGGCCCACGCCGTGCTCGACGACGTGGAGCAGGCGCTCCCCGACGCCCCGTCCGTCGCCCGGGTGCGCTACCTGCTGGAGCGGGGCCGCACGTTCAACTCGGCCGGCGATCGGGACAAGGCGCGCGCCCTGTTCCTGCACGCGTGGCTGATGGCGGGCGAGCTGAAGGAGGACGCGCACGCGGTCGACGCGGCCCACATGATCGCGATCGCCGATCCCGACGCCGCGATGGAGTGGAACACCAAGGCGCTGGAGCTGGCCGAGTCGTCCAGCAACCCGCGTGCCGCGAAGTGGAAGGGCTCGCTGTACAACAACATCGGCTGGACCCACCACGACGCCGGTCGCTACGAGGAGGCGCTGGCGATCTTCGAGCGCGCGCTGGCCTTCCGGAAGGAGCAGGGCAACGACGCCCGCACCCGCATCGCGCGGTGGTGCGTCGCGCGGGCGTGGCGCTCCCTGGGTCGGGTCGAGGAGGCGCTGGCCGAGCAGCGCCGCCTGCTCGCCGAGGCCGAGCCGATCGGCGAGCCCCACGGCTACACCCTGGAAGAGATCGCCGAGTGCCTGCACGCCCTGGGGCGCGCCGACGAGGCGAAGCCGTGGTTCGCCCGGGCCTACGCCGATCTCAGCCAGGACCCCTGGATGATGAGCAACGAGGCGGAGCGCATGGCGCGGATGGCGGAGCTCGGCGGGGTGGAGGTGCCGGCGGCCGAGCCGACGCCCGCCGCGGAGCCGCCTACGAAGTAGGGCCGGTGCCCGAGACGGCGAGGGCCTGCGGGTCGGTGACGGTCCCGATGTTCTCCAGCTGGGCCGTGTCCAGGGTCCGTGTTCCGTCGCTCACCGGCTGCTCCGTCAGGTCGGTGCCCGTCTCGCCGTTGTTGTCGGCGACGTAGCAGCCGTCCAGGGCGAGGGCCTCCCGCACGCCGTGGCCTTCGTTGGCGAACACGTTGCTGTCGACGACCTCCAGCTGGTTGTCCCCGGGGGGGCCGGCGATCCCGTCCAGCGCGTTGTGGTGGACGTCGCTCAGCTCCACGAGGGCGGGCCCGGCCGTCGCGATGGTGATGCCGATCCCGCGGCAGTCGTGGACCGCGGCGCTCGAGATGGTCACCGCAGCGCCCGCGTCCGACGCGACGAGCAGGCAGCCCCGGTCGATCTCGGCGTCGAGCAGCACGAAGTCGGCGGGGCGGTCTCGGACCGACAGGTCGGCGTCCAGCATCGTGATGTCCTCGATGGCGCCGACCGCGGCGCCCTGGAGCACGAGCTCGACCCCGTCGAAGGTCGTGTGGTCGAGGACCGAGCTGTCCGCGTCGCCGCCGACGAAGACCCCGAGGACCGACGCGCCGAACACGCTGGGGTTTCCGAAGCCGACCGGCTCGTCCGCCGTCCCCTCGGAGACCAGCGCGCCGTCGACGTACAGCGCCGAGCCGGGGAGCATCAGGACCTCGACCCCCGCCGCCACGGTCAGCGTCGCGCCCGGCTCGACCCAGGCGACGCCCGCGAGCTCCCGGTCCTCGCTCCACGTGGTGTCGACGTCGATCACCAGGGTGGTCTCGCCGTCCGCCCCGTCCTCCCCATCGGCGCCGTCCGCGCCGTCCGCGCCGTCCGCGCCTTCCGCGCCGGCTTCCCCGTCGGCGCCGTCGGGCCCCGGCTCGCCGGGCGCCCCGGGGGGGCCCCCGGGGCCGGCGGGGCCCTCGGGGCCGGCGCCGCAACCGGCGAGGAGGAGGCAGAGCAGAAAGGCGGTCCAGCGGGGCATGAGGCATGGTCCGCGACGTCCGGGCGCGCGGTCAAGCTCTGCACTAGACTCGCGCCCGTGCGGATCCTCCACTCGCTGCTCCTGAGCCTCTCCCTGGCCCTCCCGGCGGTCGCTTCGGCGGGCGAGCCGCGCGAGGTCGGCGTCGGCACCAGCGTCGCCGGCGGCCTGAGCGTCTTCGACCCGGCCCCGGCCCTGGGCGGCGAGGTGTTGCTGCCGGGGCTGGAGATCTCGATCGGCTCCCCGACGTCGTTCGACTCCCAGCTGCGGCTTCGGATCCCCGTCCTCAACACGCTGTGGGCTGGCGTCGTCCGGCGACAGCTCGACCTGCGGCTCGACGTGATGTGGCTGGCGACCCCCTGCGAGTGCCCCCCGGACCACCACCGAATCCGGCCGGTGTTCGGCCCCCTGGTGGGGCTTCGGCTCAACGCCGCCGAGCAGGTGACCCAGGCCGGTCTGGCGGTGGGGGGCCGGTTCGGGGCGGAGTACGTGGGGCCGCGGCGCCGGTTCGGGCTGGGGCTCGGGGTGGAGCCGTACTTCCAGTTCCAGGGCGGACCGGCGGGGACCGGCCGTACGACCCTGACGACCGGCGGCGGCGGGCTCGTCGTCGCCTGGATCACCTCCTACCGCGGCGCCCTCCCGAAGGAGGCGAAGTGACCAGCCGCCTCGCCCTGCTCGTCGGCCTGGCCGCCGCCCTCGCCGGCTGCACGTCGGAGCGGCCGCCGTTCATCGAGTGGCTGCCGGACATCCCGATCGTCGCGGCCCACCGGGGCGGCGCGGAGATCGCCCCGGAGAACACGCTCGCGGCCTTCCGGCGGGCGCGGGAGCCGGACATCGAAGCCGAGCTGATCGAGCTCGACTTCCACCGCGACCGGTTCGGCGAGCTGGTGGTCATCCACGACAAGACGATCGACCGCGTGACCGGCGAGGGGCGGGACGGCTGCGACACGGAGCAGGACAGCGAGGACGAGACGTTCGGCGACCTGCGGGTGGACGAGCTGACGTTCCTGGAGCTGGCCGAGTACGACGCCGGGTACTGCTTCGAGGACGAGGACGGCGAGTTCCCGTACCGCGACGCCGGGGTCACCATCCCGACGCTGCGCAGCGTCCTCGAGGAGTTCCCGACCCAGCGCTTCGTCCTGGAGTCCAAGGACCACACGCCCGAGGCCGCGGCGGCGCTGCTGGCGCTGCTCGAGGAGCTGGACGCGTTCGATCGCAGCTGCGTGCTCGACTTCGACGAGGACTTCATCGAGGCCTACGCGCAGGACGCCCCCGAGGAGGCGTGCATCGCCCACCCGAGCTCCGGGATCCGCTGCTGGACGACCGGCGACCTGACGCCGTTCAGCGGCGGCGGCTGCCCCGACTGGGACCTGATGTGGATGCCCCACGAGCGCAGCGGCGTGGACCTCGCGCGCGCCGGCGTCGTCCGCGACCTGCACGCCGCCGGCATGCCGGTGCTGATGTGGACGGTGGACGCCCCGGACCGGATGCAGGAGATCCTCGACGTCGGCGCTGACGGAGTGGTCACCGACCGACCGGACGTGATGCGCGACCTCGTCGGCCGTCCCGGGCTGAACTAGGAGCCTGGAGCGCATAGCTGCCTGTCGCTCCAATGCGCTCCAGGCTCCTAGGGCGCCTGCAGGACCATCCAGCGCCCCTCCCCCGAGGGGGCGGGCTCGACCCAGCCGACCGGCTCGAGGCGCAGCGTGCGGACCGCCCGGTCAAGCCGCTCGGCGCGGGTGTCGCCGCTGAACTCCGCGTCGCCCTGAAGGGCCCATTGCACGCACCAGCCGGCGCGGGCCGCGAGGGCGGCCCGGTGGATCTCGCGCACGTCCATGGTGTCCCGGCTGCCCCGCCAGGCCTGTCGCCCCTCGGGCACCACGACGTAGCAGGCGTCGTCCAGCACCTCCCCGGCGGGGCCCGCGAACCCGGCGTCGGCCGCCTCCGTCCAGGTCGCCGGATAGACGTCGAATCCCATCATGTAGCGCTCCGCGAGAGACCGGGTCCCGCCCGCTGCGAGCGCCACGACGACCACCATCAGCGCCGCCGGCCCCAGCCAGGCGAGCCGCGCGCCCGCCGGGATCCGGCCCGCCGCGGCCGCCGCGAGCACGGGGAGCAGCGCGGCCGCGGGCAGCAGGTGCCGCGCCCCCACGTCCACGAGGAAGATCGGCTGCACGACCGCGATCACCGCCGCGATGGCGACCGCGGCCTCCGCGATCCCGTCGCGCCGCGGGGCCAGGCCGAGGGTCACCGCGACGAGCAGAATCACCACCGCGGCCAGCCACGGGCCCCCGAGGGTCAGGTTCGCCAGGTTCTCCAGGAGCACCGACGGGTCGGGCCGGACGTCCTCCAACGGCAGCTCGCTGCGCTTCTGGGACATGGTGAAGGCCTGGACCGCGAGCACCGACAGCGCGCCGATCAGCCCCGCCACAGCCCGCCCTCGAGCCGCCTCCTTCCAGCCCGGCCAGCCAACGGCGATCACGCCGGCGAACAGCAGCGGCGCGGTCTCCATGCGCGACGCCAGCGCGAGGCTGCCCCACGCCAGGGCCGCCGCGGGCCGACCTGCGAGGCCCAGGAGCAGCGCGGCCGCGCCCATGGCGAGGGCGGGGACGACGAAGAACGCCGTCGCCGACCAGCCGAGCAGCGCGGGGGTCGCGAGCACCCCGACCGCCGCGATCCGCATCGCCCTCCGCTGGACGTCGGCCCCCTCCCCGGCCAGCCTCGCCGCGCACGCGCAGAGCAGCAGCACCACGAGCGCCAGGGAGGCGCGGTTGCCCACCAGCCAGAGCACGCGCCCCACCTCGCCCGGCACCACCCGGCCCATCGCCCACGCCACGCCCGCGGGCACGGCGAACGTCCGGTGCCCGCTCAGGTCCCCGGTCTCCGGCAGGGCGCCGTCGAGCAGCTCGCCGTAGGCGCCCTCGTGGCCGGCGAAGTGGTACTCGCGCTGGGGGAGCAGCGTCGCGACGAGCAGGGGCGCGGCGACGGCCAGGACCAGCGCGACCCGGCTCCAGGCGATCTCCCGCAGCGCCCCCCACAGGGGCCGGGCGGTCAGCGCGACGACGGCCAGCAGGATCGGCGCCTGCAGCCACAGCGACCACGTCCGGTGGAAGGACTCGGCGACGATCTGGACCGCGAACACCGCCGAATCCTACCGGGCGTTCGTTGCGGCGGCGGGCGCAGGCCGCTAAGACCCGCCGCCATGAGACGACACCTGCTGCTCGCCGCCGCCGCCCTCGGCGCCCTGATGCTCGTAGCCTGCTCCGGCGACACGCCGGACGGACCCGGCGGCGAGCCCGTGCCCGAGGTCGAGCGGACCCCGGCCGAGCCCCAGGTCACCGGCAAGGTCGTCATCCTGAGCAGCCGCGACGAGAAGTTCATGCGCCCCCTGTGGGAGGAGGTCCGCCGCCGCCACCCCAAGCTGGAGCTGGTGGTCGACTACGGCAAGGACGCCGCCTACCTGGATCGCATCCGCTCCGAGGGCGGGAGCCCCCAGGCGGACCTGTTCCTGAGCAAGGGCAGCGCCGCGGCGACCGCGGCCGCCGGTGAGGGGCTGCTCGAGCCGCTCCCCCAGGACCTGCTCGACCGCGTACCCGAGCGGTTCCGAGGCGACGGCGGCCGCTGGGTGGGGCTGAGCGCCCGGGCCCGGATCATCGTCGCGAGGCGGATCCTGGCGAGCAAGCCGCAGTCCGTGACCGACCTGGCGAGTCCCCGGTTCAAGGGGCGCCTCGCGCGCACCGTGGCGACCAACTCGAGCTTCGTCGGCGGGGTGACCGCCATGCTCGCCCAGCTGGGGGAGGCCAACACCCGCGACCTGCTGATCGGCATCGACAGCAACAGCGAAGGCAACGTGCACCCCAAGCACACCCCCGCCGTCGCCGCCGTCGCGGAGGGTCAGGCGGACCTCGCGCTGGTCAACCACTACTACTTCTACCGGCGGGTGCTCGGGAAGGACTTCGACCCGAGCCTGTCGGCGGCCGACGCGGAGCGCCAGATCGCCGAGGCGAACATCGAGGCGATCTACCCCGACGCGGACGCCGGCGGCGTCGCCTGGAACGTCACGGGCGGCGCCGTCATCACCGGCGCCAGCAACCGGGGGCAGGCGCTCGCCGTGCTCCGCGTGCTGCTCAGCGCCGACGGACAACAGGCCTACGCCTGGACGAACCGCGAGTACCCGGTGGTGGACGGGGTGCCGTCGGCCCCCGGCGTCCGATCGGCGGACACGTTCAACTGGTCCGACGTCCCCCTCCCCGAGCTCGCCGCTCACAACGACGCCGCCGTCGCCCTGATCCAGGAACTCGGCCTCGAATAGATGCCATCGGCACAAGTCCCGCACCGGTTTCCGCCGGCCCTCGACGCCGCCG
>CAYQEG010000105.1:0-26978 GCA_964416435.1 uncultured Rickettsiales bacterium
CTTTCTACGTTCTGGACGCGGCCGGGGTCTGCCGGTCGGCGCTTCACTCCATGAAGAGACCGCCGAGCATGCCGACGCCGGCGCAGCTGAAGAGGCACCAGCAGACATGCCAGCGACGATGCCGATGGGGAGCCCGACGGCCGCCCCGAGCATGCCGCTGGCGCCTGCGGTGACGACGTTGTCTCCCTCTTCGCGCTTCCCCACCAGGTGCCCGAAGGCGTACGCGACGCCGGCGGCGGTCGCCGGGATGAGCGCGCCCACGACGATGAGCAGCAGGACGATGGTCTCATTTCAGCGTTGCTGGTCGAGTCCATGGCGGATCGATCCTCCCTGCCTGGAGTCTACGCCGTCCGTCAGCGTCCCAGGCGACGCTTGACCATGCCGAACGCCTCGGTCAGCTCCGGGTGCCGGGTCACCGCGCACACGGCGAGCCAGGTGCCGAGCGCGGCTCCGAGGACCAGGCAGTAGGGACCGACCAGGGCGGAGAAGCCGTGCAGATCCCGGATCTCGAGGACCTGGATGAGGGCGTAGACGACCGCGGCCATCGCGCCGGTGGCGGCCCCGCTGAGGAGCAGGGAGCGGACCGTCAGGGCGTCGCCGATCGGGCCGGTGTGACGACGCAGGAACCAGGCGAGGGCCATCGCCTGGAAGAACGCGGAGGCGGTGTTCGCCAGCGCGATGCCCCCGAAGTCGAAGAACGGGGCCAGGCCGTAGCAGAGGGACAGGTTCACGACCATCGAGCCGAAGGCGATGAGCACCGGGGTGCGGGTGTCCTTGAAGGCGTAGAAGACCGGCACGAGCACTCGAGCGAGCGCGATGTGGGTCAGGCCGAGGATGTGGAAGCCGAGGGCGTAGCCCGTCGAGGCGGACGACTCGACGCCGTAGGCCCCGCGCTCGAACAACAGGGACGCCGTCTCCACCCGGAGCAGAAGCAGGCCTGCCGTCACCGGGAAGCAGACGAAGCAGCAGAGCCGGATCGAGTACAGGACCGTGTCCGCGACCTTCTCCATCGCCTCGGCCGCGGCGTCGGCGGCGAGCGTCGGCAACACGACGGTGGAGATGGCGACCGCGAAGACCCCCAGCGTCAGCTCGAGCAGGCGCGAGCTGTACTGCAGGGAGGAGACGGCGCCGTCCCCGAGCCCCCAGGCGACCGCTTGCGAGACGAGCACGTTGACCTGGTAGACGCCGGCGCCGAACACGGTGGGGACGAGCAGCCACAGGGCCTGCCGCACCCGGGGGCCGACCCTGAACTCAGGCCGCCACTTGAAGCCGAGCTTGAAGACGTACGGAACCTGGAACAGCAGCTGGAGCGTGCCGCCTGCGAGCACGCCGACAGCGAACGCCCAGGCCGGTTGCTCCATGCCCGGCGCGAGCGCGAGCGCGATGCCGATGATCGCGACGTTGAGCAGCACCGAGGTCGTCGCGCTGACCCAGAAGATGCGCCAGGTGTTCAGGATCCCCTGGAGCACCGCGGCCCAGGAGACCAGGGCGATGTAGGGGAACATCCACCGAGTGAGCGCCTCGGTGAGCTCCCTCGCCTCCGGGTCGACCGTGCGACCGGCGAGGGCCGAGAAGACCGCCACGATGACGCCGGAGCCGAGCACGCCGAGCGTCGAGACGACGGTGAGCACGAGGAGGGAGAAGTTGAAGAACCGGCGCGCGAACGCGAGGGCGGCCTCCTCCCCCTCCTGCTCTCGGACCTCGGAGAGCACCGGGATGAAGCCGGCGCTCATCGCCCCCTCCGCGACGAGTCGACGCAGCAGGTTGGGGATCTGGAAGGCGATGCCGAAGGCGTCGGACGCCAGGCTGGTGCCCAGGAAGTGGGCCCGCACCTGCTCCCGCACCAGGCCGAGTACCCGGGAACCCATCGTGATGACGCTCATCGCCGCGGCGGAGCGGAGGATGGACCCTCTGCTGGAGGACGCTTCGGAGGTCACGCAATGCCTTGCATCATCGAGCGGTCCGCCGACTATGATGCCGCGGTCCGTGACCGAGCCTAGCGCACACGGATCGACTGCACCCGGAGGGCCCATGAACCGCGTCGCCTTGATCCTCGGTCTTGTCTTCGCGCTGGGCTGCTCGGAGAACAACCTGCGCGTCATCTACGAAGAGGCGCCGCTGGCCGAGCAGCCGGACGCCCTCGGGCCAACCATCTGGCAGGACGAGTTCCAGCAGCGCACCGTCGAGGCGTCGGACGTGCTCTTCGTGGTCGACGACTCCTGCTCCATGGAAGACGAGCAGGAGGAGCTCGCCGACAACTTCGACAACTTCATCCAGGAGTTCGAGGGCACCAACCTCGACTTCCACATCGGCGTGACCCGCGGCGACCTGTCGATGTCCGAGTCCGAGTGGGGCGTGCTCGAGCAGCTGCCCGACGGCTCCCGCTGGATCGACGCTGACACCGCCGACCCGGTGAGCTCGTTCAACGAGATCGCCAACGTTGGCGCCGGCGGCTCGGGCGAGTGTGAGATGGGGCTTCAGGCCAGCTTCAGCGCGCTGACCTACCAGTCGAACCCCGGCGCGCCGAACGACGGCTTCTACCGGGCCGACGCGATGCTCACCCTCGTCATCCTGAGTGACGAGATCGACCATGGGGGCGCGTGGTCTCCTCTGGGGGGCTGTGAGGGCATCCTCCCCGTCGAATACATCCCGTGGTGGTTGTATTCCCTCAAGGGCTACGCCAACCAGGACAAGCTCATCTTCACCGCCATCGTCGGAGACCGGCCGGGCGGCTGCGAGACCGGCGACGACTCCGCGGATGAGGGGGAGGGCTACTGGGAGGTCATCGACGGCGTTGGTGGCCACTTCCTGTCGGTCTGCAGCGACGACTGGTCCGACTTCCTCACCCAGCTGGGCTTCGAGGCGGCCGGCCTCAAGACGTCCTTCCAGCTGCGCCGCATCCCGGTCGAGTCGACCCTGGTCGTCGAGCTCGACGGCGTCGAGCAGCAACAAGACGTGATCTGGAGCTACGACCGGGTCCGCAACGCCATCGACTTCCCGCTGGAGCACGTGCCCGACGAGCTCGCGGTGCTGACCGTGACCTACCAGCTGGCCGAAGACACCGGCGCGATCGTCACCGAAGAGGTCGAGTAGGCGTCGTCAGCGGCGGCGCTTCTTGCGCGTGTCGTCTTCGTCCTTGCGGGCGCCCCAGATCCTCAGCCGCTCCACCACCATCTTCTCGTAGCCCTGGTCTCCGGGCTCGTAGAAGCGGGCCCCCTCCAGGTCGTCGGGCAGGTACTGCTCCGGGACGTAGTCACCCGCGTACGCGTGAGGGTTCTTGTACCCCTTGCCGTACTCGAGCTCCTTCATCAGGGGGGTCGCCGCGTTGCGGAGGTGGTTCGGGACCGGCAGCGCGCCCCGCTTGCGGACAGCGTCGGCCGCCGCGAAGTAGGCCTTGGTCGTGCCCGACTTTGGGGCGGTGGCCAGGTAGAGCGTCGCCTGGCTGAGGGGGTACTTCCCCTCGGGGAGCCCCAGGAAGTGCACCGCGTCCTTGCAGGCGACCGCGACCTGGATGGCGCGCGGGTCGGCCAGCCCGACATCCTCCGAGGCGAAGATCACCAGCCGTCGCGCCAGGAACATCGGGTCCTCGCCCGCCTCCACCATGCGGGCGAGCCAGTACAGCGCCGCGTCGGGGTCGCTGCCGCGCATCGACTTGATGAACGCCGAGACGCAGTTGTAGTGCTCCTCGCCGCTGCGGTCGTACAGGACCGAGCTGTCGCCGAGCGCCTGGGCGACCTCGTCGGCGGTCAGCGGCTCCAGCCCCATCGGGCGCGTCCGGAAGTGCAGCCCGATGCGCTCGACGGCCCCCAGGCAGCGCCGGGCGTCGCCCCCCGCCGAGCGCACGATCCCCTCCAGCGCTGACTCCTCGACCTGCAGCCCGAGCGTGCCGATGCCCCGCTCGGGCTCGGACAGCGCGCGGCGGAGCAGCTCGACGAGGTCACCTTCGGGGATCGGTCGGAGCACGTGCACAGCGCAGCGACTCAGCAGCGCGCCGTTGACCCGGAAGCTCGGGTTCTCCGTCGTCGCGCCGACGAGGGTCACCAGGCCGGACTCGACGTGGGGCAGGAACGCGTCCTGCTGCGCACGGTTGAAGCGGTGGATCTCGTCGACGAACAACAGCGTGCGGCAGCGTGGATCCGTGCGGCGTCGGCCTTCGGCGCGGGCGACGATCTCGCGGACCTCCTTCACCCCGCCGAGCACCGCCGAGAAGGGCTCGAACAAGGCGTCGGTGTGGTCGGCGAGCAGGCGGGCGATCGTCGTCTTGCCGCAGCCTGGGGGACCCCACAACACCATCGACGTCAGGCGATCCGCCTCGATGAGTTGCCGCAGCGGCGCCCCGGGACCGAGCAGGTGGTCCTGGCCGAGCACCTCGTCGAGGGTGAGAGGGCGCATGCGCTCCGCGAGCGGGGTGCGCCACAGGTGAGGCAGTTCGTCGCGACTCATCGGCGGCGAGGGTACCCTACGCGACCTGTGTCAGACGCCGACCCTTCCGTGGGGCGTTCCCGCCTCATCAACTACCTCCGCATGCAACGGGGGCAGTACACGCTCGGCATCATCGCGCTGCTGATCACCAACGCCTGTACGGCGGGGGTGCCGTACCTGACCAAGCTGATCTTCGACGCGCTGGAGTCCGTCGAGGGGCTGGGGCGGTCCGAGACTGCGCGCCAGGAGGTGGCCTGGCTGGCTGGGGGCATCGTGGCGCTGGCGATCGGGCTGGCGACGTTCCGCACGCTGTCCCGGATCTTCATCTTCAACGGCGGCCGACGGGTCGAGTACCACGTCCGCAACGACGTCTACGCCCACCTGCAGACGCTCGGCCCCTCGTTCTTCGGCCGCATGCCGGTCGGCGACCTCATCTCCCGGACGACCAACGACATCACCGCGGTGCGGCTCCTGGGCGGGCCGGGCGTGTTGAACATGGCCAACACCGCCATCGTCTACGTCGCGGCGGTGACCCCGATGCTCGCGATCAGCCCGACGCTGACCGTCTGGGCGCTCGCCCCCCTGGTGCTCGTGTTCGCGTCCACCCGGTTCGTCGGGCCGCAGATCTACCAGCGCAGCTTCGCCGCCCAGGAGGAGCTGTCGCGCCTGTCCGCCCTCGCCAACGAGTCGATCACCGGGATCCACGTGGTGCAGGCGTACGCGCGGGAGTCCTATCGGCGGGAGGTGTTCGACGCCGCGTCGGCCGACTACCGGAAGGCCTACCTCGGCTTCGTGCTCTACCGCTCCGTCCTCCTGCCGATCCTCGCCGGCATGGGCGGGCTCGGCACCCTGACCATCCTGTGGTTCGGGGGGCGCGCCGTGATCGA
Source organism: uncultured Rickettsiales bacterium (assembly GCA_964416435.1). Lineage (GTDB taxonomy): Bacteria > Myxococcota_A > UBA796 > UBA9615 > UBA9615 > CAYQEG01. The sequence goes on from CAYQEG010000105.1 coordinate 5,310, forward strand.
CGGCACCCTGGGCCTGGGCGACTTCGTCGCGTTCCTCGGCTACCTCGCGATGCTGATGTGGCCGACGGTCGCCCTCGGCTGGATGGTCAGCATGTGGCAGCGGGGGCGCGCCGCCATCGATCGGCTGGGCGAGATCCTGGACACCGCGCCGGACGTGACCGGCTCCCCGGACGCCGCCACCCCCGACGACCTCCGCGGGGGGATCTCGCTGCGGGGGCTGAGCTTCGCGTGGGGGGACCACGGCGTGCTGCACGACATCGAGCTCGACGTGGCGCCGGGGGAGCAGGTCCTGCTCGTCGGCCCGAGCGGCGCCGGCAAGTCGACGCTGGTCTCGCTCCTCCCGCACCTGAGCCCGATCGAGCCGGACACCCTGCTGTTCGACGGGCGGGACGTCAACGACCTGCCCCTGGAGTGGCTGCGTCGGCGCATCGCGTTCGTGCCCCAGGAGTCATTCCTGTTCAGCATGACGATCGCCGAGAACCTGGGCTTCGGCCTGGACGAGCCGTCGGCGGAGCAGGTCGAGCGGGCCGCCGCGCTGGCCTGCCTGACCGGCGACATCGAGCGCTTCCCCCACGGCTTCGACACCCTGGTAGGCGAGCGGGGCGTGACCCTGTCCGGGGGGCAGCGACAGCGGATGACCATCGCTCGGGCGGCGGCCCTGGAGCCGGCGATCTGGGTGTTCGACGACTGCCTGTCGTCGGTGGACGCGGGCACGGAGCAGGCGATCATCCGCAACCTCCGGGAGATGACCGGCGGGGCGACGGCGATCTTCGTCACCCACCGGCTGCTCGGCTTCGAGGGCGTCGACCGGGTCGTGGTGCTCGAGGGCGGCCGCGTCACCGAGCACGGGACCCACGACGAGCTGATGAGCGCCGGCGGCTGGTACTGCCGGCTGTACCGGCAGCAGAAGCTGGACGAAGAGCTGGGCACCGGCTCCTCCCGTCGCGTGGAGAAGCCCGAGCCCGAGGTGCGGCTGTGAGACGGCCCGGCGCACGCGCGACCGGCGACCCGGAGTACGGGGGCCTCGACTGGCAGATGCTTCGCCGCATCGGCCGCTTCGCGAAGCCGCACTGGAAGGTCCTGGCGATCTCCCTGACGATGCTGCCGATCACCGCCGGGCTGCAGCTGGTGCAGCCCTGGCTGATCAAGAGCGCCATCGACGGCCCCATCGCATCGAGGGATCCGGCCGGGCTCGGCCCCATCGCCATCGCCCTGATCAGCGTCCTGCTGCTCAACTACACGCTGCAGTTCATCGGTAACTTCGCCAGCCACATCGCGGGCCAGGGCATCGTCCACGACCTCCGCGTGGCGGTGCATTCCCACCTGCTGGGGCTGCACAACCGCTACTTCAGCAAGCACCCGGCGGGGCGGCTGCTGACCCGCTGCACCAACGACGTCGAAGGCATCGGGGAGATGTTCGCGGCGGGGTTCCTGACGCTGTTCGGGGACATCTTCCTGCTGGTGGGGATCTGCGTCGCGTTGGTGCTGCTCGACTGGAAGCTGGCGTTGGTGACGTTCGCGGCGCTCCCCGTGCTCCTGGGGGTCAGCCAGTGGTTCCAGGCGGCGCTGCGGGCGACCTATCGAGAGCTCCGTCGCCGGGTCGCGATCCTCAACGCGTACCTGCAGGAGCGCATCTCCGGGATCCGGATCATCCAGCTGTTCGCCCGGGAGCGCAGCGCGTACGACGACTTCGAGGCGCACAACGCCGAGCTGATCGACGAGAACTTCAAGAGCATCCGGCTCGACGCGATGCTCTTCGCGTTCGTCGACGCGATGGGGCACCTGGTGACGGCGCTGCTGATCTGGTGGGCCGCCTCACCGATCATCGAGGGGGCGTTGACGTTCGGCGCGCTCGTCGCCTTCCTGGACTACGTCAGCCGCTTCTTCCAGCCGATCCGGGACCTCTCCCAGAAGGTCGCGACGCTGCAGGCGGGGCTCGCGAGCAGCGAGCGGGTGTTCGGGCTGCTCGACGAGACCGATCGCGTGCAGGAGGCGCCCGACGCCGTCGACCGGCCCGTTCGCGGCGCGATCAGCTACGAGAAGGTGCACTTCGCCTACCTGGCCGACGAGCCGGTGCTCCGCGGGCTGGACCTCGAGGTCGAGGCGGGGGAGAAGATCGCGCTGCTCGGCGTCACCGGGGCCGGCAAGACCACCGCGCTGCGGCTGCTCGGGCGGGTCCACGACCCGGACCGCGGGCGGGTCCTGATCGACGGGGAGCCGACCACCGGATGGGCGCTGCAGCGCCTCCGCCAGTCGATCGGGGTCGTGCTGCAGGACGTCTTCCTGTTCATGGGTTCGGTGCGCGACAACATCACGCTGGGCGATCCCGGGATCTCCGACGAGCAGGTCGTCGCGGCGCTGGACGCCGTGGGGGCCCGGGCCATCGTCGACCGGCTCGGGGGGCTGGACGCGAAGCTCACCGAGCGCGGGGGCAACCTGTCGGCCGGGGAGCGGCAGCTGCTCGCCTTCGCCCGGGTGATGGCCTACGACCCCGCCGTCCTCCTGCTCGACGAGGCGACCTCCAACGTCGACAGCTTCGCCGAGCGTCGGATCCAGGAGGCGATCGAGCGGGCGATGGACGGCCGCACGACCCTGGTCGTGGCTCACCGGCTGTCGACCATCCAGAAGGTCGATCGCATCGCCGTCATGCACCAGGGGCGGCTCGCGGAGATCGGCACGCACCGTGAGCTGATGGCCGCCGGAGGGCTCTATCGCAAGCTCTACGAGACGTACTTCGCCGCAACCGACGCGGCCTGATAGAGTCCCGCGCCGTGGATCGTTCCCGAATTACTGGAGTCGTCGCCGTCATCGCCCTCGTGGTGGGGATCGGCCTGTACGTGCAGAGCGAGTGGGGCGGTGAGCTCAGGGTGATGAGGCAGCGGGCCTCCATGCCCGACGCCCCCGAGCCGTTCTTCCCCGCCGAGGAGCCCCGGGCCGCTGCCATCGCCGGCTCGGTCCGGCAGGCGCTCGTGCGCTGGGCGGATGACGAGGCCGCGCGTCGCGAACCCGACGCCGCCGAAGCCTCGGAGGAGGGCGCGTCGGAGGACGACGCCACCGCGGGCGACGACGACGACTCTGCGGAGGCGCCCGAGCCGGCCCCCCCGTTGACCGAAGAGGCGCTGCTCGAGGCGTGGCCCGATCTGGGCGACGTCGCGTACGGCGAGCGCTGGATCATCTCGGTCTACACGCCGACCCCCGGCGACTGGATCCGACCCGCGATCAGCACCCTCGACGGCGGCGTGCTGGAGGCCGCGGGGCGCGTCTGGAAGGACCTGCCGGCCGCCGGCCGCACGCCCGAGGGGCTGGCCCGCACGCACATCAAGGTCGACTACGTCGTCTCCGAGCGCCCGGTGCCCGGCCCGACCCACGACGAGGACGGCAAGCCGATCCCGGGCGACGACGAGCGCCGCGACCCCAAGGGCTGGAACATCGACGAGGGGCTCGACGGCATCGTCCTGCGCCACCCCAAGGAGGGCGAGTTCTGGTTCCTGCCGTCGCTGGCCGTCGAGCGGAAGGTCTCCCGCCGCAAGATCCACGCTCGGGCCCGCTTCTACGCCCGGGAGCTCGCGGGCTGGCGGAGCAGTCGAACCAAGAAGGCCGAGGTCGCGCTGTTCCGCACCCACGCCTGGGTCGAGTCGGAGCCGGGCGGCCCGATGGTCGCGGTGACGCGGGGCAACACCGATGTCCCCGAGGTCACGCCCGAGGTCCTGCGGGAGCGCATCGCGCTGGCCGCCGACTTCCTGACCCGTGAGACCAACGACCTGGGGGCGGTCACCTACGAGTACCAGGCGGCCACCGACAAGGTGCCGGGCAACGACTACAACATCCTGCGCCACGCCGGCACCGTCTACTCGATGGTGCAGGGCTACCGCCTGACGGGCGACGAGCGCACCCTGCAGGCGTCGATTCGGGCGATGGGCTTCTACTTGCGGGCGACTCGGGAGGACAAGGCCAACCCGGGTGAGCGCTACGTGTTGTCGGTCAGCCGGCTCCGCCAGAGCGGCGCGCCGCGGATCGGCAGCCAGGCCAAGCTGGGCGGCATCGGCCTGGGGCTCTGCATGATGGCCGAGCTGGAGAAGGCGCGGCCCGGCACCATCGACATGGAGATCGCGCTGCAGATGGCCCGCCACGTGGACCGCATGCAGAACCCCGACGGGTCGTTCGACTCCTTCTACGACCACAGCGGTCGGGGCGCGAAGCTGCGCAAGAGCATCTACTACTCCGGCGAGGCGATCCTCGGGCTCATCCGCATGTACGAGCTGACCGGGGACGAGCACTACCTCGACGTCGCCGAGCGGGGGGCCGACTACCTGGTCAACGAGCGCTGGGCGTCGCTGGGGCTGCGCATCTACATCCCGCCGGACGCCTGGCTGATCCAGGCGCTGGAGGAGCTCGATCGGTTCCGGCCGGACGACCGCCGGGCGGACTACGCCTTCGACATCGGCGAGACGATCGCGCGCCACAAGCTGATGGATCCGCTGCGCGCGCCGCCGGACATGCTCGGCGCGGACCTGAGCTCGGTCGGTTCGATGCCCAACTCGGCCACCGCCGGCTCCTTCGGGGAGGCGTTGTCGGCGGCGGCGCGGCTGGAGGCGCGGCGTCGGCCGGACCAGACCCGGTTCCGCACGTTCGCGATGTACAACGCCGGCTTCCAGATCAGGAACCAGTACTGGGGGCCCAACGACTACTACCTGCCGAACCCCGAGCGGGCGTTCGGCGGCTTCCGCGTGAAGCCGGACGCGGGCGAGGTCCGCAACGACTACGTGCAGCACAACCTGTCGGGTCTGTTCGGCCTCCTGGACCTGCTGGACGAGACGGCGCCGGACATCGGGGAGGTGGTGCAGCGATGAGCAAGAACAATCAGCCGCCCGGCCCGAACGCCGGCTCGCAGGACGGGACGCCCCCGACGCCGCCTCCGCGCAAGGCGTTGCTCGACGAGTTCTTCGACGTCGCGCCGGTGTTCGCGCTGCTGCCCGCGGCCGTGGCCGGCTACATGCTCCACGGCGCCGTAGGGAGCTACGGCGAGGGCGACGGCAAGCGGATCATCGACTACGACAAGCTGCGGGACTTCGAGGCCGGGGCCTGGTCGGGCGACCAGTACGCCAACCTGGGCTGGGTCGGCATCGTGCTGGTCCTGGTGCTGCTGTTCGTCGGGGTGAAGCGCGAGCGCACGGGCACGCTGTCGGTGCTGGGGCTGACGGGCCAGCTGCTCTTCGGGGTCGCGGTGGCGACGTTCTCGATCGCGTGGGCCGAGGGTCGACAGAACTACTGGGACGCCTACCACTTCTCGGTGCTCGCCTGGACGGCGTTCACCGCGGCGTCGACCGCGTTCGTGGCGTCGATGCTCGCGAGCCGCCGGGGCTCGGTCATCGCGCCCGCCTTCCAGGCGACGGCCGGGGTGTGCGTCGCGCTGTCGGCGCTGGTGTGGCTCTACACGTGGAACCCGTGGCTGCAGCAGTTCGAAGGCTGGGTCGCGCGCACCCTCTGGCTGGCGACGCATGGCTGACCCCGTCCGCTCCGTCGAGCGGGCGCTCATCGTCTCCGACCTGCACATCCGGGCGTCCGACCGGTCCAACGCCCGGCGCTTCCTGTCGTTCCTCGATCGGCGTGTCGCCCCCGACCCCGACTGCACCCTCGTCATCGCCGGCGACCTGTTCGACTTCTGGTACGCGATGCCGGGGCGCGTCCCGCCGGTCCTCGTCGAGGTGCTCGACGCGATCCAGCGCCTGCCTCGCGTGATCTGGATCGAAGGCAACCACGACCTGCGGCTGCCCCGGGGCCTCGGCGCCACGTCCATCGACCTGCAGCGGACCGCGGTCGACCTGCGGTGGGCCGACGAGCGAGTCCGCGTCGAGCACGGTGACCTCATCCGTCGCCGGGGACGGCTCACGCGCGCGTTCTTCTACTCACCGCTCGCCGAGCTGGGCGCCCGGCTGCTCGGCTCCGACGGGACGTTCTGGCTGGGCAACACCGTCGCGGCTCGCAAGGACCCCGAGGGGGGTGGCTACGAGGGGCAGAGCGACGGCTGGCTGGCCCGCGCGAAGAGCTACGCCGCCCGCCGCCGGGCGGACGGGTTCGACCTGACCGTGCTGGGGCACGGCCACTGGCTCGGGGAGTGGCCCGAGTCGGGCCTGGTCTGCCTGGGGGACTGGCTGCGGTTCTTCAGCTACCTGGAGCTCGGCTCCGACGGTCGCCGGAGCCTGCGGATCTACGACCCGGACGCGTCCGAGGATCCGCCGCCCAGCCCGAGGTAGCGCTTCAGGCCCTTGAACAGGGAGTCGCCGGCCGGGGGCGCGAGTGACTCGCCCGGGGGCACCGTCGACTCCGCGTCGTCCGTCTCGTCCTCTTCTTCTTCCTCTTCGGCCGCGTCCGTCGCTTCGGCCGCCGCCGGGGGGGCGGGGGGCGCAGGCGCGTCCATCAGCATCGTCGGCGCGGTCTGGCTCGCGGTCGCGTCCTCACCGTCGTCGGTGGACGCCTCTTCGGCGGCTCCGCCCTCGGCGGCGGCCTCCGTCTCGCCCTCTTCACCGCGTCCGCGGCCACGGCCTCGGCGCCGGCGCCGGCGCCGGCGACGGCGGGGACCGCCCTCGCCGTCGTCGCCCTCGCTCGGGGGCTCGGCGTCGGCCTTGGGGGCGGCGGCCTGCTCCCTGGTGTCCTCTCCGCCGTCTTCGCTGCGGTTGCGCTTGCGACGCATCCGTCGTCGCTGGGAGCGGGACATCGCCTGACCGTCGTCGTCGTCGCCACCGCCACGCTCGTCGCGGCGTCCGCCGCTGTCGCGGCCGTCGCGGCGACGGCTGCCGCGGCCCTCCCGGCCTTCGGGCTCGTCGTCCTCGTCGCGGTCGGGGTAGGCGCGGAGATCGTCGTGGGAGTCGGCACGCGCCCCGGCGCGCCCGCGTCCGCGGCTGCGTCCGCGTCCGCGTCCGCGTCGGCTGCGACGCGTCGCCTCTCCGCCGTCTCCGTCGTCGTCGTCGTCGTCGGTCCTGGAGCGGCGGGAGGAGCGGGCCCTGGTGCGGGTCTCCTCTTCCTCCTCCTCCGGCTCGCCCAGCTCTTCGTGCAGGGCGGTCAGCTCGGCGAGCATCTCGTCGACCGTGTCTTCGGGCTCGAGCGGGATCTCGGCGTTGAGCCGGCGGTTGGCCGCGATCATCGCGCTCCGCCGCTCCTCGACCATGCGCCGTTCGCCCTCGGACAGGTTGTCCGAGTTGATCCACTTCACCTCCCGCTCGCTGCGGTGGTAGCCGGGGCGTCCCTCGATCGCGAGGATGAGGGCGAACCGCTCCTCGAGCTCGATGAGCTCGCGGCGGCAGAGGTTCTGGATGTAGTCGGCGAGCTCGGGGTGGAGCTGGACGACGACCTTGCCGTAGCTGCCGCTGGCGGCCTTCGCTTCGATGCCGCGCAGCAGGCTGCGGGCGACGGTCGAGGGGTTCTCGATGACGCCGCGACCCTTGCAGGTCGGGCAGTCCCGGTGGGTCTGCAGCTGGAGGGACTGCTTGAGCCGCTGGCGGTTGATCTCGAGCAGCCCGTTGTCGCTGATCTTGCTGACGTAGGTGCGGGCCTTGTCCGGCTTGAGCGCGTCCTTGAGGGCCTTCTCGACCTTCCGGTTGTTGCTCCGGCTGGGCATGTCGATGAAGTCGACGACGATCAGCCCGCCGACGTCCCGCAGGCGGAGCTGACGGGCCACCTCCCCGGCGGCCTCCATGTTCGTGTGCAGGGCGGTCTCTTCCTGAGACTTCTGCTTCGTCGAGCGACCCGAGTTGATGTCGATGGCGGTGAGCGCCTCGGTCGGGTCGATCAGGATGTAGCCGCCCGACTTGAGGTTGGCCCGGCGGTGATAGATCGCCTCGACCTGGTCTTCGACCTGGTAGCGGGAGAAGAGCGGCACCTTGTTGGTGTAGTGCTCGAGCACCCCCTTGGTCCGCGGCATCACGACCTTGAAGTACTGCTCCGCCTTGGCGAAGGACATCGGCTCGTCGATGAGGATCCGCGTGACGTCGGAGTCGTAGTAGTCGCGGAGCATGCGCACCACGAGGTCGCGGTCCTCGTGCAGCAGCGTCGGCGCGCTGGCTCCATCGGACCCCTTGCTGATGTTCTTCCAGGTGCGGGTCAGCAGCGCCGCGTCGCGGTTCAGGTCCGTCTTGGTCCGGTCCAGCCCGGCCGTGCGGATGATGAAGCCGTACTCCTCGGGGATCTTGAGGGACTCGGCGAGCTCCTTGATCTTCTTGCGCTGGCTGTCGCTGCCGACCTTGCGGGAGATGCCGCGGCTCTCGTCCAGCGGCATCAGCACGATGTAGCGCCCGGCGAGGGAGATGCGGGTCGTCAGGGCGGCGCCCTTGTTGCCGATCGCGTCCTTCACGACCTGGACGACGACCTCACGGCCCTTCTGCACCACGTCGGTGACGCGGGGCTTCTCCTTCTTCTTCCACTTGCGGTGGTAGCAGGCCGGCGCGATCTCATCGATCGGCAGGAAGCCTTGCTTGTCAGCGCCGAACTCGACGAAGCAGGCGTTGAGGCTGCCTTCGACGTTGGCGATCTTGCCTTTGTAAACGTTGCCCTTGAGCAGGCCCGCCTCGCGGACCTCGATCTCGAGTTGGTCTAGTCGGCCGTTCTGAAGAATCGCGGCGCGCACCTCGGCGGGGCGCGACGCATTGATGAGCATGATCCTGGACAAGGTGGTTTCCGGTGGAATCGCGCGGGCCGCAAGGTCGGCTTGTTCATCGGATTGCTCCGGGGCTGGCCGCCGCGAGGGCGCCGCGCGCTGGTTTGGGAGCCTGGATGGCTGCGCCGAAGGCGGCGCAAGGATCCTCCCGGGATGGAGGACCGATCGACCGCAATTCTCGTGGCGGTCGGGGGGATGTCAAGGGCACGGCGACCTTTTCTTGCGCTCACCTTGCTCGCTGGGTATGTTTCCGGCGAAGCAGGGTGCGCCGACGTGAGCCCAAGAGGGGGCCTCCGACCACCCACTCCGAAAGACATTGGAAGGTACGTCATGGCCCGGTGGGAATACCGCGTGCTGCATGACACCCCGGCCCACGAGCTGAACGAGCTCGGTGATGAAGGCTGGGAGGTCGTGACCGTCGAGTTCGATGATGAGGGCGAGATCCTCAACGCATTCGCCAAGCGCGCCAAAGGCGGCGGCGGCGGAGGCGGTGGCGGTGGCGGTGGCGGCGGTCAGCGTCGACGCCGGCGCAAGGGCGGTGGTGGCGGCAAGCCGCGTCCGCCCGTCGGCCCGATGACCTGACCTACTGCGGCGACGCCGCGGTACGTGTCACGAAGTACGAGAAGCGCTCGGCTGAGAAGTCGTATTGGTTGCTGCACTCCGGGTCGATGTCCCGGTGGGTGAACGACCACACGTTCACGGCGCGCAGCTCCAGATCGCCGAGGACGAAGTCCTGGTGCTCCGTCGGCCACAGCTCGAAGCTGTCGCCGGCGATCTCGTTCCCCTCGTCGTCCAGCGTCGACAGGACCTCCATCTGAAGCGACAGGTTGTACGAGCTCGCGCAGGTCAGCCGCGCCAGCGACGGACAGGCCCGGTCCCGGGTCTCGACCGCGTTGAACACGGGATGCTGCGGACCCGGGGTCCAGGCCATGCCGGCGTCGCTCGGCTCCGCCATGAACAGGAGCTTGAACTCGCCCTCCGGCGTCTCCTCCCACAGCCCGAACGCCGCGATCAGCGAACCCTGCGAGATGTCCAGCACGGTCACCGAGCCGATCGCGTCGCCCACTTCGATGGGGAGCGTGTAGCCCAGGGGGAGCTCGTAGACGATGCGCACCCAGTTGGGATCCTCGGGCGGATCCTCGCCCTCGGGGGGGGGCGTCGAGTCCGTCAACGTCAGGGCCAGCAGGTTGCTGTCCGGGTCCTCCCCGAACTCGGTCACGATCGCCGGCGCGAACGTGAACGCGAACACCGGGAGCTGCAGCTCCTCCATCAAGGAGACCAGCTCGTGCTGCGGGTACTCCTCGCCGGCGTAGTGGATGTGGAAGGTGAACGAGGTGTTCGAGAGCGCCGGCAGGTCGCACCCCGCCGGCGGCGGGATGGTTCGGGCGCTGTCGTCGTCATCTCCTGGCGGGCAGGCGACGAGGGACAGCGCGAGCGCGAAGAACAGGGGCGACGTCCACGGCTTCATGCCGGAAGAGTACACTACGCCGTCCCGGAACCCCGGGGCTCGGTGCGACCCGACGAGGAGGAGAGATGCGCGTCGGAATCCTGACCGGAGGCGGTGACTGCCCCGGCCTCAACGCCGTCATTCGAGCGGTGGTGCGGACCCTGCACAACGAAGGGAACAACGTCGAGGTCGTCGGCATCGAGGACGGCTTCTACGGCGTGGTGGCGCGACGGTTCCGGACGCTGCAGTCGGACGACGTCTCCGGAATCCTCCCTCGCGGGGGGACCATCCTGGGGACGAGCAACCGCGATGACCCCTTCGACTTCGACCGCGACGTCGACGGGGAGCGGCTGGCCGGGGACGTGAGCGAGCGTGCGATCGCGAACCTGTCGACCCTCGACGCCCTCGTGGTGGTCGGCGGCGACGGCACCCTGGCGATCGCCAACCGGTTCGCAGCGCTCGGAGTGGGGGTCGTCGGCGTGCCGAAGACGATCGACAACGACCTGCGCGGCACGGATCGGACCTTCGGCTTCGACACGGCGGTCGGCATCGCGAGCGAGGCGATCGACCGGATCCACACCACAGCCGAGAGCCACGACCGCGTGATGCTCGTGGAGGTGATGGGCCGGCACGCGGGCTGGATCGCGCTGCACGCGGGCGTCGCGTCGGGCGGCGACGTGATCCTGCTCCCCGAGATCCCGTTCGACATCGACGCCATCTGCAGCGCGGTCGAAGATCGGAAGGCCCGCGGCAAGCACTTCTCGATCCTGGTCGTCTCCGAGGGGGCGGCGCCCGTGGGCGGGGGCCAGGTCTTCTACCGAACGGTGGAGGGCGGCGCCGAGCAGGGACGACTCGGCGGCGTCTGCCACACCCTGGCGGGCTCCATCGAGGAGCGCACGGGGCTGGAGACGCGCGTCACCATCCTCGGCCACGTCCAGCGCGGCGGCACCCCGAGCGCCTACGACCGGGTGCTCGCCACCCGCCTCGGGGTCTGCGCGGCGCGGCAGGCGCTGGCCGGCAACTTCGGGACGATGGCGGCGGTGCGGGGGACGGAGATCGTCGCGGTGCCGATCACCGACGCGGACGGCGGGCCTCGACTCGTCGCGGCCGACCATCCGCTGATCTCCGACGCGAGGGCGACGGGGGTTCGCTTCGGAGACGTGTAGGGAGCCAGAACGAGTAGGGCCGGAGTCGACGACTCCGGCCCTGACCACGATGGGTCTCTCAGAAGGTCCCGCCTCGGCCGCGGTGGCTCATCGGACGCACCCCCGAAACAGGGGGGCATCGGATTGAACGCATCAGGTACCCCTGTCAGAAGGGGTGCACACAACGCCCAGCGCCGAATCCCGATATTGGCACAGGTACGATCCGCTACTTGGCCGCCCCGTACCGCGCAGGTCTCCTTCCAGAAGTGAGCATAGGAGCGGTTTTCGGCCTCCTGCAAGAGCTTTTGTCAGGCCATTTCGGGCGGCCCTCCCAAGTGCCCGTCCTGCTGCCGAAATCGCGTGATCAAAAGCTGTCGGAAGTCCCCCTCCGACCCGTTGACCCTGCGCGCGCGGGGTACTACTGTCCGCGCGTGCGACGACTTCTCATCAGTGCAGCCCTGCTGACCCTCCTCGTCGGCTGCCCCAAGCAGCAGCCGCCGCCCCAGCCGACTGAAGACCCGGTCTCGGATCGCCCCGAGGTCGAGATCAACCGCGTGCGCCCCGACGGGACCACCGAGGGGACCCCGGTGACCGTGACGGTGACCGGCTGGGGCTTCGACGACGGCAGCGAGGTCTACCTCGCCAGCCGCAAGGCTCGTGGCGTCGACGTCATCGACGACGGGGAGTTGACCTTCCGCGCCACCGAAGACCTGCGCGCCGGTGTGTACGACGTACGGGTCGTCACCCCGGACGGTGACCAGGCGGTGGCGACCCGAGCCTTCACGGTCGAGGAGCGCGCCGGCAGCGGCGACTGCGTGCTGCGTACGGTCTACTTCGAGTTCAACGAGTTCAAGCTGACGGCGGACGCCCGGCAGGCGTTGTCGGACAACGCGGCCTGCATCGACGCCGGCGGCCTGACGGCGGTCCGGCTCGAGGGGCACGCCGACGAGCGCGGAAGCACCGAGTACAACCTGTCGCTCGGGCAGCGTCGCGCCGAGTCGGTGAAGACGTACCTGGGCAACCTCGGCGTCTCCGACGGGGTGCTCCGCACGGTCAGCTACGGCGAGGAAGCCCCCGCCGAGTCGGGCTGGGGCGAGCAGGCCTGGTCCAGGAACCGCAGGGTCGAGTTCGTCGTTCCATGAGGCGACCGCTGTCGTTGCTGCTGGCGTTGACGCTGGCGGCGCCGCTGGGTGGCTGCGTCGTCGACTGGACCGGTCGGTCCGGCAGCTACCTCCTCCGCTCCACGATCGACGCGACCCGGGAGCGGGCCCGCGACCTCGAGGTGGACCTCGTCACCGAGCGGACCCGCGTCGACGCGATGGAAGAGCGCGCCGCCGACGCGCGCCGCCGTTACGCCGACTCGGGCGCCACCGTGCAGGCCCTCATGGAGGACCTGACCTACCTCAAGGGCCAGCTGGACGACATCCAGAACACCCTCGCGGAGCAGGGCAAGCTGACCGAGGACGTCCAGTTCCAGCTGACGCTCGTCGAGGCGCGCCTGTTCCACATCGAAGGACAGCTGGTGGAGCGGGTCGACGGCTACGAGATGGCCCCGTTGCTCATGCCCGAAGAGGAGCCGCTCCCCGAAGAGCCCCCGCCGGGGGATGACGGCGCCGGACTGCAGGAGCCTCCCGTCGACGGGACCGACGGCGTCGCGCTGCCGGCCCCGGAGGGCGACGAGCCCGCGGCGGGCGTGCCCGTGGCGGAACACGAGGTGTCCGAAGAGGAGCGGACGTTCCGGGCCGCGCTCGCCCTGGTCGAGCAGGGGGAGTGGGAGCGGGCCGGGGGTCGCCTCCAGGACTTCCTGCACGACTGGCCGGACAGCGACTGGTACCTCGAAGGGCAGTACATGGTCGGCCATTGCCTGTACGAGCTCGGCCGCTACAAGGGCGCGATCACCGAGTACCAGCGGGTCATCGTCCGCGACGACAAGTCGGAGTGGGCCGCCCGCGCGATGTACATGCAGGGGATGTCGTTCGAACAGCTCGGCACCTCCGAGGACTTCGACGCCGCTGAGGTCTTCTATTCGGAGCTGGTCCGGCTCTATCCGCGCAGCGATGAAGCGGACCGGGCCCGGGAGAGGTTGGATGCGCTCAGCCGTCGTTAGCTTGTTGGCCCTCGTGGCCGTCACCGCCTGTTCGGGCGAGGACGACCCGGCGCAGGAGGTCGCCGACGAGCCAGTCGCCGTCGACGCCCCCGGCGACGAGGGGGTCGCCGCTACGGGGCACGACGTGCCGGTCGCGGCCGGTCGCCTGACCGTCGTCTTCACCAACAACATCGATGGCGAGATCGAACCCTGCGGGTGACCCAAGAACCCCCTCGGCGGTCTCGCCAGGCGCTCTACCTTCCTCAGTTCCCTCCAGTCCACCGGCCCCGTGCTGCAGGTCGACGCGGGCGACATGCTCTGGTCCCGGTCGGTCGTGGCCCCGCGGGAGAAGCCGCAGCGGCAGATCAAGGCCGACCTGCTCCTGGCCGCCAGCCAGCTGATGGGCGTCGACGCGATGGGCGTCGGCGACGGCGACCTGGCGTTCGGGATCGACTTCCTGGTCGACGGCGCGAAGAAGTACGAGCTCCCCTACGTGTCCGCCAACCTCGCCCGGGAGGGCGGTGAGCTGGTGTTCCCCTCGACGGTGGTGGTCGAGCACGACGGGCGGCGCATCGGCGTCACGTCGGTGATGCCGACCACCCATTCGTTCCCCGGCGTGGAGGTGCTGCCGATCGAGGAGTCGGTCACCGCCGCGGTGGCCGAGCTGCGGGGGAGCGACGTGGAGCTTGTGGCGCTGCTGTCGGGCATCGGCCTGGACGACACCAAGGCGCTGGTCCAGGCCGTCGAGGGCGTCGACCTGGCCTTCTGCAGCCACACCCGCAAGCACCAGACCGACCCCGTGATCGTCGGCACGACCGCGATCTTCGAGGCCGGCAGCCGGGGCAAGCACGTCGGCAAAGCGGTGATCGAGTTTCGCGAGGGCGGCTCCGGCTGGTCCAACGCCGAGGGGCGCGAGCGGGCGCTGCGTCGCCAGGAGTCGATCACGCAGCAGGTCGCCCGGTACGACCAGCAGCTGGAGACGACGACCGACCCGCAGGCTCGCAGCCGGGTCGAGCGGCTGCGGCGCATGACCCAGCAGCGCCTGGACGACGTGTTCGTGCCGCCGGAGGACGACGGGACGACGCACATCATCCGCGGGTCCCAGGCGCCGATGGACAAGGGGCTGGAGGACGAAGCCGAGATGAAGAAGCTCGTCGACGCAGCGCTGGACGAGATCGGCGAAGCGCCGGCCTCCAGCGGTCACGGCGCGGCGCGCAAGGAGTACGGCGACTTCGTGGGCGGCTCGACCTGCCTGGCCTGCCACAAGAACGAGTACACCGACTGGAAGCGCACCGGCCACGCCCGGGCCTACAAGTCCCTCCTCGAGGATCGACGGCAGTTCGACGACGACTGCTGGTCCTGCCACGTGACCGGCGCCGGCGCCCCTGGAGGCCCCGCTGGTCCGAAGGAGGTGGGGCCGATGCGCAACGTCCAGTGCGAGTCGTGCCACGGCCCCGGCCGGGCCCACTCCAGCAACCCCGAGAAGGTCGACATGAAGCCGGGGACGGACGAGCAGCTGTGCCTCACCTGCCACACCGAAGAGCAGACCGAGGGCCGCTTCGAGTTCGATGTCTACCTGCCCAAGGTCGACCACGTGAACTGATGACCGACCTCTTCCCGCTGCTCGCGGTCGAGACGTCGTGCGACGAAACGGCGGCCGCGCTCGTCTCGGCCGACGGCGTGATCCTCGGGGAGGCGGTGCGCTCCCAGATCGACGACCACGCGCTGTTCGGGGGGGTGGTCCCGGAGCTGGCGTCGCGGTGCCACACCGAGGCGATCGATCCGGTCGTGCGGGAGGCGCTCGACCGGGCGGGGCTCGGGTTCGAGGACGTGCGCTCCATCGGCGCCACCGCGGGGCCCGGCCTGATCGGCTGCCTGCTCGTCGGCCTGTCCTTCGCCCAGGGGCTGGCCGGGGCCCGGGGCCTGCCGCTCATCGCGGTCAACCACCTCGAGGGCCACCTGATGGCGCCCTTCATCGGCTCGGAGGGGCCCGCCTTCCCGTTCCTCGCCCTGGTGGTGTCCGGCGGGCACACCCTGCTGGTGTTGGCGCGGGACGTCGCCGACTACGAGACGCTCGGCCAGACGCGGGACGACGCGGCGGGCGAGGCGTTCGACAAGGGCGCCCGGGTGATCGGGCTCCCGTACCCCGGCGGCGTGCACGTCGATCGGTTGGCCCAGACCGGCGATCCGACGGCGGTCGACCTCCCCCGGGGGATGAAGCACAGCAAGGATCTCGACTTCTCCTTCAGCGGGCTCAAGACCGCGGTCTGGAAGCGGGCGCGAGACCACGGCGTGCCGGAGGGGCAGGGACTGAACGACCTCTGCGCGTCGCTCCAGGAGGCGATCGTGGACGTGCTCGTGCACAAGACCCGCAAGGCGGTGAAGCAGACGGGCGTCAGCCGCGTGGTCATCACCGGCGGCGTCGCCGCCAACTCCCGGCTGCGCTCGGCCGCGCAGGAGGCCGCCGAGGCGGACGGATGGGACCTGACCATCGCGGAGCGGCGCTGGTGCACCGACAACGGCGCGATGATCGCCTACGCCGCCCGGCTGCGGGCGCTAGCGGGTGACCGCTCTCCCCTCAACTGCGACGCACACCCCGGCATGGCGCTGTGAGCGCGCTCCGAGCGGCCCGATGAAGCCGGTGCGAGCCAAGCGCTCGCTGGGTCAGAACTTCCTGGTCGACGAGTCGGTCATCCAGCGGATCGTGTCCGCGGCGGGCGTGCGCGCGGGGGAGACGGTGGTCGAGATCGGGCCCGGGCGCGGGGCGCTCACCCAGCGGCTGCGCAAGCTGACCGACCGGCTCATCTGCATCGAGAAGGACGACGCGCTGGCCGACAACTGGCGGGAGCGGTTCGGCGGGGACGAAGGCGCCGCCATCGTGCACGCCGACGCGCTGACGGTGGTGCCGTCCGACCTCCCCTTCCCGGGGCCCTATCGCGTCGTCGCGAACCTGCCCTACAACGTCGGCGGGCGGATCACGATGCACCTGCTGGAGGAGTGGACCGGCCACGTGCTCGGCGCCACGTTGATGTTCCAGCGGGAGGTGGCGGCCCGGATCTGCGCCGGCCCGAGCACCAAGCCGTTCGGGGCGTTGAGCGTGCTCGTCGCTTCGTTCGCCGAGGCGTGGATGCTGTTCGGCGTGCCGCCGGGGGCGTTCCGGCCGGTGCCCAAGGTGCAGAGCAAGGTGGTCCGCATCGCGCCGCGGGCGGAGCCTCTGTGGCGGGCCGCCGGCCTGGACTGGGAGCACTTCCGCCGGATCGTGCACGGGGGATTCTCCGCCCGCCGCAAGACCGTCGCCAACTCGCTCGGCCTGGCCGGCCTGGAGGCCGACGCGGACGAGATCCGCGCCGCCCTCGCCGACTCCGGCATCGACGCGGGGGACCGGCCGGACGCGATCGGCGTCGAGGCCTGGATCCGGCTCGCGGGCCGGCTGCGGTAGCCTGGAGACGCCGTGCTGATCGCCATCCTCGCCAAGCGCGAGTCGGAGCGAGCCCGCGAGGCCGCCCGCCTGCTTCGACCGTGGCTCCTGGAGCGCGGCCACGACGTCCGCCTGGACGAGGACACGGCGGCCGCCCTCGGCGTGGACGGGGGCGTGCCGCGCGAGCAGCTCGCCGACGGCGCCGACCTGGGCGTGTCGCTCGGCGGCGACGGCACGCTGCTGCTCGCGGCCCGCCAGTTCGGCCCCGCGGGGGTGCCGATCCTCGGCGTCAACATGGGCCGGCTCGGCTTCCTGACCGACACCGACGCCCACGGCATGCTCCAGGTCTTCGAGCGGGTGGCGGCCGGTGAGCACACGATCGAGGACCGGATGATGCTGTCCGCCGAGGTCGTGCGGGGCGGCGAGGTGGTCGGGCGGAGCGACGCGCTCAACGACATCGTGGTCAACAAGGGCGCCCTGGCCCAGGTCATCCGGCTGGAGACCCGGGTCGGCGGGCGCTTCGTCAGCAGCTACCTGGCCGACGGCATGATCGTCTCGACGCCCACCGGTTCGACCGCCTACGGGCTGGCCGCCGGGGGGCCGATCGTCGAGCCGTCGACCAACGTCATCCTGGTGGCCCCGATCTGCCCCCACATCCTGACCAACCGGCCGCTCATCATCTCCGGCAACTCGCCGGTGGAGTGCATCATCGCGGAGTCCCGCGGCGAGGTGTACCTGACGATCGACGGTCAGGAGGGCTTCCCGCTCCAGCCCGGCGACCGGCTGCGGGTCGAGCGGTCGGCCCACTGCGCGCGGCTGGTGCGCGTCCAGGCGAGGGACTTCTTCGGCATCCTGCGGACCAAGATGGGCTGGGGCGAAGGCGCGTCGTCCCAGAACGGCTCCTCCGAGGAGGGCTGAGGTGCTCGCCGAGCTGCGGATCCGGGACATCGCGATCATCGAGGACCTGGCGCTGGAGCTGGGGCCCGGGCTCAACGTGCTGTCCGGTGAGACCGGCGCCGGCAAGTCGATCATCCTCGGCGCGCTCGGGCTCGTGCTGGGCGCCCGGGCGTCCTCGGACGTGGTGCGCACGGGCAGCCCCCAGGCCGAGGTGCAGGCCCGGTTCGACCGCACCGCGGCGGTGGACAAGGTGCTCGGAGGGCTCGACCTGACGCTCGACGGCGACGAGGATGGCCTGCTGGTTCGGCGGGTCGTGACCGCGGCGGGGCGGTCGCGGGCCTACATCGGGGCGACGGCGGTGCCCGTCGGCGCGCTGCGTCGGCTCGCGTCGGTGCTGGTCGACTACAGCTCCCAGCACGAGCACCAGGTGCTCCTGGACGAGGGCTGCCACGTCGACATCCTGGAGCGCTTCGGGGGGCTGGAGACGCTGCGGGCCGAGGCGGACGAGGCGATGGCCACGCTGCGCGGGTTGCTCGGGGAGCGGGACCGGCTGACCACCCTGGAGCACGAGCAGCGGGCTCGGGAGGAGTACCTCCGCTTCCAGGTCCAGGAGCTGGACCAGTCCGACCTCGTGCCCGACGAGCTGCCCGGGCTGGAGGAGGAGCGCTCGCTCCTGCGGCACGCGGAGGAGCGCTCGGAGTCGGCCCGGGTCGCCGGGTCGGCGCTGTACTCGGGCTCGGGGGCGGCGACGGAGAAGCTGTCCGAGGCGGTCGCGCGGATGCGGCGGCTGGTCGAGATCGATCCCGCGCTGGGGGAGCTGCTGGAGGGGGTCGAGTCGGCCCTCATCTCGGCGGAGGAGGCGGGCCGGGACCTGGAGCGGTACGCCCGGGACGCGCGGTCCGACCCGGGGCGGTTGGGGCAGGTGGACGACCGGATCGCGCTGCTCCGTCGGCTGGCCCGCAAGCACCGGTGCGACGTCGGCGAGCTCGTGGCGCTGCGTGACCGACTCCTCGCGGAGCTGGCCGAGCTGGGTTCGCTCGAGGCGCGGCTGAGCGGGCTGGAGACGCACATCGCCCAGGCTCGCGGGTCCGCGCTGACGCGGATGCGGCGGCTGTCGGAGGAGCGCCGGAAGGCCGGGGACCGACTTCGCGTCGCCGTCGAGGCGGAGCTCGGGGGGCTGGCGATGGGGCGCGCCCGCTTCGTCGTGCACTTCGAGCCGGCCACCGACGGACCGGGGCTGGGCGAGGACGGGGCCGGGCCGCGGTGTGGCTCGACGGGGCTGGAGCGGGTCGCGTTCCAGCTGTCGGCGAACCCCGGGGAGGCGGTGCGTCCGCTCGTCCGGGTCGCCTCGGGTGGCGAGCTGTCCCGCATCTTGCTGGCGATCCGGACGGCCCTGGCGGATCGCTCGACGGTGCAGACGTGCGTGTTCGACGAGGTCGACAGCGGCCTGGGCGGCGCGACGGTCGAGACGGTCGGGCGCAAGCTCGCCGGGATCGCCGCCGAGGTGCAGGTGATCTGCATCACCCACCAGGCCCAGATCGCGGCCCGCGCCGACCGGCATCTGCGGGTCGACAAGGGGGTCACGGGGGGCCGGACACGCACGTCGGTAGCGGCGCTGTCCGCCGACCAGGCGATCGGTGAGCTGGTTCGGATGATGGCGGGGACCGAAGGAACCGACGCCGCGGAGCAGTTCGCGGCAGAACTGGTCGACCGCGCTCGGGCCGAGCGTCGGGCAGGTCGGGTAGACTAGTGGGCCGCCGCAGGTCGAGCGCAGGATCCGACGGGTCCGAATAGCGCTGACGCGAGGAGAGCTGCGATATGAGGATCACGTCCGCCGGCATCACCAACGTCGGCATGAAGCGGCAGAACAACGAGGACAACTACCTCATCAACGATGAGGTCGGCATCTACGTCTGCTGCGACGGGATGGGCGGCCACGCCGGCGGCGAATACGCCAGCCAGATCGCCGTGACGACGGTCGAAGAGGTGCTCGCCAACATCCGCGACGAGGGCGACGAGGCCGACGACGCGACCGATGACCAGATCACCCAGGAGAAGATCAAGTACGCCATCCGTCTCGCCGGGAAGCGGATCTTCGAGCGCGCCCAGGCGGACCCCGAGTTCCGCGGGATGGGCACGACGGCCGTCATCCTGCTCTTCCGCAAGGGCATGGCGTACCTCGCGCACGTGGGCGACTCGCGCGGGTACCTGATCAGAGGCGGCGAGATCACCCAGCGGACCGAGGACCACTCCTGGGTCAACGAGCAGATCAAGGCCGGCCTCATCACGCCCGAGACGGCCAAGCACCACCGCTTCCGCAACATCATCACCCGCTCGCTCGGCTTCCAGGAGGAGGTCGAGATCGACACGCAGGTGCTGCGCGCGGAGCCCGGTGACCTCTATCTGCTCTGCAGCGACGGCCTCAGCAACCTCGTCGACGAGAACGAGATGCGCGACCTGCTGGTCGAGAAGTCGTTCCAGCAGGTGGCCCGCGAGCTGGTCGAGGTGGCCAACGCCCGGGGAGGCGACGACAACATCACGGTGGTCATCGCGAGGGTCGATTCCGTCGACTGATCGGAAGGCCCGCGGTAGGTTGGGGGTCGGAGGAGCGATCGGCGGACGCGTACGGCGTCGCCCGGACAAGAGGTTTGACAGTGTAGGGGTGCGGTGATAGCACTCCTCGGCCCTTGGGCAGGCCAGCAGGAGAGAGCCTCGGTTTGAGTTCCAGGATCGTCATTCGCGTTGAAGAGGACGGCGACGCCGTCCGCCGATTCGCGGTCGAAGGACGCCGGCTCCGTCGCCTCGCTTGGGGCGCCGCGTTCGGTGTCGTGCTGCTTTGCATCGGCGTCGCCTGGGCCACCTGGACCCTCCATGACCGCTGGGGCAACGGCCCGTCGGCCCAGGCCGAGAACAGCGTGCTCCGCACCCGCCTGCAGTCGCTGGAGGCCCGTCAGACCCGCGTCGACCAGGCGCTGGCCCGGGTGATGGCCTACGACAGCCGCCTCCGCCAGATGACTCGCGAAGACCAGGGCGCCCAGGCGCTGGGCATCGGCCCCCTGTCCGAGCTGGAGCTGGCCGCCGCCGAGCGCGAAGGCGGCGGCGTCGTGCTCCCGGGTGAGGAGCTGGACCTCGCGACCACCGTCGCCCCCGCGGACGTACACGCGACCGACGACATCACGCTCCGGCTCGACGACGTCGACGCCCGCGCCGAAGACCTGCAGTCCCGCGTGCTCGCCGAAGAGGTCAGCCTCCAGGAGGTCAAGGCCTACCTGGACGACCGCACCTCGCTGCTGCGCGCCACCCCGTCGGTCTGGCCCGTGCGCGGCTGGGTCACGTCGCACTTCGGCTGGCGCAAGTCGCCCCGCGGCATCGGCACCAAGCTGCACTCCGGCATGGACATCGCCGCGCCGATCGGGACCCCGATCGTCGCCCCGGCCGACGGCCACGTCGTCTTCGCCGGCTACCACACCGCCTACGGCAACCTGGTCGTCGTCGACCACGGCTACGGGCTGACGACGAAGTACGCCCACACCTCGCGGATGCTCGTGAAGGTGGGCGAGCGCGTGCAGCGCGGCGATCTCATCGCCCGCGTCGGCAACACGGGTCGCTCGACCGGTCCCCACCTCCACTTCGAGGTGATCAAGGACGGCGTGCCGACCAGCCCCATGCGCTACCTGCGCAGCGTCCCGCGCTAGCCCCCGCGGGGGCTCCCGTGCCCGCGCCCGTGCCCGACTCCGCCGGAATCGACCCCCAATCCGCCCGGGCGCGCTCCCCCAGCCTGCGTATATTCCCGCTCATGCAGGTACGCCCCTTCCTGATCGCGCTCCTGACCGCCCTGCTGCTCACGGGCTGCCGCGGCATGCTCTTCATCGACGGCCTCGGCGGCTCGGACGATGACGACTCGGGCGTCGGAACCGACGACGACGACGTCACCGACGACGACGACCTCGCGGACGACGACGACATCGGGCCGGACGACGACGACATCGGGCCGGACGACGACGACATCGGGCCGGACGACGACGA
>CAYQEG010000105.1:27078-27557 GCA_964416435.1 uncultured Rickettsiales bacterium
CATCGCGCCGGACGACGACGACGCCGTCCCGGTGTGCGACATCACCCCGCTGGGCTGCGACGAGAGCGTGACTACGAGCAACGACGCGTCCGGCCTGGGCAACCAGTTCGACACGTGGTCCTGCGTCGGCGGGGGCGAGAGCGGACCGGAGGTCTTCTTCGAGCTCGTGGACGTCGCGGACGAGGGTGTCGAGCTGACGCTGAGCGGCGGCACCGGGGACCTCGACCTGTTCGTGCTCGACTCCACGGAGTGCGACCCGGACGCCTGCTTCGACGGCTCCTGGGGGCCCGACAGCGACGAGTCGGTCGACCTGGGCTACCTCGTCGGCCCCGTGATCGTCGCGGTCGACGGCTGGGACGGCACGGTGAGCGAGTTCACCCTGACGGTGGACTGCTACGACATCGACGGCGGCGACGACGACGACATCGCTCCCGACGACGACGACATCGCTCCCGACGACGACGACATCGCGCCGGACG
>CAYQEG010000106.1:0-27383 GCA_964416435.1 uncultured Rickettsiales bacterium
CGCCCCGGTCTCACGGGGCTCGGGCTCCAATGCGCTCCAGGCTCCTAGGGCGCGACCGCCTCCCGAGCCGCGTCCGTGACCCGCTTCACACCGGCGACCCCGTAGTCCCAGACGACGATCTTGCCGTCGACGACGAGGACCGCGGTCGGCAGGCTCTTGACCTCGAAGTCGAGCTTGGGGTGGCCCGTGTCGTCACGGCCCACCATGTAGGTCCGTTTGTCCCGCTCGAGGTGAGGGCGCAGGGCGTCCATGTCCTCGCTCGATATCGCGACGAGGTGGATCTGGTCGCCCAGCTCCTCGTGGAGCTCCTGGACCATCGGGGAGGTCTTCCGGCACGGTCCACACCACGTCGCCCAGAAGTACAGGACCTCCGGCCGACCCGCCGTCTCCGAAGACGTGAGCCGCGCGGCGCCCTCGGGTCCGCGCAGGGCAACCACGTCCCACGCGAAGGAGTCGGTCCCCGGGAAGTGGCGACGCCGCCAGCGCTTCATGTCCGACGGCTTGGCGATCATGTCGACCGTCACGTCGACCGGCTCGCCGGCGCGGAGCACCCGCAGGTCGAGCCGGTCCCCGATCTCGATCTTGCGAGCCTCCGCGAGGTAGTCCTGGTACCGCTTCACCGGCGCTCCGGCGGCCTTCACGATCACGTCCCCGCGCTTCAGGCCAGCCCGTCGAGCGGGCCCCCCGACGAACGCGCGCTGGATCATCGCCCGGGCGTCCGGGGGGGCTCCTTCGATGGGATCCGCCATGTTCGCGACCGAGATACCCAGCCACCGCTGCTGCTTCGGCGTGGTCTCCTCGGCGCCCGCGCCCGGCTGGGGGAGCCGCTCGACGGTCACCTGGCCCGGGGTGCGCTCCGGGGTCGCCGGAGCCGCGGACGGGCTCGGCGACGGTGTCGCCGCCTGCGCCGGGGCCGTCGTCGGAGTGCCCTCCGGGGTCGACCCGTCGCCGCCTCCGCACGCTACGAGGAGGGACAGGAGGACCACACCCAGGCAGCTGAACTTGTGTCGGGCCATCAACTCTCTCTAACATCCCGGGCCGCCATGCACGACCCTGTCACTCCTCATAACTTCGAAGTCCAGCTCGGCGCCCACGAGGGTCGCCTGGTCCGGGCGACGGTCCAGATCCACAAGACGGTCCCCTCCGGGGGCCTGCGGCTGTCGGTCCTGTGGGACCCCGACGCAGGCCGGGTCGTCGAGGTGAAGCCCTACCGCAACCTCGGCCGGTTCATCACCGCCGAGCTGGCCAGGCTCGCCGGCGGCGGCGGCGGCCACTGAGCCCCCGGGGCGCCGCCGGTCACGACGCCGTCAGCCGCTCCTGAGCGCGCCACAGCGCCCGCACCCAGCCGTCCTCCCCGGGTCGCGCCTCGATCCCGAGCGCGGCGCACAGCCGCTCATGGTCCGCGGCCCACCGCTCGTCGCCCTCCCGGCGACGCTCCTCCAGCTCGCACAGGCCGTCCCAGAGGGAGGCGGCGTCCGCGTCCGACGGGGGGGGCGCCGGCTCCTCGAGCAGCCCCAGGAGCTGCAGGCCGCGGGCCGCCTTCGCCCGTCCGCCGGGGCGGACCGGGAGCCGCTCGGCGAGGGCGTGAGCCGTCGCCAGGAGCGCGTCGGGGCTTCCCGCCTTGAGCTCCAGCTCGACCTCGGCGATCGGAGCGCGGGCCGACGCCGTGACCGCCTGGCCGACGTCGATCGCCAGCTCCAGGCGAGCCCCGTCGACGTCGAGATCGGCCAGCGTCCGGCGAACGTCGGTCGTGAACATCGGGGACGGCCACCGCGCCAGGTCCAGCCCGGCGGCGTGCAACGGCGCCGCCAGGCCCGGTGGCAGCGGATCCCCCTCCCGCGCCGGCGTGGGGAGCGTCAGCTCGTGCTCCACCCGCGCGAACACGCCCGCGATCCGGGGGCCGGGCCCCTTGATCGTCGCCACTGGCACGCCGTCCGCGGTCCGGCACCGCAGCGTCCACATCGCGGCCCGCAGCAAGCCGTCGGGGGTGTCGAAGTAGGTGGCGACGAGGTGTCGGTCCGTCGGGCCGCCGACCAGGCGGGCGACCGACGAGGCCGCCGCCAGCACCGTCGGCACGTCCATCGACGCCCCGGGCAGGAGGACGAGCTTGGTCTCGAGTTCCATCGGCTCCGCACGATACGCGTTCCCCGGGTCGCCCGCCGGCTCCGGGTCAGGGCAGGAACAGGCAGACGTCGGCGACGTTCGTGCCCGTCGGGCCCGTGACGATGCGCCCCCCGGCTTCCCGGAAGAACCGGTCGCTGTCGTTGTCCCGGAGCACCAGCCAGGGGTCGAGCCCGAGGGCGTTGGCGCGCGCCATCACGGCCTCGTCGAGCAACGCGCCGGCCGCGTCCGAGCTGCCGTCGACACCGTCGGTGCCGAACGAGAGCAGCAGCCCCGACCGATAGGCCGCGGCCGCCGCGCCGAGCACCATCTCCTGGTTGCGGCCTCCGCGCCCGGGACCGGTCACGGTCACGGTGGTCTCCCCCCCGCGCACCCGAGCTGGCCCCCCTCCCCCGCCGTAGAACGCGGCGCCCGCCCAGCGAGCCTCACCGACGAGGAGCCCGGGGATGCGCTCGAGCCCCCGCGCCACCAGCGCGTCGATCGCAGACGTGATGTCTGCGACCACCACCGTCCTGGAGCCCGGCACGACCGTGGGGCCCGACGCCACGAGCTCCGGCCCGTAGGCGCCGACGTCGGAGAGCACCAGGTTGACCACGCGGGCGGGGGCCATGGCCTCCGCCAGCTGTCCCCCCTTGAGCCGGGAGAGCGCCGTGCGCACGCGGTTGAGCTCGCCGATGTCCGCCCCGTCGCGCGCCAGCTCCCGGGTCGTACGCACGATGTCCTGCAGCTCGACGCCGTCGCGGGGCAGCTCCAGCATCGCAGAGCCCCCGCCGCTGACGAGGCACAGGGCGACGTCGTCCGGCCCGAGGGAGCGGGCGAGGTCCAGCACCGCCCGGCCGGTCGTCGGCGCGTCGGCCGCGGGCACCGGGTGCCCCCCGACGAAGGACCGCAGCGGCGGCAGCTCCAGCGGCTCCCGCGCGACCACCACCCCGCCCGCGACCTCCACGGCCGCCAGCGCCGCCCGGGCCATCGGCGCGGCCGCCTTGCCGAACGCGAAGACCGTGCAGCCGCCCAGGTCCAGCCCGTCGGCGGCGAGCTGCCGAAGCGCGGCGGTCGTCGTCGCCTCAGCGTCGATCGCGGCGAGCGCGGCGTCGACGAGGTCGAGCGCCCGGGCGCGACGCGACCGCAGGTCGGGAGCCAGCTCCTCGGAGAGCAGCTCGGCGCGGTTGAGGACTCGGGTTCGAGGTTTCACGGTTGCACGCCTTCGATCGAATGCTACTGTCGTGAGCGATGGCTCGCACCGCCCCCCTCACCACGTCCGGCACCTGTTGCGCCTGTCTGTGGACCGGGGTGCGCTGAGCCCGATCGATCTCGCTTTCGACGCTTCAGCCCGCCCCGGTCGCCCGCGGCGGGCTTTTTCTATTCCGCGTCTGAGCCAACCACCACCACCGAGATCGATTCGACCGTGACCTCCCGCTCCCCCCGCACCGCCCCGCTGTCAGCCGCCCCGCGCTGCTGCTGCTGCTGCTGTGCCTGTGGGCCGGGAGGAGGTCGCTGACGCGCTGAGCATCACCTCCTCCCCGGCCTGAGCGACCGGGGGGAGCTCCGGTCGCCCACGGGGAGGCGTACCGGAGTCTTCGTGACCGACGCAACACCACACGGGCCCCCAGGGCCTCCATCCACGAGCGGCGGCAGGCCCGGCCTGCCGAGCGACGCGCCGCGCACCGACGACGCCCGGGAGGCCCTCGCCTGGGCGCTCGACCGGTACGGCGATCGACTCGCGCTGTCGACCTCACTGGGACCCCAGAGCCTCGTGATCCTCGACCTCGCAGCGTCGCTCGGCCGCCGGCTGCGGGCGTTCACCCTGGACACGGGGCTGCTGTTCGAGCAGACCCACGCGCTCCGCCGGACCGTCGAGGATCGGTACGACCTGCAGATCGAGGTCCTCCGACCGGAGTACAGCCTCGCCGACCAGGCCGCCCTCCACGGTCCGGGCCTGTGGAAGCGCAACCCGGACCACTGCTGCTACCTGCGCAAGGTGGCCCCCCTGGAGCGTCACCTCGCGACGCTGGACGCCTGGGTCACGGGCGTGCGCCGGGACCACGCTCCGTCCCGCGCCGCGACGAGGGTCGTCGAGTGGGACGAGCAGCACGGGCTGGTCAAGGTCAACCCCCTGGCCGCGTGGAGCCGCGCCGACGTCGACCGCTACGTCGCGGAGCAGGGGGTGCCCGTCAACCCGCTGCTCGCCGACGGCTACCGGTCGGTCGGCTGCCATCCCTGCACGTCTCGGCCCCGGACCGACGACGACGACGAACGCGCCGGCCGCTGGGCCGGCTTCGGCAAGACCGAGTGCGGCATCCACAGCCGCCCCACCCCGATCCAGCTCGCAAGCACGGAGATCCCCCGATGACGCTGATCCCCCTCCCCGCCCGCCGCTCCATCGCCGGTTCCCGTGACCTGGTCGCCACCGAGATCGAACGATTCGCCGCCTCCATCGGTCGCCTCCGCGACGGCTCGGTGCCCGAGAACGTGTTCCTGGAGGAGCGCCTCCGCATGGGGGTCTACGGGCAGCGCCAGGACGGCGTGCACATGATGCGCAGCAAGCTCCCCCTGGGCCTGATGTCGGCCGAGCAGCTGCGCGCCTTCGCGGACATCGCCGAGGTCTACGGGCACGGCGTCGCCCACCTCACCACCCGCCAGGACATCCAGGTCCACTGGGTGAAGCTGACCGACAGCCCCGAGGTGATGCGCACCCTCGACCGCGCCGAGATGACCAGCAAGGAGGCGTGCGGCAACGTCGTGCGCAACGTCTGCGCGGCCGCCAACTCCGGCATCAGCCCGACCGAGCCGTTCGACGTCACCCCCTACGGCATGGAGCTGACCCGCCACCTCCTGCGGCACCCCGACGGCCAGAGCCTGGGCCGCAAGTTCAAGATCTTCCTGTCCGGAGTCGACGACCCGCTCTGGAACCTCGGCGCGTTCCACGATCTGGGGCTGACGGCCCGAGTGCGGGGGACCAACGGCTCCACCCGGCGCGGCTTCCGGGTGGTGGTCGGGGGCGGCCTCGGCGCGGTCGCGTACGAGGCGCTGGAGTACACCGACTTCCTCCCCGAGGAGGAGCTGCTGCCGTTCGCCCAAGCGCTGCTGCGGGTCTTCGCGATCCACGGCGAGAAGAAGAACCGGGCCCGGGCGCGGCTGAAGTTCCTCCTCGCGAGTTGGGGCATCGAGCGGCTGCGACAGGAGGTCGAGGAGGTGCGCGCGACGCTCCCCCACGACGACAACTGGGTCGGCTACCTCGGGCGACTCGGGCGGTGGACGGACGAGCCGCTGCGCGAGCCCGGCGGCGCCACGCCCCAGACGTCCAGCGCCGATGACGCCGAGTGGCTCCGCACCGCGGTGCTCCCCCAGGCCCAGGCGGGCTACTCCGCCGTGTCCGTGCGGGTGCCCCGGGGCGACCTGTCGCCCACCCAGCTGCGGGGCCTCGCCGCGGTGCTCGACGAGTACAGCGGCGACACCCTGCGCATCACCCCGGACCAGGCGCTGATCATCCGCTTCGTGCCGTCGGACCGCGTGCTCGAGGTGCGCCGCGCGCTGGAGTCGGTCGGCCTCGGGCTGGCGCGCCCCGGCGGCCTCGGCGACACGGTGACGTGCCCCGGCGCCGACTCCTGCAAGCTCGGGATCACGAGCCCGCGGAGCCTCGCCCGGGCGATCCAGCCCACGCTCGACCAGCTGGGGCGGGATCCCCGCCTCGCCCGGCTGCGGATCAAGGTCAGCGGTTGCCCCAACAGCTGCGCCCAGCACCACGTCGCCGACATCGGGTTCTTCGGCGGCGCGAAGCGCTCGGGCGGCGCGGCCGCGCCGCACTACATGCTCGTCCTGGGCGGCCTGCCGGGCGGCACGGGCGGGGAAGAGCCGGGCAAGGCGTTCGGCCTGCCGGTCATGAAGCTCCCCGCGTCGCGCGTGAGCGAAGCGATCTCCAGGATCTGCCAGCTCTACCTCGCGGAGGGGCTCACGGCCGAGCCGCTGCACGCCGGCTCGTTCGGGCGCTTCGTGCGCCGGATCGGTCGCCCGGGGTTCAAGGACCTGCTCGCCGACCTCGCCCAGCTGCCGCCGTTCGAGGAGGCGCCCCACCTGTACCGGGAGCCCGGGAGCGACGTCGACTTCAACATCGCGGTCGGCAAGGGCGAATGCGCCGGAGAGGTGGTCGACGGTGTGGACCTGCTGCTCGCCGCCGCGGACCGGGAGGCGGACACCGCGCTGGAGCTCCTCGAGGGGGACGGCACGATCGATCGGATCGCCGCCGCGGCCCAGGACGCGATGCTGCAGGCCGCCCGCGCTCTGCTGGAGGTCGACGGCGTCTTCGAGCAGCGACGGGAGCTCGTGCTCGAGCACTTCCGCGCCCACTTCTACGACACCGGCCGCATCTTCGAGGGCATCGGCCACTACTTCATCGAGGCGCTCGGGGAGACGCAGGACGCCCTCGCCGACCGGGACCGCCTGCGACGCCTCGTCGTCGAGGCGGGGCTCTTCGTCGAGGAGGCGCACTCGCTGACCATGCGGCTGCGGGGTCTCGCCGCGTTCCCCCGGGCGACCAGGGCGGTCAAGCAGCAGCTCGGCGACCCCGGCAAGGCACTCACGGGCCGCGGGAGCTGGTCGTGAGCGCGGCTCGCCCGGACATCGGTCCGGCGGGCTACCACGGACCGCTGATGGTCGGCTGGGAGCTGCGGGAGCGACGCGCGCTGGTCGTCGGCGGAGGCCGGGTCTCCACCCGACGGGTGCGGGCCCTGCTCCTGGCCGGCGCCGACGTCCGGGTGGTCGCGCCGCGCCTGTCGGCCGAGATCCGGGGCCGGGTCGGGCGGGACGAAGCGGAGGCGGAGCTGCGCCCGTGGCGGGTCTCCGACCTGGACGAGGCGGACCTGGTGCTCGTCGCCATCGACGACCCGACCGTCTCACGGCTGATCGCCGCGGCGAGCCGGGCGCGCTCCATCCCGGTGCACGTCGCCGACGACCCGACCCATTGCGACTTCGTCTTCCCGGCGATCCATCGCGACGGCCCGATCCAGGTAGCCGTGAGCACGGGGGGCTCCGGCCCGGCGCTGGCGGGCCGCCTCCGCGACCTGTTCGCGGCGGCCATGCCGTCCTTCGCCGGCGAAGCGACCCGCCGATTCGGCGAGCTCCGGCAGGCGGTGCGCGCCTCCGACCCGAGCCGGGCGGGGTCGCCCCGTCGCATGCGCTGGCTCACGGGGTTCGCCCGTGAGTCGGCGTGGGCCGACCTCGCGGCGATGAGCGACACCGAGATCGGTCGTCTGGTGCGCCGGTACGTCGCCGAGGTGGCGCCGCAGGGCGATGCCTGGGAGGATGCTGCATGGTCGTCGGATCCCTCCGAATCGTCCTCCGCCTCCACGGCTGCCGGTCGCTGAAGGAGAAGCGCTCCCCGCGCCGCATGCTCACGGACAAGATACGCAACCGTTTCCGAGTCGCCGTGAGTGAGGTCGACAGCCAGGACGTGCTGGATCTGCTCACGCTCGGCGTCGCGACGGTCGGCCCGGATCGGGGACCGGTGGAGCGCGTGCTGCACGACGTGGCCGACTTCGTCGAAGAGACCGGGGTCGGAGAGCTGCTGGAGGACTCCGTCGAGATCACGCGCCTGTAGGCGCATTCTCCTTCTCGAGCAGGATGGTGAACGGGCCGTCGTTGACCAGCTCGACCTGCATCATCGCGCCGAACGTGCCCGACGCCGTCGGCACGCCCAGGTCCTCCAGCGAGGCCTGGAAGGTGTCGACGAGGTGCTCCGCCAGGGTGGGGTCCCCCGCGCGGGTGAAGGATGGCCGCGTGCCCTTCTTCGTGTTCGCGTAGAGGGTGAACTGGCTGACCACGAGCACGGCGCCGCCGATGTCGGAGACCGACCGGTTCGTCTTGCCGTGCTCGTCCGGGAAGATCCGATAGCCCGCGACCCGCTCGGCGAGCCGACGCGCGACCGCCTCGTCATCCCCGCGGGTGGTGCCCACCAGGGCGACGATCCCCCGACCGATCTCGCCGACGACTTCGCCGTCGACGCGGACCCGACCCTCGGCGCAGCGCTGCATCAAGACCCGCATGGTCGCTCCTAAACGGCCCCCCACAATACCGAGGCCCTCCGCGCGGGTCTGGGGACCCGATCTCTGCGTCCCTCATCGGTCACGGGGGGCAAGCCCCGCTCCCTCTTCAGTCCTTGACCTCGGCCCTCCAGGCCTCCCCGCTCCCGGGGCCTCATAATCATGATGGTCCGTCTAGACCGCTCGCGGGGAGGCGGGGAACGCACGCCAGACGCCCGCTTCGGTCACCCACGCGGTCACCAGGTCGGCCGGGGTGACGTCGAACGCCGGGTTCCAGACCTCCACCGGCAGGGCGTCGAACAGCTCCGCCGCGGCTCGCTCCTCGATCGGGATCTGCTCGCCGGTGGGGCAGGCCCGGTCCCAGGTCGCCAGCGGCATGGCGACGTAGAACGGCAGCCCGTGGTGATGCGCGAGGACCGCGAGCCCGTAGGTGCCGATCTTGTTGGCGACGTCGCCGTTGGCCGCGACGCGGTCGCAGCCGACCACGACCGAGCCCACCCGACCACTCGCCATCAGCGCGCCCGCCATCGAGTCGGCGATCAAGGTGCAGGGGATGTCCTCCTGCACGCACTCCCACGTCGTCAGGCGCGCGCCCTGGTCGTAGGGTCGGGTCTCGCACGCGAACAGGTGCACGTCGCGGCCGGCGGCTCGGGCGCTGCGCACGATCCCGAGCGCGGTCCCCCACCCCCCGGTGGCGAGCGCCCCGGTGTTGCAGATGGTCAGCACGCCCCCGTCGAGCAGCTCCGCGCCGGCGTCTCCGAGGGCACGGTTGTTGCGCAGGTCCTCGTCGTGGATCGCCCGGGCTTCGGCGACGAGGTCTCCGTCGGCCGCTCGCACCGAGTCCATCCGGTCGAGCGCCCAAGCCAGGTTGACGGCGGTGGGACGGCTGGCCGCGAGCCGATCGTGGGCCGCCTGGGAGGGCTCGCCCCGGACCTCCGCGATCGCCATGCCGTACGCGGCCGTGACGCCGATGGCGGGGGCGCCGCGCACCACCATCGCCGTGATGGCGCCCGCCACTTCGGCGGAGGAGCGACACGTGACCCAGCGCTCGGCGTGGGGCAGCTCCCGCTGGTCCAGCAGGTGCAACTCGCCGAGCTCGCCGTCGAACCGAATCGCAACCAGGGACACCTCACCCTCCTTCGTGGCAACCTGCCGCGCCGGGATACCACACATGACGAAGCTCCCCTGGATCGTGCTCAAGTTCGGTGGCACGTCGGTCGCCACCGCGGCGAACTGGCGTCGGATCGCAGGGCGCACCCGTCAGCTCCTCCCCGAACACCGGGTGTGGGTGGTTGCGTCCGCCCTCTCCCAGGTGAGCAACCGGCTGGAGCGCGCCATCGACGAGGCGATCGCGGACGAGCCGCTGGAGTCGTTCGTCTGGATCCGGGCCGCTCACGAGCGGCTGGCCCGAGACATCGGCATCCCCGGGGACGACTACACGCCGGTCGCCGATCTGCTCGAACAGCTGCGGAGGCTCCTCGAGGGGATCCGGCTGACGCGGGAGGCGTCGCCGCGCCTTCGCGCCCGGGTCATGTCGTTCGGCGAGCTCGCCTCCACCCACCTGGGGCACGCGGCCCTGCACCACCACGGGCTGGAGGCCCGCCGGGTCGACGCTCGGGACCTGCTGACGACCGTCGTTCGGCACGGCGACGCGGAGGAGACCCGCTACCTGGGGGCCGACGTCGCCCCGGCCTCGGCTCCCGAAGCGGCCGACGCGGCCGCTGGCGACGCCCGCATCGTGCTCACTCAGGGGTTCATCGCGGGCAACCACAAGGGCGAGACCTGCCTGCTCGGGCGGGGCGGGTCCGACACGTCGGCGGCGCTGTTCGCCGCCCTGATCGGCGCCAGCTCCCTCGAGATCTGGACCGACGTACACGGGCTCTTCACCACCGACCCACGCCGTGACCCGTCGGCTCGGCTGATCACCGAGATCGGCTACCGCGAGGCCGAAGAGCTGGCCGCGATGGGGGCCAAGGTGCTGCACCCGCGGTGCCTCGGTCCGGCCCGCTGGGCCAGCATCCCGGTGCACGTACGGAACACCCACGACCCCGCCGGCCCGTCGACCCGCATCGGCACGACCGACGACGTCGAGCCGGCGGTGATGGCCGTAGTCCGGCGCCTCGGCGTCACCCTCCTGACGATCCAGACCCTCGACATGTGGGGCGCCTCGGGGTTCCTCGCGCGGGTCTTCGCTCCGTTCGAGGCCCTGGGCATCTCGGTCGACCTCGTCGCGACCTCCCAGTCCGCCGTGAGCCTTACGCTCGACCACGTGCCCGGCGGGGTCGAAGGCGAGGCGTTCGCCGTCCTGCTCGACCGGCTCGGCGAGCTGGGCGACGTCACGGTCGTCAGCCCCTGCGCGGTGGTCTCGGTGGTGGGGCGACGCATCCGCACCGTGCTCCACGAGCTCGGGCCCGCGCTGTCGGTCTTCCGGGAGCACGAGGTCCACCTCGTGAGCGAGTCGTCCGAGGATCTCAACCTGTCCTTCGTCGTCGACGAGGGGGACGCCGCCAAGCTCGTCTCGAGCCTGCACGCTCGGCTCCTCCCGCGGCAGGGCGGCGGCGACCGTTTCGGCCCCACGTGGGAGGTGCTCACGGGCGGAGACGCGGCCTCCGCCGCGGCCGCCGACGCTCCCCGCTGGTGGCGCTCCCGCGGCGCCGACCTGGTCGGGTTGTGCTCCGACGGAGCGCCCCGCTACGTCTACCACCTGCCCACCGTGAGGGCGCGCGCGCGAGCACTCACGCACCAACTCACGCACGTCGACCGCGTCTACTACGCGATCAAGGCCAACTCCCACCCGGACGTGCTCCAGGCGGTCGCCGACGAGGGGCTCGGCCTCGAGTGTGTGTCCGCCGCCGAGGTTCGTCACGTCCGGGCCGAAGTGGGTGACGCCGTACCGATCCTGTTCACGCCCAACTTCTGCCCCCCCGCCGAGTACGGCGAAGCGCTCGCCCTGGGCGCCGAGGTCACCGTCGACGGACCGCACCTGCTCGAACAGCTGGCGGGCCACCCGGTAGCGCTGCGCATCGACCCCGGAGAGGGGCTCGGGCACCACGAGAAGGTGCGCACCGCCGGCGCTCACGCCAAGTTCGGTCACCCCGCCGCCCAGGTCGCCACGTTCGTCGCCGAGGCGACGCGACACGGCTGCCCTGTGATCGGCCTGCACGCCCACGTGGGCAGCGGCATCCTCCACCCGGACGCGTGGGCCCCGACCGCCGAGCTGTTCCGGGAGCTCGCCGCTCAGCTGCCGGACCTCCGCTGGGTCGATGTCGGCGGAGGGCTCGGCGTCGTCGAGCGGCCCGGCCAACAGCCCCTCGATCTGAGCGCTGTCGACGCCTCCCTGGCCCCCATCGCGGCGCAGCTGGGCGACGTCACGCTCCGGATGGAGCCCGGCCGCTACCTCGTCAGCGAGGCGGGCGTGCTGCTCGCGCCGGTGACCCAGGTCCGTGACAAGGGCGACGTGCGGTTCGTGGGGCTGGCGACGGGCATGAACTCGTTGATCCGGCCTGCGCTGTACGGCGCATGGCACGCGATCCACAACCTGAGTCGGCTCGGCGATCCGCCGGCCGGCTACGCCCACGTGGTCGGCCCGATCTGTGAGACGGGGGACGTGCTCGGCCGCGATCGGCTGCTCCCGCTCACCCGGCCCGGCGACGTGTTGCTGATCGACAACGCCGGCGCCTACGGCCGGGTCATGGCCAGCTCCTACAACCTGCGGCAGCCGGCCGAAGAGGTGGTCCTCAGCTAGAGCGGGGCTTGCCGCCTCGCCCTTCACCCGCCGCGAAGGCCGCCGCGCCCTGCAGCCCCTCGGCCGCCAGCGCCTCCAGCCCGCCCTCGAACTCGGCCCGGAGCGCGGCCTGCTCGTCCAGGCCGAACGATCGGAACGCGGACCGCCGGTCCGCCCTCATGCAGAGCTGGGGATGAGCGGCGATCTCGTGAGCCAGCTGCTCGGCGCGCTCACGGGCCGCTCCGTCGGGGACTACGCGATCGACCAGGCCGATCCGGTGGGCCTCGTCCGCGCCCACCGCGCGACCCGTGAGGATGAGGTCCAGGGCCCGCCCCAGCCCGACGAGCCGGGGCAGACGCACGGTGCCGCCGTCGATCAACGGCACGCCCCAGCGTCGACAGAAGACGCCGAGCACCGCCCCCTCCTCCGCCACCCGGAGGTCACACCACAGCGCCAACTCCAGCCCACCCGCGACCGCGTGCCCCGCGATCGCGGCGATGACCGGCTTGGTCAGCTCCTTGCGGCTCGGCCCCATCGGGCCGTCCCCCTCGGGGTCGAGTCGGTTGGGGGTGCCGTCACCAGCCACGGCCTTCAGGTCCGCGCCGGCGCAGAACGTGCCCCCCGCTCCCCAGAGCACCGCCACCTTCGAGTCCGGATCGGCGTCAAAGGCGACGAACGCCTCGACCAGCGCCGCAGCGGCCGCTCCGTCGACCGCGTTGCGGCGCGCCGCACGGTCGAGCACCACCGTCCAGACGGGGCCGTCGCGCTCGACTCGAACCGATGGACTCACGCCGGACTCACGCGACTCACGCGCCGCTGAACTGGATGCCGTCGAACACCAGGGTCGGCGTTCGGAACGACGCCCAGGGCACGGGGTCGTTCCCCACCCCGGACAGCCGCGACAGCAGGTCCGCGTAGTTGCCGGTCACGTTCATCTCGGAGATCGGCTCGGCCAGCTCGCCGCCGCGGATCACGTGGCCCCGCAGCCCGAACGAGAAGTCGCCGGTGGTCATGTTGGCGTTGCCGCCCAGCCAGGAGTTGACGTACAGGCCGTCGCCGACCTCCTTCAACACGCCGGCGAGGGCGTGAGGCCCGTGGTCGAAGACGATGTTCGAGGGCGAGCCCGTGGTCGGCTCCCAGCCCAGCTTCCGGCCGTAGTAGGTGTCGATGTAGAACCCCTGCAGCACGCCGGCGTCCACCACCGTGCGCTTCTTCGTCGCGATGCCCTCGCCGTCCCAGAGCCTCGACGCGAGACCTCGAGGCCGGAACGGGTCGTCGGTCATCGTCAGCTGCTCGGACGCGATGCGCTCGCCGAGCTTGTCCGCCAGGTACGAACGCTTCTGCTGGATCGCGCCGGCCGACATCGCGCCGAAGATCCGGCCGATGAGCGAAGCCCCCGCCTCGGGGTCGACCACCATCGTCGTCTTGCAGCTGTCGACCTTGCTGGCGCCTCGGCGGGCGAGCACCCGGCGGAGCGCCTCCGCGCCCGTCTCGGTGGGGCTGGGCAGCCCCTCCAGGTGCGCGCCACCGACCCAACGCCAGGCCTCCGGCCGCTTGGTGGGACCGTCGGAGATGGTCACCTCCGCGCCGTACCAGACGGACGTCGCCTCCCTTGCTCCCTCGAAGCCGTTGCTGCTCACGCGGGCGGAGTAGCCGTGGGAGTCCATCACACCGCTGGTCGCGGAGATGACGTCGTCGTGGGCGGAGGCCGCGTCGGCCAGCTCCACGCACCACTTCGTGCGCTGCTCACGCGTCAGGTCGACCAGGCTCCCGTCGATCTGGTCGAGCTCGATCGCCTGCCGGCCGGCATACAGCTCCGGCTCGGTGATCTTGCGAAAGGGGTCCACCTCCAGCAGCCGGGTCAGCGCCACCGCCTCCTTCAGGAAAGCGCGCAGCCGGGTCGGCTCCAGGTCGTTGGTCGAGTGATGTGAGTAGCGGCCGTCGACGTACAGACTCACGCCCAGCGCGTGGCTGGTGTCCTCCTGCACCTTCTCCAGCTTGCCCTCGCGCCACCGGAACTCCAGCGAGCGCCCCCGACTCACGCCGACGACGGCGTCATCGGCGCCTTCGCCGACCGCCATGGTCACCGCGTCGCGGGCCTGACCGAGCAGTGCGTCAAGCATCGACGCCTCCCACCGTGAGCCGGGACACGAGCACGGTCGGCATGCCCTGCGAGACGGGCACGCGCTGGCCCTCCTTGCCGCAGGTCCAGCCGCCGGTGTCCAGCTTCATGTCGTCGGCGACCATCGTGATGTCCCGGAGGGACTCGGGGCCGTTGCCGATGATGTTGCAGTCCTTGATCGGGGCGGTCAGCTTGCCGTCCTCGATCAGCCAGCCGTTCTTGACGAAGAAGGTGAAGTCTCCGGCGCCGATCTGGACCTGGCCGTTGGTGAACGTCTCGGCGACGATGCCGAGCTTCACCGACTGGATGATCTCGTCGCGCGCGTGCGGCCCCGACTCCATGTAGGTGCACCGCATGCGGGGCATCGGTACGTGGCGGAACGACTCCCGGCGGCCCGACCCGGTGCTCTTCACTCCGTAGTGCTTCGCGCTGATGCGGTCGTGCAGGTAGGTCCGCATGACCCCGCGCTCGACCAGGACGGTGCGCTCGGTGTCGTTCCCCTCGTCGTCCACGTTGAGCGCGCCGCGCTCGAACGGGTGCACCGCGCTGTCGACGATGGTGACGCAGTCGGGGGCGACCTCGTCGCCGATCATGGTCGAGTAGATGCTGGTCCCCTTGCGGTTGAAGTCCGCCTCCATGCCGTGACCGACCGCTTCGTGGAGGAGGATGCCGCTCGCCCCTGCGTCCAGGACGACCGGGAGCTCACCGGCGGGGGGCCGGCGAGCCTCGAACAGGATCATCGTCCGGTCCACCGCCTCCTTGCACATCGCGTCGATGCGCTCGCCGGTGTACCAGTCAATGCCCCGACGTCCCGCGATGTTGGAGCTGCCCGACTGGACCTCGCCGTCCTTGCTCGCGGCGACCGAGCACCACAAGCGGGACATGGGCCGTCGATCGGCCACCACGTCGCCCTCGCTGGTGACGATGAGCACCCGCTCGTCGCTGTCCGCCCAGGAGATCGTGACCTTCTCCACCGCCGGGTCGAGGCCGCGCGCGGTCGCCTCGGCTCGCTGCAGGAGGGGGAGCTTCTCGGCCACCCCGACGCCGTCCCAGTTGCGCGGGATGGTGTACAGGTCCGAGACGTCCCGACGGGCGAACGCCTCGGGGGGAACCGCCCCGCTGCCCGACGCGGCGATCGTGGCGGCGGTTCGAGCCGCCTTGAGCATCGACGCGGTGTCGAGGTCCTCGCAGTAGGCGTAGCCGGTCTGGTCGCCGACGAGCACCCGGATGCCGACGCCCCGGTCCACGTGGGAGCTGGCGCGGCTGACGATGTTGTCTTCCAGCGTGACGGAGCCGCCGCTGGAGTGCTGGAAGTAGAGGTCGGCGTAGTCGGCGCCCTGGTCCATCGCTTGGGCGAGGACCCGGGCCAGGATCGCGTCGTCGACGCCGAACCAGTCGTAGAAAGGCTGAACGCTGTTCATGTAGCGCGCCAGCGTACAGCGTGGTCGGCTACCCCGCTACCAGCCGGTAGACGACGCCGTGGTGACTGACGATGTACAGCTCGCCGAAGCCGTCGACCCCGAAGCTCGACACCCCCATCAAGCGGTCCCCCCGAGGGTCCAGGTCCCCCGTCCGGTCCTCGCGATCGACGGCCTGTCCCCCGTCGAGGCGGAAGGTGCGGACGAAGTTGTGGCAGAAGTCGGAGTAGAACCAGGTGCCCGCCAGCCCGTCGATGCAGCCGCCCCGGTAGACGGGCCCTCCGGTGACCGAGTTGCAGGGCGGCCGGGCGGAGTACTCGACGATCGGGGCGACCAGGCCGGGTGCGCCGCAGTCGGCGTGGCCCTTGAAGCAGGCGGTCCCCTCGTGGATGGCCCAGCCGAAGTTGACGCCGCCGGCGCCTGCGGCGAGCAGGTCGATCTCCTCGACCGCGTTCTGACCCACGTCGGCGATGACGAGATCACCGTTGCTCGGATCGAAGTGGTAGCGCCATGGGTTCCTCAGCCCGTACGCGAACGCCTCGGGGCGCGCGTCGGGGTCCGCGACGAACGGGTTGTCGGGGGGGATGCCGTAGGGGCGTCCGGCCGGAGTGGAGTCGACGTCGATCCGGAGCATCGAGCCCAACATCGTGCCCTTGTCCTGGCCGTGACCGTGGGGGTCGCCGCCGGCGCCGCCGTCGCCGAGCCCGATGTACAGGAACCCGTCGTGAGGGCCGAACTCGAGGTGGCCGCCGTCGTGGTTGCCGTAGGGCTGCGCCACCCGCAGGAGGATGCGCTCGGTGCTCCGATCGACCCGGTGGGGGGCGGCCGGATCGACCTTGAACTCGAGCACCATCCCGTCGCCGGTCTTCCGCTCGCTCATATGTAGGAAGACGCGAGGGTCCTCGGGGAAGCGGGGGTGGAACGCGAGCCCGAGCAGCCCCTGCTCGGGGTTTCGGGTGGACACCCGCTGGCTGACATCGACGAACGGCTCGGTGAGCATCTGCCCGTCGTGGAGCACGCGCACCCGGCCGTCCTGCTCGACGATGAACAGGCGGGCGTCGCCGCGGGGCGCGGTGACCAACACCGGTCGGAGGAGGCCTTCGACCACGGGCGCGAGCGTCAGGTCCCCCGAGGCGGGCGCGGCACAGGCGGCGGGCAGCGGCGCGTCGGGGGCCACCTGGGCGCCG
Organism: uncultured Rickettsiales bacterium; assembly: GCA_964416435.1. GTDB lineage: Bacteria > Myxococcota_A > UBA796 > UBA9615 > UBA9615 > CAYQEG01. The sequence goes on from CAYQEG010000106.1 coordinate 16,608, forward strand.
CTGGTCACCGCCGTGGCGGGGGGGATGGGGGTGTCGCCCCGGTCGGTGCGGCAGGCCAGGAGCGCCAGTGCGACCAGCCCGAGGCTCAGGGGGGTGCGGAGCCCGCTCACGTCAGTCGTTCGCCGCTCCGTCGTCGATCCAGATGCGGACGGCTTCGAGCTCTTCGTCCGTCAGTTCGTACCCGATCGGCATCTGTCGGGCTTCCCCCTCGGAGCTGAAGAACAGTCGATAGAAGACGGAGGCGTCTGCGTCTCCGGGCACGACGCGGATCTCACCGGGCACCTCTTCGGAGTCGACGTTGATGAGCCCGGCGTAGGTCGATTCGGCGGAGCTCATGTCCAGGTCGGACTGGGGGTTGGGCCCGCCGTGGCAGGACTCGAACTGGCCACAGGTCGGATAGAAGACGACCTCCTGGAGCGAGGACAGGGTCGGCTCGACGGCCGGTTCGCCGCACGACTCCTGGCCGAGGGTGACCAGGGACAGGAGGACCAGGGCGGTCATGGTGAGCAGGGTGCGGAGCACGGATCGCACGGACATCTCCGGGGCAGTTTCTCGGCGGCGATTGCACGCAGGGTGCCTTGGCCGCGGGCGAATGTCACCGGGCCCTCGTCCGCACGGTGAAAGTGATCGTCATCAGGGGGACCCGTGGTAGCTTCCGCAACCTCGGAGATCCTCGACTTGCGCTTCCTGCCCCTCCTGATCGCCGCGCTGTGGCCGACCTTCATCGGCTGCACCCCTGCCGACGACGACGACTCCGCGGTCGCCGCCGACGACGACGACTCGGGGCCCGCGATGGGCACCCTCGCCCTGTCGTTCCGGCTCGACCCGGACTGGGCGGAGGGCATGGACGAGCCCGCCGTCGGCGCCTTCTACGGCTCGATCTTCCTCTCCTCGCAGGTCAGCGGCATCGGCCCCGAGGACGACGCCGTCAACCTGGGCAGCGCGGACGTCAAGCTGGTCGACCTGACCGGGGAGGACCTCTCGACCGGCGTGCTCGTCGTGACCGAGCCCCTCCCCGCTGAGTGGGTCGTCGTGCTCGGCTTCCTCGACTCGGACGGCAACAGCGTCGAAGACGACCGCGACCCCGACGAGAACGACCCGGTCACGCTCCCCAACGACAACCAGTTCCTCGTCGTCGAAGGCGAGGAGACCGAGGCCGAGGTCTTCTTCGGCTTCCTGAACCCCTAGGACCAACGCGATGCGCATCCAGCCCCTGCTCGCCCTCCTGGCTCTGCTCCCGGCTCTCACCCTCGGCGCCTGCACGCCGCCCGAAGAGGCCGCGGAAGAGCCCCTCGACATGCGCCGCGACTTCCCCACCCCCGGACCGAACACCCTCGTGTTCGAGTCGCCCGAGTACGTCATCCCGGCGTTCAGCGAGCGGCAGATGTGCTGGATCACGACCTACGACGGGCCGGCGATGGGCATCACGTCGCAGGTCAACTACCAGAGCCTCATGGGTCACCACGTCACCGTGTTCGGCACGAGCACCCCGGCCCACCAGCTCGAAGACGGGGAGATCTGGGACTGCACCGAGACCAACGCCCTCGAGATGACGAACATGGAGCCGATCATCATCGGCGGTCAGATCCACGAGGACGAGCAGGGGGTGATCAACGACTTCTACCTCCCCGAGGGCATGGCCGCTCCGCTGGAGGAGGGTCAGCGCATCATCCTGCAGAGCCACTACCTCAACATCCGCCCCGAGCCGGTCCTGGTGCGCGACGCCGCCCACCTCGAGCTGATCGAGGAGGACGCGGTGGCGACCTGGACGGCGCCCTTCGTCAACACGGTGACCGAGTTCGCGATCCCGCCGAACGTCGAGGAGTACTCCCTGTCCTTCGACTGCGGCTGGGAGGAGACGTTCGAGCTGCTGTACATCGGCGGCCACCTGCACGAGTGGGGGCTGCGGTTCAAGACCGAGCACACCAACGCAGCGGGCGAGACCGAGGTCATCTACGAGGTCGACGAGTGGGAGCCGGTGCTGCGGGACGCCCCGGAGTACACCGAGTACGAGCCGGGCGAGTTCGTGGTCACGCCTCAGGACACGTTCACGACGACCTGCACCTGGTTCAACGACCGGGACGAGGAGCTCGAGTTCCCGGCCGAGATGTGCGTCACGTTCGGGATGGCGTACCCGTCGCGCGTGCCGATCATCTGCGCCGACTGACCGCGCCGCCCGAGCGCCGACCTCAGCCGATCAGCAGCCGGTCGTCGCCCCGCGCCGCGCGGGTCGCCAGGTCCAGCCGATCGTTCCCCCAGAACAGCGACGGTCCCGCCGGCCCGTCCACCACCACGGTGGGGGCGCCGAACACCCCCGCCTCAACGGCGGCGTCGGTCGCCTCACGCAGGGCCATCTTCGTCGTCGGGTGGCCCGCCCGCTCGACCAGGTCGGCGCCGGACAGCCCCACTTCGTCGCAGAGCGCCGCGATGACGGCGGGGTCGCTGGGATCGACGTCCTCCTGCCAGCAGGCCGAGAAGATCCGGTGGACGAGCGCGCGGCCCGCGGCGCTGTCGGGATCGGCGAGGAGCGTGACCCGGAGGGCCAGCACGGTGTTCAGGGGAAAGCCCGAGGGCCAGGTCAACTCGACGCCCGCGGCGGCGGCCTGCCGGTCCAGGTCTTGCCCGGTCCAGGCACGCTTCGCCTCGTTCATCGCGTGCAGCGGCACGTTGGGCGCGCCGACCTGCTTGAACACCGCGCCCAGGAGCATCGGCCGCCACCGCACCGCCGGACCGAGGAGCCCCTCGATCCGCCGGGACGCGAGCCACGTGAACGGCGAGCTGTAGTCGAAGTAGAAGTCACAGGCCGCGACGGCCTCGGGGTGCGCCGCGGCGCCGGGCTGCGCCTCGGTGGCGCCGCCGAGCGCTTCTTCCACCTCACCGAGCCGGTCCTGGCCCCAGTAGAGGCGGTCGTCGACGACGAAGCCAGGCACGCCGAACAGGCCGCGCTCGATGCCCTGGTCGGTGCGTCGGCGCAGCTCGTCCTTGACCTCCGGGTCCTGGCAGCGGGCGATCACCGCGTCGGCGTCGTGGCCCGCCTCGGTGAGCACCTGGGCGACGCCGGAGTCGCTCGCCAGGTCGATCCCCCGCACCCAGTAGGCCTCGAAGAAGCGATGAGCCAGGGGCAGGAACGGCGCACCGACGACGAGCAGCGACCGCAGGGCGGTGACGGTGCGCATCGGGTGCCCCCCCGGGAAGACCAGCGGGACCCCGAACAGCCGGGCGTGACGCTCGAGGTCCAGGGAGTTGTGGCGCGCCTTGGGAGCGGACAGCGTGCCGGCCAGGTTCTGGGCCGTGCCCCGCGCCCGAAAGACCCCGCCGAGCAGGACCGGGCACGGCACGAGCTCGGCGCCGGTGCGCTCCGCCAGCGCTTCGACCTGCGTGCTCGCGAGGTACGCGTAGGGGCAGGAGAAGTCGAACCAGAACTCGAAGCGAGGCGGCATCGCGGGACTGTAGCAGCGGCGCCTGGGGCGGCTACACTCCGGCCGATCGGAGGCCCCATCCAGCCCGGTACCCGCAAGTTCCGCCACGGCGACGACCCCTTCGCGACCCTCTGTCGCCGGGTCGAGCCGTTCCAGGCGAAGCTCGGCACCCACCCGATCTACAACCGGACCCGCACCGGCGCCGGGCTGCGGACCTTCATGACCCACCACGTGTTCGCGGTGTGGGACTTCATGAGCCTCGCCAAGTCGCTGCAGCGGCGACTGACCTGCGTCGACGTCCCCTGGCTCCCCGCCGCGGACCCGGTGGCCGCGCGCCTCATCAACGAGATCGTCCTCGGCGAGGAGACCGACGAGGTCGGCGACGGCGAGTACTCGAGCCACTACGCCCTGTACCTCCGCGCGATGGGCGAGATCGGGGCCGACCCGGGGCCGATGGAGCGCTTCGAGCGGGGACTCCGCGACGGGCTTGCGCCCGCCGACGCCCTCGCGCCGGTGGCGGTGTGCGACGCCGTCAAGACCTTCGTCCTGAACACCCTGAGCACGGCGGAGCGACCGGTGCACGAGGTCGCCGCCTCGCTCCTCCTGGCCCGGGAGGATCTGATCCCGGTGATGTTCGACCGCGTCCTGCGCGAGATGGACCGCAGCAGCGGGTTCAGCGACCGGGCCCTTCGCTCGGTCCGCGGCCGGTTGCCCGACAAGGCCCGCGCCGCGGTGCCGGGGCGGCTGCGCACCTGGGCCCGAGACGTCGACCAGCGGCGCCCCGACCCGCGCGCCAACTTCCGGCTGTACCTCCGGCGCCACGTCCACCTCGACGGCGAGGAGCACGGACCCATGGGGCGGCGGATGCTGCTGTCCCTGTGCGGGCAGGACGAGGCGCGATGGGAACAGGCGACCGCGGCGGCGCGGGACGCCCTGCAGGCCCGGATCGCCCTGTGGGACGGTGTGCTCGTCGAGATCGAGCGGGCCGATCAGGCGTCGCGAATCAGCTGATCGAGGCGGTCCAGCCCGGTCTTCACGGTGGCCAGCGACGGGCCGAAGCTCACCCGGGCGTAGCGCTTGAGCCGGGACGGGATGTGGCCCCGCCTCTGCCCCGGGTTCACGTCGAAGAACTCCCCCGGCACCACGATCACCTTGCGCTCGAGGGCCGCTCGGAAGAAGTCCATGCCGTCGCGCAGCGTCGGCGGCAGGTTGTCCAGGCCGACAAACGCGTAGAAGGAGCCGACCGGGGTCGGCTGGAGGCTCAGCCCCATGCCCCGGGCCCGCTCCACGACCAGCTGGCGCTTCTCCGAGAAGGCGGCCTGGATCGCCCTCGCTTCGGCGTCGGCGTGCTCGGGCCGGATGAGCGGAATGGCCGCGCGCTGCACGGGGTGGGACGTCCCGCCGTCGAGGAACGAGCCGGCGGACGTGAGCCGCTCGATGACGTCCTTCGGGCCGAGCGTCCAGGACAGACGCCAGCCGGGGTAGCGCCAGTTCTTCGTCAGCCCGTCGACGACCAGCACCGGGTCGCGGTCGACGTCCTCCACGTAGCGCGCCGCCGACAGGGAGACACCCTCGGAGGCGGCCACGTCGGCGTAGAGGTAGTGGGAGTAGAACTCGTCGAGGATGAGCGTACAGCCGAGGTCGCGGCAGGACTCCACCCAGGCCCGCAGAGCGCCACCCCGGACCGCCTGACCCGTCGGGTTGCAGGGGTTGCTGATCAACAGCGCGCCCAGCCCCTTGCCGATGATCTCGGTCCGGAGCCGGTCGACGGACAGCGAGAATCCCTCCGCTGCGTGCAGCACGATCGGGATCGGGACGAACGCCCGGAACAGGTCGAGGAGCTCCTCGTAGGCCGTGTAGTCGGGCAGGAAGTGACCGAGGTGCACGTTGCCGAGGGATGCCGCGATGCGGGTCAGGGCGAGCCGACCGCCGGAGCAGATGGCGACGTTGTCCGCGCTGTACTGCGACGGCATGCCTCGCCGGAAGCGGTGGTTGTACAGCGCCGCGACCGACTCCCGCAGCTCCCAGAGCCCGCCGACCGGCGCGTACTCGTGCACCTCTTCGGGCAGGGCCATGCTGGTGACCCGCGCCGGCGCGCCGGGCAGATCGCCGGTCTCCGGCGCCCCCTGCCCCAGGTTGGCCCAGCCGGAGTTGCCGTAGTGGAAGCCACGCCTGGCGGCCTCGGTCATTACGAAGATCACGCCGGTGCGGGGCACCGGCCGGAAGACGGGGCGCTCGTCAGAGGCGGAGAGGGACGCGACCATGGCGAATGGCAGTACCCCGACACCGCGGGGGTGTCAAACCGCTGCTAGGCTCCTTCGCCATGGCTGGACCGGGTCCCGACGAACGCGTGGTCGTGCTCTCCGGCGCCGGGCTGAGCGCCGCTTCCGGCGTCCCCACCTTCCGCGGAGCCGGCGGGCTCTGGGAGGGGCTCCGCGCCGTGGACCTCGCGACCCCCGAGGCGTGGGCCGCCGACGCCGAGCTCGTGCGGCGGTTCTACGACTGGCGGCGGGAGTTCGTCGAGCAGGTCGAGCCCAACCCCGGGCACTACGCCCTGGCTCGGCTCCAGGAGGCGCTGGGCCCCGACCGCGTCGCCAACGTCACCCAGAACGTGGACGGCCTGCTCGTCGTCGCCGGGTGCGCAGAGGTCGTCGAGATGCACGGGTCGCTCCGGACGCTGCGCTGTCAGCGGTCGGTCGACCACCCGAAGGTGCCGATCACCGGTCCCCAGCCGCGCCCGGGCGCCTGCGCGGCCTGCAACGCCCCCCTGCGGCCGGACGTCGTCTGGTTCGGGGAGATGCCCTACGCCATGAGCTGGATCGAGCGTCGACTGCAGGACTGCTCGATCTTCGTCAGCGTCGGCACCTCCGGCGTGGTCTACCCCGCGGCCGGCTTCTCCGCCGTCGCCCGCGCTTGCGGCGCCACCTGCATCGAGATCAACCCGGACCCGGCGGGAGGCCCCTTCCACCGAGTCATCGCCGAGGGCGCCGAGACCGCGCTCCCCCGCCTGGTCGCCGAGTGGCTCGCGTGAGCGTGAGTCCGGATCAGCCGCTCGATGTCACGGCGCAGGTCACCGAGAACCTGAGGCGGGCGATCGACTACGGCCGCGATCTGCTGATGCTGGTCGTGTCCGCCACCAGCTGCCCCGGCTGCGACAAGCTCGCAGAGCAGCTGAAGGACCCCGAGCTGCGGGGCGAGCTGGCCGGGCGGGCCTACCTCGTGAAGGTGACGGCGGGCGATCTGCACACCGGCGCGGCCCGCTCGGTGCGCCTCGGCGGCTGCACGCTGGAGTCGCCGGGCTTCCCGACCACCTGGGTCTTCCGGACCGAGCCGAACCGGCTCGCGCTCCACTCGGTCGCCATCGGGCCCCTGGACGAGTTCCGCCCCGACCAGGATCTCGGCGCGCTGCTCGACGGCCGTTCGACCTGGGTGCCCGAGGCCGCCGGCGCCCGGCTCCAGGCCTGCACCGGCGGCTTCTGCCTGTCCCTGGACCGCGGCAACGACTTCTCCGCCGATCTCGAGGTCGATCTGGGGACCGCGTGACGGCGCTGCCGGTCGTGCTCGTAGGCGCTGGACGGCGCGCGGCGGTGCACGCGATGGCGGCCCGGGTGGGCAGCCCCGACGGCATCCGGGTCGTGGGCGTGGTGTCCCGGAGCGCGGACCGAGCGGCCGCCCTCGCCGCCGATCTCGGTGTCCCCTGGTCGCTGGACCTCGACGCCGCGCTGACCTGGGGCGCCCGGGGGGCCATCGTGAGCGTCACTTGCCACGAGAATCACCGGGTCGCCGGAGGCGTGCTCGATCTCGGACTGCCAGCGCTGCTGGAGACGCCCCTGGCGATGGAGTGGTCGGACGCGTTGGCGCTGGCCCGCCGGGTGCGTGAGTCGGGGCTGCCGGTGGAGGTGGCGGAGCAGAATCCGCGCTTCCCCGAGGCGATGCTCTGGCGGGAGATCGTTCGTCGGGCACGACTGGGAGCGCTCCGCGCCGTGAGCTCCGAGGGGGCAGGCTATCGCTATCACGCCGCGGCGGTCGCGCGGGCGCTGTTCAACCGGGGCCCGGGGCGAGTCGCCACCGGTCAGAGAGCGCTCACCGGCGTCGACCTGGGCCGGGGCGTGAGCCGTGAGCCGCTGCTCTTCGGGCAGGTCCGCACCACCGACGATCGTGTCTTCTCGCTGCGGGACGGCGAAGGCCACCACCTCGGCCGCGACGCCCCCTGGCTGGGGGCCGGCTGGACGCTGCTGGGCGATCGTGGCTCCCTCCGATCCGGCGCCCCGCTGCGGGCCTGGTCCGCCGAGGGGGCCCACGACCTCGAACTCACGCGCGTGAGTGATCGGCACGGGCGACTCACGTCGCTCGAGACGGGCGACCGTGAGGTACATGTCGCGCCGCCCTGCCCCGGCGCAGATCTGGATGATGACGGGCAGGCCGTCGTGCAATGTCATCGAGATTGGCTCGACCGCCTCGACGGGCGCGTCACAGGGTCGGCCTGGTCGGCCGACGACGCCCTCACGGACCTGGCCTGGGTGGAGGGCATCGAACGATCCGCGCGGTTGCTCGGCGCCCCGATCGAGCTCAGCTCCCTCCTCGGGGAGTGACCCGGCCGTACCGGTCGACGCCGAGCCGCGCGACGGGATCGACCCCCGCGACGTTCGGCCGTCCGTCGGGCCCTACGACACCATCGCGGAAGTGCCAGCCGAGAACCTCGGCGAGCACCAGGTGGGTCGCTGGCGAGCCGACCTCGATGACGTCGTGCAGACGGCACTCCATCGCGACGGGCAGCCCGGGCAGCCAGGGCACATCTCCCCAGACGCCGGGTGCGGTCTCGAGGCCGAGCAGCGCGGGGACATCGGTCCCCGCGGGGTGGTCCGCGGCGGTCTCCTGGACCGCGGCGGCGAGGTCCGCCGACGCGATGTGCACGACCAGGCCACCGGAGCGGCGGGCGTTGCGGGTCGTGTCCTTCTCGACGAACTCACGCTCACGCCCTGCACCGACCGGCTTGCTGGAGATCGCGATCGAGACGACCGGCGGCCGCGCGCAGACCCCGGAGAAGAACGAGAAGGGGGCGAGGTTCGGGACCCCGTCCTCGGCCAGTGTGAGGACCCACGCCACCGGCCGCGGCAGGATCGAGTCGATCAGCGCCTGGTATCGCTCCCGCCCGTTCAGCGCGTCGGCGGCGACGTGGGTGGTCACGCCAGCCCCCCGACCAGCCGCTCCAACAGGCGGTCGAGCCGACCGTGGCTGGCCAGGGCCGCGGGCGCGGTGGCGCACAACTCGACCCCCTCGGGATCGCCGTTGAGCGCGATGAACAGCGGCAACCCGGGGTTGCCCGGCGGAATGAAGAAGCTCCGTCGGGCGGTGAAGCGGTCGCAGGACAGGGAGGTCAGATCGATCCGGCCGAGGTTCGACAGCGTCGCCGTGGTGCCGAACCGGGCCAACGCCAGCCCCTGGTTGGCCGACGTCGAGCCGACGTGGGCCATCAGGGAGAGAGGCACGCCCCGGACCCGTTCGCTCGCGAGCACGAAGTCCGCACCCTCACCGCGGTCGAGTCGCCCCCGGAGGTCCGTCGCGACCTGCTCCGGGTCCGCCCCCGGGCTGACGGGGAGGCGAACCAGGCCGCACAGGTTCGCCGTGCTCGCGAGGCCGGGTCGGGCCGGGCGAAGGTCCACCGGCACGTCGACGCGGCAAGGCTCTCCCGTCGCATCGGCGATCGCGATGGCGAGGCGGGGGAGCAAGCGCCGGGGCGCCGACGACAGCCGCACCCGCCGCCACGTCATGCCCTGAGCGGCGCCTCCACTCGCGCCGCGCACCGGCGCGGGGCAGTCGCGCGGCGGCGCGTCCTCGGGGGAGCGGCCGGCCGCGAGCGCAAGGTCCCGGTCGGTCGTCGGCCCGGCTTCGACCACCGGCACCTCGTCCCCGCGAAGCGCGGCGAACACAGCCCGCGCGAACTCCAGGGTGCCTCTCCCGTCCATCACCGCGTGGTGGGTACGCACCGCGACCCGCGCTGGCTCCCCGTCGATGATCACCACCTCGGTCGTCGGACCGACGGCCGGGGGGAGCGGGTCCAGCAGGAACGGCGCACCCTCCGGCCCGGCTCCCGTCCAGCCGCTCCCGTCCACCCGACGCACCCTCGGCGTCGGCCCGTCCGCCACCCACGCCAGCCGCCGCAGCCGGCCCTGCAGACGCATGCGGCTGCCGGGAAGTCTCGCGCTCACGGCGTCGATGACGGCGCTGACCCGGTCGGCGTCGAGCCCGGCGCCATCCCCTTCGAGCACCAACTGGTTGACGAAGGGAGGCGCGATCCGGTCCGCCGCGAGCCACAGCCGCTCGACCCCCGAGACGAGCCGGGTCGCGGTCATCGCAGCTCGACCACGTGCGGCGAGGAGCGTGAGCCGGAGGTGACGTCCCGGTCGGCGGCCGGGTGACTGGCCACGATCCAGTACTCGAACCGCCCCCCTGACGAGCCCGCGAACGTGATCCAGCCCTCCCACCGGCCTCCGCTCTTGCCCCGGAGCGCGGACTGCCCGTAGGGCCCGCCGGGGGGACCGGAGAAGAGCACCACCCGGCTGTCGGGGGGGCCCGACAGGCGCACCGACACGAGGTCGCTGGCGCCAGCGTCGCCGGCAGCGATCGCTCGGTGGGTGATCTCCAGGTCGACGCTCCCGGCGGGGAGGCTCGACGGGGCCGGCGTGGGGGTCCTCGCCGGCGCCACCTCGACCGACCGATCTTCGGCGTCGCGGTCCCGAGGCGCCGGCTGGGCCGGGGGCAGGCCCCGGGTACCACGGTCCACCGGCGCCTCCGTCGGGGCCGCCGACGGCTCAGCCGGGGTGATGGACGGGTCGTCCGCCGTGACGTCGCTCGCCGGCGCCGTCGAGGGCGTCCCGGCGGCCGCCGACTTGGCCGAGGCCGCGGCGTCGATCGAGCCCGGTTCGTCGGTCGTCGGGGCGTCCGGGCCGGCTGCGACGGGACCATCGATCGGCAGCAGCAGGCGGACGGCGATGAACCCTACGCCTCCGAGGATGACCAGCACGGCGAAGATGCGGACCAACCAGCGCACCGGGCCGGCACGCGTCCGGGTCCGCCCCGCGTCTCCGACGTGCTCGGCGGCCGGAGCGATCGCCGGCGGCGGGCCCGGAAGGGGCCCGGTGGTCGCGGCCGACGGCGGCGGGGGCAACGGCACGGTGGTCGCCGCGGATGGCGGCGGGACCGGCCGCCTCGTCGGCATCCGAGGAGTCGGCTTCGGGCCCACGACGGTGGGAGACGACTCCAGGCCCGGCGGGGGGGGGGGGCCGGCGCCCCCCCCGCGCGGGGCGGGGGGGGGGGCGCGCGGGCCGGCCCCCCCCCCCCCCCCGGGGGCCCCCCC
>CAYQEG010000107.1:0-27140 GCA_964416435.1 uncultured Rickettsiales bacterium
ACACCGCCACAGCGCGGGGGAACGAGCCGTTCCGGCCAGCTGCGGCGGGGGGACACCGCCACAGCGGGGGGGAAACGAGCCGTTCCGGCGAAGCTGCGGCGGGGGGACACCGCCACAGCGCGGGGGAACGAGGCGTTCCGGCGAGCTCCGGCGGGGGGACACCGCCACAGCGCGGGGGAAACGAGCCGTTCCGGCGAAGCTGCGGCGGGGGGACACCGCCACAGCGGGGGGGTACGAGCCGTCCCCCCGCCCCCCGGCGGGCCCGCCCCCCCCGAAAAGGCCGGGGGGGGGGTTGGGGGGGGGCCGCCCGGGGGCCGCCCAGCGCCGCGAGAGCCGAGCGCCCGCCGCGGCCAGGTCGGCGTCCGCCTCGGGAGCCCCCTGGCCCCCGATGACGAGCTCGAAGGCGCCGCTCCAGCGCCGCGCCAGGGCGAGCAGGCCGTCCCGGGCCGCGGCGAACAGCTCCGGCAGGGTCGCGGAGACATAGACGGCGTGGGGCCGACGGGAGCGGCAGAGCTTGTCGAGATCGGCCAGGGGGGTGGCGGCGCCCAGCCAGGAGACCCGCCAGCCCAGCCCCGCCAGTCGCACCGCCGCGATCAGCGCGCCGTTCTCGTGGAAGTCGCCGGGCAGACACGCGACGACCGCTTCGGGCGCGGTCCGGCCGGCGGGCGGGTTCGCGTCGTTCAGGAACGCATGGAGCCGGTCGCGGAGCATCGAGCTGGCGAGGTGCTCCCCCGCCACGGAGCACTCACCGCTCTGCCACAGCTCCCCGATCCGGATGGAGGCGGGCTTGACGAGGCCGTCGATGAACTGCTCGACGTCGCCCCCGGCGACCGCACGGTCGATCGCCGCCCGGAGCGCCGACGGGTCGAGGGCGACGGACGCCTCCACGACGCGGTCACACAGCGCCGTCATCTGAGCCCGGGAGAGCGAAGCCGCCACGGCGGGACGGGCGGTCGCCGCCAGCGCCTCGGGACCGACGACATCGAGGTCGGGCAAGCGCTCGCGAGCCTCCCTCAGCAGCTCCGGCCGCCCGCGGCGAGCCAGCTCGCCGATGCTCCGGCCCGAGTCCACCAGCTCACCGACGAAGAGGGCGAGCCGGAGGTCGTCAGCGGTGTACATCCGATGGCCGCCGGCGGTGCGCTCGGGCTCGAACAGCCCGAAGCGACGCTGCCACGCGCGCAGCAGCTCGGGCTTCAGCCCGGTCAGCCGGCTCAGGGTCCCCATCTTGAAACGCCCGGGCGCTGGATCGTGCGACATCACGGGCAATCTAGACGGCCCGACAGCTCTGTACATGTTTTGTACTGATTATCGGACGGGCCCGGTCCGCCCCGCTTTGCGCGGTCGGCGACGACATTCATCTGCGAGTGGATGAATGGCGGAGAGGGAGGGATTCGAACCCTCGGTAGGTTGCCCTACACACGATTTCCAGTCGTGCACCTTCGGCCGCTCGGTCACCTCTCCGTCGAGCGGTCGGTATCTCTACAGTTCGTTGAGGGACTCGTCAACCGGACGTCTTCAACGCACGGTGACATAGACCGATCCCGGCAGGTCGACGCCGCGGGCCGACCAGGGCGGGGATGGAGCCGCGTCGAGCGCCTGGACCCGGACCTGGGGGCCGTCCGGGGCTCCGCGCGACAGGTTCAACAGCCAGCCGTCTTCGGACTCCGCCGGCGCCCAGCCGACCCCCTCACCGTCCAGGGACCACGCCAGGAGCCACGCCCGCTCCCCCGACTTCGGGGCGCGGGGGTAGACGCCGAAGGCGCAGCGACACGCCCCCTCCGCCGTCGAGTGCACGACGCCTCGCCCGCGGAGCACATCGAGGGCGGCCACGCGATCCTCGGGGTCGTCCCCCGTGAGGCGGTCGATCAGCAGCCCGTGCACCACCGGGTCGAGGCCCCGATCCCGGGACGGCATCTGGCTCGCGAAGCTCGTCACCAGCGCGATCGGCACGTCGTCTTCGGCCAGCCGCTGCAGCGCCCACGCGAAGTCGTCGGGGTCTCGCTTGATCAGCAGGGCGAGGCTCGAGAAGGCCGGGATCCGATCGGGCCGATCGGTGCCGCGGGACGCCTCGACCAGCCCCTCGAGCATGCGCTCGTGGACCTCGCGGGGTTCGATGCGGTGGTCGCCGTCCCGGACCGGGATGGCGATGTTGGTGGGCGAGTTCAGCGCCGCCGGCGGGCTCGGCCGGAGCAGCGCCGCGGCCGCCCCCAGCGCGACGGCGATGGCGGCCCCCGCGAGCAGCACGAGGCCGCTCCGGGACTTCACCGACGGCTCATCTCTGGACCTCTTCGCGCAAGGTCAGCGTCAGCTCCGCCTCGAGCGAGCCGAGGCCGGGCGGGAAGAGGCTGCCGCGCAGCTTGTCCTGCAGGCAGGAGACCAGGTCCTCGTTGCCGATCGTGTCGGTCAGCGGCTTGCCGAAGCCGCGCCCCTCACCGTCGGCCGAGATGGTCATCGGCAGCACGACCTCACCCACCACCGAGGCGCCCTTGCGGGCCTCCTTCTTCCAGCAGGGCTCGATCTTCTTGAGGTTGTCGGTCAGCGCCTTTTCCATGTCCCCGCCCGTGCGCGGATCCGTGCCGAAGCTCGACAGGAGCAGGACGCGGATGTCCGCCACCACCTCGACCCGGGGCGCCTCTTCGGTGCGACCGAGGTCGCCCGAGCGGTCGCCGCCCCGGTCGTCACGAGACCCGCCGCCGCCGCCACCCCCGAAGGGGTTGCGGTTCCGGTCGCTGCGGCCCATGTCGATGCCGATGCCGACGTCGCTCCGGTCGTCGCGCTCGCCCCGGTCGTCGCGCCGGGTGCGGCCGTCGTCCCGGTCCGCCCGCCGACTGCCGCCGCCTCCGGACCCGCCGCCGAGCCGGGTGGGGCCCGCGTCCCGCGGCATCGGCTTGACCCCCCGCACCGAGAAGACGAGGACCTCGCCGCGGTTGGTGCCGACCGCGAGCACGTCGCCCGACGAGCCCCAGTCCACCGCGGTGACCTCGCCGTCGACCGGGATCTTCTGAGGCCGTCCGCCCTCCCACAGGTCGAAGATCCGGACCACGCCGCCTCCGCCCATGGCGACCAGGCGACCCTCGGGGGAGCTGGACGCGGCGGTGCCGCCGACCCCCTCCCACGACTCCTGCGTGCGCCCCGTCGACACCGAGACGCGCATCAGCACCCGCCCGCCGTCCACCGTCACCATCAGGTCGTCGGCGGAGGTGAACGCGACCGAGTCGGCGCCGCTCGAGAGGTCGAGCACGTGCACCGCCCGCCCGTCGCTCAGGCTCCAGGCGACCACCCCGTCGGCCACCGCCGCCACCACCACGCCCCCGTCCGGGGAGAACGCGACGTCGACCGCCTCGTCCCCGCCCAGCAGCGGCGGGCCGGGACGGCCGGAGTCCAGGTCGTAGATGTCGATGCCCCCGCGCTGGTCGCTCAGCACGTCCTCCCGAACGGCCGACGCCATGAACCGCATGTCCGGGCTGTAGGCCAGCGCGCTGGCCCCTGTCGGCATGGGGGGCAGCTTGAGGGAGCGTCCGGACTCGACATCCCACGCCCGCGGCCCTTCCCGGCTGACGCGGGAGATCGCGGCGACCTCCCGGCCGTTGGGCGCGACGGCCACGCTCTCGACCGAGAACCGCTCCGAGTAGACGTGGGTGCGGACGAGGTCGTAGTCGATGAGGCGGGGACCCAGGTCCCGCTCCTGGACTTCACGGTCGGGATCCGCCTCGCTGCCCACGATATAGGGCTGATCCGCGTGGGCCCCCGGCGCGCCGGCGACGACCGCCAACGCCACGAAGGCCAACGCCGCGCGGTCAGCTCGCATGGACCACCGCCCCCACGCCGGCCGCCGCGACGATCAGCCATGCGGGGTGCACCTTCAGGAGCAGGAGCCCCAGCGCGACCCCCGCGAGCACGCCGGTCTGCCAGCTCATGACAGCCTTCGGCGCGATCTGCAGCACCATCCAGGCGAGCAGCGCGAGGATCACGGGACGCACCATGCGCATCATCCCTTCCACCCGCGGGTTGTCCTTGAAGGACGTGTAGGCCGCGAGCACCAGCCCGATCATCAGCGCCGACGGCAACACCATGCCGGTCAACGCGGCGGCGACGCCCATCGCGCCGCCCTGCTCCCACCCGATGAAGACCGCCATCTTCGTCGCGATGGGTCCCGGCAGCGAGTAGCCGGCGGCGAGGGCGTCGATGAGCTCCTCGTCCGTCATCCAGCCGCGGTGCTCGACGAACTCCGCCTGCATCAGGGGCAGCATCGCTGGCCCCCCACCCCAGGCGAGGGACCCCACCTTCGTGAACGAGACCAGCAGTTCGAGGGCGACCGACACGCATCGATGATACCGACCCGATCGATCCCTCGGACCGGTCTGTACGTAACCAGAGCTCAGCTCGTGCATACGTGTCTGAGATTGTGACGGTAGACTCATCCACCAACTCGAGGCGCAGGGGTGTGCTTCAGACCCACCGGGTCATCAACAGGGAGGTAATTCCGTGAACCGACGTGATTTCAACAAGCTGATGTTCGCTGCCATGGGCGGCGTGCTGGCCGGAGCCGCCACCCCCGCCCTCGCGGAGCACCACGAGAAGAAGGAAGAGGACGGCGCAGCCGGTGGCAAGCACGAGTGCGCCGGCAAGAACGAGTGCAAGGGCAAGGGCGGCTGCAAGAGCGGCGACGGCGGATGCGCCGGCAAGAACAGCTGTAAGGGCAAGGGCGGCTGCTCCACGATGGAGGGCCACTCCTGCGCCGGCAAGAACGAGTGCAAGGGCAAGGGCGGCTGCAAGACGGACGACCACGACTGCGCCGGCAAGAACGAGTGCAAGGGCAAGGGTGGCTGCGCCACCGGCGACTACAAGAAGCACTAGACGGCCCATCACTCATATGCGGCCTCACACCGGAGAGGGCACGGGCCCGAGATCCAGGAGCGAGGAGGGAGCGATGCGGGCCATCGTGACCGACGAGCGACGCCGGGATCGGGCTCGTGGACCGACGGTGTGTGGGCTGCAGGTGGGTGATGGGTCGTTTAGCCCTGCTGGATGATGATCCGACAGGGCCGGCGGGCAGCGTGCCCGCCGGCCCTGTTGCGTAGACGGAGGTGACGATGGCCAACCGCTTCGCCCTGCCGGACCTGGGGCTCGGGGTCGGGCTGCGCGTCAGGCACTTCGGTCACGTCGTCGAGCACACGCCCGACGGAGTCGACTGGTTCGAGATCATCTCCGAGAACTTCCTGGCCACCGAGGGCCGCCCCATGCGCGTCCTCGAGCAGGTCCGCCGGGACTACCCGGTGGTCATGCACGGGGTGTCGATGTCCATCGGCAGCACCGACCCGCTGGACTGGACCTACCTGAGGCGCCTCAAGGCGCTCGCCGACCGCATCGACGTCGCCTGGATGGGCGACCACGTCTGCTGGACCGGCGTGGCCGGCCGCAACGGCCACGACCTCTACCCGGTCCCCTACACCGAGGAGTCGTTGGCCCACGTCGTGGAGCGGATCAAGCGGGTCCAGGACTTCCTGGGGCGACCGCTGGTGATGGAGAACCCGTCGACCTACCTGACCTTCGCGTCGGACTCGATGCCCGAGATCGAGTGGATCGGCCGCATGGCGGAGGGCGCCGACTGCGCCCTGCTGCTGGACGTCAACAACGTCTACGTCACCTGCCGCAACCACGACATGGACCCGTGGGCCTACCTCGACCAGGTGCCCTGGGACCGCGTCGTGCAGAACCACCTCGCCGGCCACACCGACAACGGCACCCATTGCGTCGACACCCACGATCACCACGTCCGGGACGAAGTGTGGGCGCTGTACGGCTCGGTCCAGCGGCGGGCCGGGGGGATCGCCACGCTCCTGGAGTGGGACGACCACATCCCCGAGTTCGACGAATTGGTCGCCGAGCTCCACAAGTGCCGTCCCCACCGCGCCTTCCTGGACGAGAGCGAGGCGATCGGTGCCTGAGGCGATCGCCCCCGGAGCCCCCGGGCTGGACCGGCTGGAGCGGTGGATGCTCCGCGTCGTGACCCACCCCGAGGGCGTGGACGCCGGGTTCGAGGCGGCGAAGGCCGAAGGGCTGCTGCCGGTCGGCGCGAGCGAGCTGGCCGACGTCGTGCCGCCCAACGACCGCATGAGCCCGACCGAGCAGCTGGAGGTCTACGGCTACGCCTACTTCGCCCGGATCATCGACGTCCTGGCGGGCGAGTTCCCGACCGCGGTGGAGCTCCTCGGGGAGACCGAGTTCCGCGCCGCCGCCCGGGAGTTCCTGGTCGAGCACCCCTCCCAGACCTGGTCGCTGGATCGGGTCGGCGCCCCATTCGCCGACTGGATGCAGGCCATCGCGGACCAGCAGCGCGACGAGCGGCTCGCCGCGACCCTCCGCTTCTGCGCCGACGTCGCCCGGGTGGAGCGCGCCATGGACCAGGTGTGGGACCGACGGTTCGAGGAGCCGGTCCCGTTCGAGCGGCTGCAAGCGATCGCCCAGGACCTGTGGCCGACGGTCCGCCTGAAGACGATCGCCGCGATGGAGCTGCTTCAGCTCGGTCACCCGACCAGCGAGGCGATGAACGCCGTCAACCGGGGGGACGAGCCGGAGCTGCCGCCGCCGGAGACGGCCTGGATCTGCGTCTACCGCCGCGGCGACCGCCGCTTCCGCTTCCCGATCGGCCGCGAGCAGCACGCGCTCCTGTCCGCCCTCCAGGCGGGCGAGACCATGGGCGCCGCCATCGAAGCGACCGCCACGATGGACGGGGCCGACGTCGCCGCGATGATGGCCGGGCTGGGGGGCTGGTTCGCCGACTGGATGGCCAGCGGGCTCTTCTGCGGGGTCGACTCGGTCTCAGACCCGGAGTGAGTCGAGCAGCTCGTCCAGGCTCGCCTGGAGATCCCGCCCCCTCGCATACCCCGCCTCCTCGATTCGGATCAGCGCGGTCCGGGCGAGGTCGAGGTCCTCCGCGCTGGCCAGCGCGAGCAGGTGGCGCAGGTCGTCGTAGTCGAAGGGTCGCTGGCGGTCGTCGCGGCACAGGGTCTTCATCGCGACCAGGTGGGCCAGCGACGCCACCGGGACGACCACCCCCGGAAGCACCTCGACCGGCTCCGAGGCCGCCACGATGTCGTGCTCGATCCCGGAGCTTGCGAACAGCAGATCGACCAGGACACCGCTCACCAACTCCGACGGGGGCCGCAGTCGGACCGTTGCAAGCCGGCCGGTAGCCTTGTGCTCCACGCTCGTGACGGCTCCCCAGCCTCGGCGGACCAGCCCGAGGACCGCCGCCTCAGCGTCGTCGTCGTCGACGACTGCGACGGCGAGATCGACATCGCGCGTGAACCGGGGCTCCGCGCGAATGGACACCGCCAACCCCCCGACGAGCGAGTACCGGAAGCCGTCCTCCTCGAGCGCAGCCCGGGCGGCGCTCAGCGCGAGCTCGAGCCGGTCGATGACTCCCCCCAGGGTCCGGGACGGCCATCGGCGTCACCCAGTGCGGCGCCCGGTCGAGTGGTCAGCCAGGCCTCGAGCATGCGCTCGATCGCCTCGGCCGACGTGGCCGGATGATTCCGGATCAGCTGTTGTCGCTTGAGGCGCGCGGTGGTCGCCGAGAGGTCGAGCGCCAGGCGAAACCGCTGCGCAGCGGTCAGCTCAGGCTCCGCCTCGCAGAGCGCGTTGACACGATTGATTGCTTCGCGGCTCACCGGTCGATCATAGACCGCCTACGGCAGCGGCCAGTCCACCTCGGGCGGATCCTCGCTCAGCAGGAACTCCACCTCGTCGATGACGAACTCCCACTCGTTGTAGCCGCTGTAGCTGAGCGAACGGATGCGCAGGTTGCGGTCGAGCACCGTGAAGTGGGGCACGAACGGGGCGTAGTGATAGTTGACGCTGACGCTCTGGTTCTGGTGCTCGAAGACCGGGAACGTCAGGCCGTGGTCTCCGATCCAGCGCGTCGCCGAGGGCGGGCTGCCCCAGGTCAGCCCCTGGGTGAGGAAGTTGAGCACCACGAACCCCTCGTCGGCGTACTCCTCGTAGGTCGCCTGCACCGACGGGGCGATCGACCCGATCGGCGGGGCTTCCTCGGTGTCGATGTAGATCACGACGACGTTGCCGTAGAAGCGGTGCATCCACAGCTCCTGCTCGAACTGGTCGAGGTGGGACCAGTTGTCCGTGATCTGACCCTGGTCGAAGCCCTCGCCCTCCACCTCCTCGGGGATCGGCCCCCGGGGGTAGCCGCCGATGTACGGGTAGTCGGACGCGTCGCGGGCGAAGAAGAAGTTGGTGTGCTCGACGCCGTCGTCGTAGCCGTCCCCGTCGGTGTCGGCGACGTTCGGGTTGGTGCCGATCTCGGACTCGAAGTCGTTCGTCAGCTGGTCGCCGTCCGGGTCCGGGTCGGGCGTGGTGTCGTCATCGTCGACCGCCGAGTCGTCGTCGTCTTCCGTCGCGTCGTCGTCGTCGTCGTCGTCCGGAAGCTCGTCGGGCCCCCTCGTCGGGCAGCCCGCGAGCGGGAGCGTCAGCGCGAACAGCAGGAGGAGACGTCGCATCCTCCGATCATGCCAGGGCGCCCGAGTAGACGTTCATCGAATCCCCCCGCACGAAGCCGACCAGGAGCATCCCGTGCTCCCGGGCCAGCTCCACCGCCAGGTTGGACGGGGCCGAGACGGCCACGATCGCGCCGACGCCGGCCATCGCCGCCTTCTGGACCATCTCGAACGAGGCGCGGCCGGAGAGCATCAGCACGCGGTCCGACAGCGGCCAGACCTCGCGGAGCGCCATCGTGCCGAGGACCTTGTCGACTGCATTGTGCCTGCCCACATCCTCTTTGATCAGGATTGGCTCTCCATCGGACGAGAAAAGGCCTGCAGCGTGCAGGGCACCCGTAGAATCGAACAACACCTGACCAGCCCGGAGCGAGCCGGGCAGCCCCGCCACGACGTCCGCTCCGAGCGTCGGCGGGGGCGGCAGGTCGGGGACCAGCAGCCTCACCGCGTCGAGGGTCGCCTTGCCGCACAGGCCGCACGAGCTGGAGGCGTAGACCTGGCGACGGGCCGCCTCCAGCGCCTCGATGTCCGCCCCATCGGCGAGCACCCGGACGATGTTTCCCTCGGCCCCCGGCTCGGTGTCTGTACACCAGGCCACCGACAACACCTGGTCGGGGTCCCGGAGGATGCCTTCGCTGAACAGGAACCCCACCGCGAGCGCCATGTCGTCGCCCGGCGTGCGCATCACGACGGCCACCGGGTCGTCTCCGAGCCGGATCTCCAGCGGCTCCTCGACGGCCAGCCGATCGTCGACCGGCTCGGCCACGCCGCCGCGCACCCTCACGACCTTCGTCGTTTCGACGGGACTCCGTGCCATGCTCGCGTCTACCACAAGTGCGGGTAGGATCGTCCCGGTGGAGAGCGTCGATCCGTCCCCGATCCGCATCGGTTCCCGCGCGGCGCTCGCCTCCTGGGTGCCGTTCGGGCTGGACCGTCCGGGCCCCCGCCGAGGCCCGGGCCTCGCGCGCGCTGCCTGGCGAGCCCGCCACCACCCGCGGTTCGCCCTCGACGTGCTGCGCTACGGCGTCTGCGGCACCTGCGAGCTGGGCACCCACGGGCTGCGGGACGACGCCATCGCCGGGGTGCACTTCTGCTCGCGTCGCCTCGACGACCTGCCGCGCTACCTGGCCGAGGCGTTCGACCCCCACCAGCTGCCGGAGGTCGCCGGCCTGCGCAAGCGGACCGCCGAGCAGCTGCGCAGCCTCGGCCGGATCCCCGTCCCCCTCGTCTGGCGCGCCGGCCAGAGTCACTTCACCCCCGTCGGCTGGCCGGACGCGCTCCATCTCGCGGCGACCCGCATCCGAGAGGCGAAGCGCCCGTGGGCCGCGCTCGCCGACCCCGGGGCGCTGAGCAACGAGGGCTTCTTCTGCCTACAAAGTGTGGCCAGGACGCTGGGCACACCCCATATCGACCTGACGGGGGATGCAGGTCACCGCGTCGCGCTTTCCTTACTGCAGTGGACCGGGGGGCTCGAAGCGGCGACCTGCTCCCTCGTCGATCTCTGCTCCACCGACCTCGTCGTGCTGTGGGGCCTCGGGCTCCGCCGGCACCCCTTCCTCGCTCGTCTGCTCCACCTCGGCCGCGCCGCCGGCGCGCGCGTCATCGCCATCGGACCCGCGGCCGAGCCGGAGTTCGAAGGCGTCTACCTCGGCGCAGGCCCCGGCGCCGCCGTGTTCGGGAGCCGGCTCGTCGACGAGCACATCTCCATCGCCGCCGGCGGTGACCGGCACCTGGCCTGGGGCCTCCTCAAGGCGCTGTCCGAGCAGCGCGACACCGACGACGCCTTCTTCGCGCTGCTCTGCACCGGCGCCGAGCGGCTGCCGCGGCGGCTGGAGGCGCTGGAGTGGGAGACGATCACCGCCGGCTGCGGCCTCTCCCGGGAGCGCGTCCGGCACCTGGCTCGGACCTTCGGGGCGGCCCGCACCGGCGTGCTGGCCCTGGGGGCGGCGCTGGGCCGGGGGCCCGATCCCGGCCAGACCGTGGGCGCCGTGCTGAGCGTGGCGCTCGCCCGCGGCTGGTTCGCCCGGGACGGCGGCGGCGTGCTGCCTCTCGGCGGCGAAGCGGGGGTGCGCGGCGCGCGCGACGTCGGCTTCGGGCCCGAGCTCGGGGAGCACGGCGGCTGGAAGACCGGGGAGATCCTCGACCAGGCCACCCGCGGCGGCCTCGACCTGCTCTGGATGGCCGGGGAGGGGCTGGCCGACGCCCTCCCCCGCGGCCCCTCGGACCTCTCGCGCCTGCCCGTGCGGGTGCACCAGTCGATGTTCCTGGACCCCGCGATGATGCTGGAGCCCGGCGAGGCGGTGCTCGTGCTGCCCACCCAGAGCCGCTACGAGGCGCGCGGCGGCTCGACGTTCACCAGCGTGGACCGCCACGTGCGCTTCTCCCCCGAGATCCTCGGCCACCCCGTCGGGGAGGCGCGCCCCGACTGGCAGATCGCCTGCCAGGTCGCGTGCGCCGCAGACCCCGCGCTGAAGGCCCGGTTCGACCCCGTCGACGCCGCCGCCGTGCGCGAGGTGATGGCGCGCGACGTCGCGGGGTACGATCGCGTGGACCGGCTGCACGCGCCGGGTGACGGCTTCCAGTGGGGGGGCCGCAGGTTGCACGCCGACGCCTTCGCCACCGACGACGGGCGGGCCCGGCTGCCCCCGATCGACCCTCCACGGTGGCCGAATCCGGGTCTCCGCCTGGCCACCCGCCGCACCGGCGATGACCGCCGAACGGTGGGTGTCTCGGCTGCGACGGCCGCGCAGCGGGGCCTGGAGGAGGGCGCACCGGTGAGGGTTCGAAGCGACTGGGGCGAGCTGAACGGGGTGATCCGAATCGCCCCGGTGCACGACGACACCGTGCAGACATACTGGCCGGAGGGGCGCGTGCTGCAGCCCCCGGCAGACGACGCGCGCGCCGCCGGGGCGCCGCTGACGGTCAGCCTGGAGACGACCTCGTGATCCGACCTGCTGCTCTCCTGCTCGCCGCCCTCGCCCTGACCTGGGCGGCGCCCGTCGCCGCCCAGCCCACGCCGAGCTCCGTCGTCACCCTCGACAAGGGGACGGAGCTCACGTTCCACGCCAACGGCCTGGACCCCAGCGGCGCCGGCTTCATCGGGCCCAGCATGCGCGTCTGGAACATCTGGACGACCGAGTCGGAGGTCACCTTCCGGGACTGCGCCATCGACGACGGCGCCCTGGACTGCTGGGACCAGGCGCAGCCCGTCGGCCTCGTCTCCACCGGCGCCAACCCGCTGTCCGCCGCGGCCGCCACGGGCTCGGGACAGCTCGGCTACCTCGCCGACCCCAACCGCGGCTCGATCTGGAAGCTCGATCCCATCCCCGGCCTCGGCGACGAGGTCGCGGAGGTCATCGAGACCAACTTCGCCGGCGAGGCGTTGCTCTCGCCGGTGGCGCTGACCACCGAGGGGCTGCAGCTGTGGTTCGTCGAAGGCTCGGACCCGGGCTCGGAGACGCCGTGCGAGGAATGCTACGCCGAGCAGTACCCGGGCGTGCAGCGGGCGGAGTTCGGCGGCGGCGTCGTCGAGGCGCTCGGCATCTGGGGCGCCGGCCAGGGCGAGCTCCCCTCGGGCGCCACCAAGGCCCTCACCGTCTGGAAGAACGAGAGCAACCAGGAGGCGGAGTTGTGGGTCGTCACCGGCGACCCGGCGCGGGTGATCGCGTGGGACGTGTCGGACCTGGTGTTCGGCGGATCCGCCCCCCCGGACCGCTTCCTGCACAACTGGCCGGTGCCGCCGGGCTGGGCCTGCAACGGGATGGTCGGCGAGATGGGGGACCCGACGGAGATCCTGGTCCTCGAGGACAAGCGGGTGGTGCTCGGCAGCCAGACCGAGATCGTGGTCTACACCACCACGGGCAGCGTGATCGGCGAGCTCTGGAACCAGGTCGCGCCCCACTCGGACCTCGTCAGCGAGGGCGGCGAGCCGCCCGCTCGGCTCATGTCCCTGGCGACCACCGACGCCGGCTTCGGTGTCTTCGCGCTCTTCGCGACCGACTGGGCCGCCTCCACCACCGACAACACCGGCCCGGCGCTGGTCGTCCAGTGGAGCCGCGACGTGCTCCCCAGCTCGGAGCAGGGGCAGGTGCGGATCGTCGACCCCGAGTTCGGCCCCCACTTCCGCATCCAGGAGGCGATCGAGGCCTCCTGCAGCGGCGACGAGATCCTGATCGTGGACGGCATCTACAACGAGACGCTCCTGATCGTGGGCAAGCAGCTCACCCTGTCGGCCGAGAACCCCGGCAACGTCATCGTCGACGCCAACGGCAACGACGGCCCGGTCGTCACCGTCGCCCAGGTCGGCGCGCCGGGGGTGGCCCTGGACGGCCTGGTCCTCCAGGGCGGCTCCGGTCACTGGACGCGGCTGCCCGGCGGCGAAGACACGGAGGTCACGATCGGCGGCGGCATCTTCGTCTTCGAAGCGAACCTGGTCGGCAAGCGCCTGTTGATCCGCGACAACGAAGCGATGCTCGGCGGCGGCGTCGGGGCCGTCGCCCACGCGGGGTTGGTCTTCGAGGCGACGGGGATCCACGACAACTCCGCCGAGATGGCCGGCTCCGGGCTGACCATCGCGGGCGCCGGCCTGTTCCCGATGCAGCCGTCGATCTTCGACCACGTCACCCTGACCCGAAACAACCGCGACGGCGACGGAGACACCCCGGAGATCGCCCTGGGCAACACCTTCATCGAGGTCCGCAGCTCGATCGTCGACAACGTCGGGGAGTACCCGGTGGAGGCGTCCGAGGTGGAAGGCTGCATCGAAGGCTCCACCCTGCGGCCGACCGAGGCCTGGGCCGGCATGGACCTGAGCTGCGGCACCGTCCCCAACATCGACGACGACCCCTTGTTCCAGGACGCCGACGGGGACGGCGAGGCCAACCTGCACGTGCAGCCCGGCTCCGCGACGCTGGGCGCCGGGGTCGACGGCACCGACCAGGGCATGTACGGCAGCGACGCCGGCGACTGGTACCCCCAGGAGTGGGGCGACGACGACGACGACGCGACCGACGACGACGACGCGACCGACGACGACGACGCGACCGACGACGACGACGACGACGCGACCGGTGACGACGACGACTCGGGCACCGTCGACCCGACCGACCTGCTGCCCAGCGGACTGCGCTGCAACGACTGCGGCTCGTCGACCGCCGGCGCCGGTGGCGGGCTCGGGCTGGCGCTCATCCTGCTGCCCCTGGCGATCGCCCGGCGGCGACGCGCGCTCGGGCCGGCGAGCGTCGCGGCGGCGGCCACCCTCGCGCTGCTGCTGCCCGCGTCGGCGTTCGCGGTGCCACCCGTGCAGAACGCCGTCGAGATCTCCGAGGGCGACGCCTTCTACTGGACCGAAGCGATCGACGCGGATCCCGGAGGCCGCGGCGCGGGGGGCGAGCTGGTCCTCTTCGGGAGCGACGCCAACGGCGGAGACGTCTGGTACCAGCGCTACTCGGCGGACACCCTCGAGCCCTCGAGCGAGATCGGCGCGGTCGGCGACGGACCGCTCTCCGTCTCCTCCGCCACCGGCTGGGGCGCGCTCCGCGGCCTCATCGCGGACCCGATCAGCGGACACGTCTGGCGGGTCAGCGTCAACCCGTTCGCCTCGCTGGAGATCCCGGTGGCCTTCGGGGGCACCAACTCGACCGACGTCGGCGACGACGCCTGCCGCCCGGTGGCGGTGACGTCGTGGGCCGTCTCCGACGTCCAGCGGTTCGGCTTCTACTCGGGCGGCTCGACCTCCACGGAGTGGTTCCCATGGCAGGGCTACACCGACCAGTGCGGCACCGATCGCGTCGACGGGGTGTTCCGCAAGACGGGGGCGTTCCTGGCGCCGGAGACCGTCATCGCGGGCGGCAACGACCCGTACTCGCTGCCGCTCGAGCCGTCGAAGGGGCTGACGATCGACGGGCTGACGGGCAGCCCGGTCCTCACGGCGGTCACCGGCCGCTACGTCGAGTTCGACGAGGCGGAGGGCTTCTCCCGCGTCGTGCGGTACGACGTCGGCAGCTCGGAGATGGCCACCTGGATGGTGAACCCGCTCCTGATCGACGCCGCGTTCGACTGGCCCGGGATCGGCGAGCCGTTCGCCGTGGCCGGCCTCGACGGCGAGCGACTGGCGGTCGCCGGATCCCGGGGGATCCTGCTCTTCGACGTCACCGGCAACCTGCTCGACGTGGTGTTCGCCGCCGGCGACGGCTGGTCCAGCCCCGACACCGACGGCGCCGACTCGGTCCTGGGGATCACCGCGAGCACCGACGGGAGCACGCTGTACGGGCTGCTGGGCGCCGGGGGCGAGCGGTTGCTGGTGTCCTGGTCCGCGGCGGACCTGGCCTACGGAGGCGGCGGGATCTACTGCGTCGATCCCGAGCTGCAGAACGACTGGTGCGAAGCGGGCAACCCGCCGTGCGACGCGGTCTGCCCCTCCATCGACGTGGCCGTGACCTCGGCGCCGACCGACTCGACCATCCTGCTCGGCCCCGGTGAGTACAACGAGTCGGTGTTCGTGACGAACAAGTCACTGACCATCCAGGCGCAGGACCCCGGCTCCGTGGTCATCCGGTCCAACGGCGATCTGCCCGCCCTGACGGTGCTCTACACCGGCGACCCGGGGGTCATCGTCGAGGGCATCACCCTCACCGGCGGCGGCGGCCTGGAGCTCTTCGAGGGCTCCGGGTACACGCTGGGCGGCGGGGTTCTGCTCGGCTCGGGCTCCCTCGAGATGAGGCAGTCCGTCGTCATCGGCAACCAGGCGGATCAGGGTGGTGGCATCGCCGTGCTGGGGGCCCGCTCCCTCGACCTGGAGAACGTCGGCATCCTGCGCAACACCGGCGAGAGCCTCGCGGGCGGCCTGCTGGTGCTCGGCGGCGGGCTCTACCCGCAGCCCAAGATCGTCCTGCGGCACACCACCATCGCCAACAACGAGTCCGAGTACGGGCGGGCCGCCTGCGTCTCGTCGGCCGAGCTGCGCGTGGAGCTGGCGATCCTGTCGTCCCACGCCGAAGGGGCCCTCTGCAGCACCGCGCCGGGGGAGACCGACGGCATCATCGAGTACTCCTCGCTGTGGCCGGATCCCGAGTGGGTGATCATGACCGAAGAGGGCGAGATGGATCTGTTCGACAGCGGCTTCCTCGGCGACGGCGTGCTCAACGCCAACTGCAACTTCGCCGACGAGGACCAGGACGACTACCACCTGGCGGACAACAGCCCCTGCGCCGACGTTCACCCCGAACAGAACGACTGGGACGGCAGCGAAGCCGACATGGGCATGTTCGGAGGAGCCGACGGCGACTGGGAGTGGAACCAGGCCGAGCCCGACGACGACGACGACGACGCGACCGACGACGACGACGCGACCGACGACGACGACGTGACCGACGACGACGACGTGACCGATGACGACGACTCGGCCGACCCGGGCCTCGACGACCTCCTGCCCTCGGGGCTGCGCTGCAACTCCTGCGGCTCGTCCCACGCCGGCGCCGGAACGTCCGGGGCGCTGCTCCTCCTGGGACTGGTCGCGGTCGCCCATCGGCGCCGCCGGGAGCCTCCCCGGGCCGCGTGATCAGTCCTCGGGGGCGGCCAGGACGTCCGCGACGATCGCCCCCAGGCGACGCCGGGCCGTCTCTTCGAAGGGCCGCAGGCGGACCGCCATGCCATCCAGCGCTTCGGCCAGCGCGCTCGCGTCCGCCAGGCGACCCCCGGCGTCGCGCACGAGCATCTGGCGGACCCAGCCGCCGAGCTCCGGATCGAGCGCCCCCACCCGCTCGATGGCCGGCGCGAGGTCGCCGACGCAGATCGCGTCGAGCACCTCCAGGATCGTCCGCCCGCCGAACAGCCGCTCTCCCGTGAGCAGCTCGAACAGGAGCGCGCCCAGGCTCCAGAGGTCGGCCGGCGGCCCCAGATCCCCCTCCTCCAGCCGCTCCGGGGCGACGTACCCGGCCCGCCCCCGGAGGGCGCCGGTCTCGGTCGGAGGGCCGATGGTGTCCGCGGCGCGGGCCAACCCGAAGTCGTAGACCCGCACGATCCCGTCCCGGTCGACCATCACGTTGTCGGGGCAGACGTCCCTGTGAACCACCGGCGGATGCACCGACGTGTGGGCGTGGGCCAGCCCCGCGGCGATCCCCGCGGCGACCCACAGCGCCACGTCGACCGGCAAGGCGCCCCCCTCCTGCAGGAGGCGCCGCAGAGAGCAGCCGTCGACGAAGTCCATGGCGAGGTACCAGTCGTCCCCGGCCTGCCCCAGGTCGGTCACCGAGACGATGTTGGGGTGGCTGAGCCGCGCGGCGATCCGCGCCTCCCGCTGAAACGCCCGCAGGAACGCCGAGCTGTCCGCCAGTTGGCGGTGGAGGACCTTGAGCGCCACCATCCGCCGGAACCCTTCGGGGCCGTCCTGCTCGGCCTTGTAGACGGTCCCGGTGCTGCCGACGGACAGCACCTCGAGCAGCGCGTAGGGGCCGACGCGGTCCCCCTCGATGGGGGACAGCGCCTCCTCCGAGAGCTGGCTCGTGCCCAACCCCTCCACCTCGGTCGACTCGTCGTCGCTGCCCTGCAGACGCTCGGCCGCGTCCCGCACCGCGCGGATGGTGGCGGCCGCGGGGGTGCCGAGGGGCAGGTCCGACTCGGGCGTCGCGGCGAGCAACCGCTCCAGCGGATCGAGCGCAGCGAGCACCCCCTCGAAGTCCCCTCCGTCTCGTCGGGCGTTCGCCTCCTGCCACAGCGGCGCGATCGCCTGCAGCGGGTCGGACGAACGGAGCGCGTGCATGGCCCGCTCCCAGGGCGGCCCGCCGGCCCCTTCGAGCCAGGCGAGGGCGGCGTCGTGCATCGGACGAGCACGCCGGGCCGGGATGAGGTGGGGGAGGACGCGGGCGACCAGGGGATCACGGAGCGAAGCCCGGGTCTCCCGGCGTTGCCAGCCGGCCGCGCTCCGGAGCCGCAGCCAGCCCAGGGAGGTGGCTCGCCGCAGGGCGGTCCCCTCGATCTGGGGGGCCGCGTCGATGGCGTCGGTCGGCGCGTCCCCCCCGAACACGGAGACGAACTCGACGACGCTCCGGATGTCCGACGGCAGGCCCGCCAGCCGCGCCGCCACCAACGCCTCCTCCAGGGGAGCGGGGGAGACCGACTCCAGCCGCGCAGGGTCGACGAGCAGGCCCCGGCCGGGGCGACGCAGCACGCCCTGCGACCGCAGGTGCTCGAGGCCGCGGACGAGCACCAGCGGGTTGCCCGCGGCCCGCAGCACGAGCGGCTCGAGCTCCGGAGGGAGCGCGTCGACGCCGAGCCTGCGGCGGAGCAGCGCCCGAGCGTCGCTGGCGCGCAGCCCCGGGATCGGCACCGCGCCTCCTTCGGCGCGCACCGTCAGCCGCTCAGCGCGGGCCTTGTCCTCCGGGCGGTCGGCGCGCATCGCGACGACGACGCAGAGCATCGACTCCTCCAGCTGATCCAGCAGCCCCTCGAGATCCGTGACGAACGCCGCCCCCAGCCGCTCCGCGCGGTCGATCAGCCAGACCAGGGCTCCGGACCGGTCGTGCAGCTGCGCCGCCCACTCCCACGGCCCCTTGCCCGGCGCGACGGCCGGGTCGATGGA
This sequence comes from uncultured Rickettsiales bacterium, assembly GCA_964416435.1. GTDB lineage: Bacteria > Myxococcota_A > UBA796 > UBA9615 > UBA9615 > CAYQEG01. The sequence continues at coordinate 18,091 of CAYQEG010000107.1, forward strand.
GGCGCCAACCATCGCGCCGACGGCGGAGCCCGAGCGATCCACCAGCTCGCTCCGGCGACCGTCGACCCGGAACCGACCCAGGACGTCCGCCGCCCCGTGCACGACCCGCAGGCCCCGGGTCCGCATCTCGCGCGCCAGGTCATCGAGCAGGGCGGACTTGCCGCTGCCCGCCGAGCCGGTCACCAGCGCCAGGGAAGGCCGCGCGGAGTCGACCGTCTCCTCCAGGATGGCCCCGATGCGCGTCAGCGGCGCCTCGAAGCCGAGGAGCTCGCCGGGCTGCTCCGTCGCCGCTCCGGGGTCACCGAACGTCGCTCTCCAGATCCGGGCGTCGCCGGCCAGCGCGGCCGGGTGGCGCGTCCAGCCGACCGACGGCGCCCGCACGAGGGCGCGCACCCGGTCATCGACCAGCGGGGCGTCGGGGCGGGCCTGGCCGCTCAGCCACAGCGCCCGATCCCGCGCCTTGGGCCCCCCGGCGCAGAGACCGAGGCCGACCAGGACGCCATCCTCCGCCGCCTCGGACATCACGATGCGAGCGACCTCGATGGCGGCGTCGCCGTAGACGTCGCCGAAGACCCGGAGCGGCACGCGGGCGACGACGGCGTCCCGAGCGATGCTGTCCACCTCGAGGCGCAGCCCCTCGATCCGATCCCTCAGGTCCCGCACGTCGTCCGACGACGAGACGAAGTCGCCGGACGTCTCGTCGACGCCAGGGTGGTCGAGGGAGACGGCGAGCCACACCGACGGGCTGGAGTGCCTCGGGGACAGGGAGTCCGGTCGCTCCGTCGCTGGGAAGGCGTCGGCGAGATCGACCGCCGGGTCTCCGTACAGCACCCACGGCGCCGCGAGGAGCGGCGAGTTGGCGGCCGCCCGGGCCGAGCGCAGGGAGGCGCCGAGGCTCAATCCCCGGGCGAGCCCCTGGTAGAGCGCCACCGCGATCTCGCGGGCGGTCTCGTCACCCACGTCGGTGAGGGTCGCGACCACGTGGCCGGCGCCCGACGCGAGCAGCGCGGGGGCCAGCGAAGCGCTGCCGCAGCCGTTGAGCACGACGAGCGCGGGGAACGCCGAGGTGCCGCCCATGGCGGTCAGGTCCGACGCCCGCAGGTGGCCGTCCGCGCATCGGATCCCGGGCCCGTCGCTCGCGTCCTCGGCCGTCTCCTTCGCCGGGTCGACGTGAGAGGCGATGTGCACGATGTCGGCCGCCCGGAAGGTCACGCGGAGGTCGTCCACGAGCAGCTCCCCGGACCGCGTGCGGGGACGCAGCCCCACGGTGCGCAGCGCTCGGTGCACCGCGTCGACCTCGCTCCGGGCGTGGGTCAGGTCGCCGGCGGGATCGCCGAGCACGACGGTCTGGGCCGGGCACGCGGGCGGCTCCGCGGGCAGGTAGCGGGCGGCCGGGGTGACCGGCACCTCCCGCCCGACCGAGTAGCGCTCGAACCACGGCCCCTCCCCGTCGTCGAGCCACTCCCACGGGATCTCCACCGCCCAGCTCCGCAGCCGGAGCCAGAGCGGGCCCCCCACCGCAGCGCGCAGGATGCTCCGAAGCTCCGGCGGGACCAGCATGTCGTGCAGCGCCTGGCCGACCGCGACCCAGGCGGCCCGGTCCGTCGCCGTCGGCTTGCCCTGGGCCGCCACCTGGCCGATCAGCCGCTTGAGTTCATCGACGCGGGGGCGGAGCCTCGTCGCAGGCACGCCGCCGCTCGCCTCGGGAGTGCCCCCGCCTCGACGGCGGCGATCCGCCACCTGCAGGACCAGGCAGTCCCCCTCGGGCCTTACGTGTAGCTCCACCCCGGGCACGAAGGGGACTTTAGACGGACTGGTAGGATCGCATCGGTGACCTGGCGCTCACGAGCGGAGCTCTTGTGCCGCCGGCACGGCTTTCCGACCCCCTGGATCGAGCGATTCGCCGACGAGGTCGAACCGTCCGGCGATCCCCGAGAGACCGTGCGGCGGTTCGAGGCCTGGTGCCTCGAGCGGCTCGGCGAGGCGTGGACGGGCCGGGCCGACGATCTCGAGGTCGACGGTCGGGTCGCTGCGCTCCTGGTGCAGCGCTACCTCGCCGACGCCGCCCGGCCGCTCGTCTTCCGCTATCGCCTGAGCGCCGAGGAGCTGGACGATCTCGTGGCGGCGGCGAGCGAGCGGGCGATGCGCGTGTTCGCCGAGCGCAAGGTCGAGCAGCCCCGGGCCTACATGCTCCAGGCGCTTCGTCGGGCCACCTGGGAGCACATCCGGAAGGCCCGACGCGAGGTGCCGACCGAGCCGAACGAGCTGCCGCCGGTGCCCGTCGGGGGGGTCGACCCCGAGCAGGGAGCCGACTGGGCGGACACGATGAAGCAGTTCCTCGATCACTGTTACGACAGGCTCAAGCCGAAGGAGCGAGAACTGCTCGAGGGGCTGGTGGTGCACGGGCTGACGGCGGCCAGCGTCGGCGAACGCATGGGCATCGCCGCCAACGCGGTCAACGTGCGCAAGTTCCGGATCCGGAAGTGGCTGCGGGAGTGCCTGCAGGAGCGGCTCGGCGTCGAGGACCCGTTCGCCTGATGACGCTGATCCCCACCCGCCTCGTAAGGTCTGCACGAGCCCGCCCTCCTGTCGGGTGGAGGACGCGATGAGCGAACCTGGCAAGGCCCCCCTGTCCCTCTTCGACGCGACGGCGCGCGAGCCGGACAGCCTGTACGACCGTTGGATGGAGGGCTCGCTGGACGACACGACGGAGCGCGCCGTGTTCGACCAGCTGATGGGCTCGACCTTCGAGCGCGACGAAGCCGTCCGCCGCTCGGTCATCCGCGAGGGGGTGGCCTACGCCGCGTCGACCAGGAGCCCGCTCGTCGCGTCCCTCCGTGTCGCCGTCCGCCGGATCGGCCAGCGCCTCAGCGCCCTGTCCGACTCCCTCCAGCCGTTGCCCGCGGTCGCCGTCCCGGTGCGCTCTGCGAGCGAGGGCCCCAGCACCCTGTCCTTCGACGCCGAGGACGTCGGTCGCCTGCACGTCTCGCCCAGCGCCGCCGATCGTTTCGCCGTGCTCGTCGAGCCCGAGGCGGCGGCCGACGACGACGACGAGTGGCTGCTGCTCGGCGAGCAGGGCCGCATGGTCACCGCGGAACCCGAAGATGGCGTCGTGCTCTTCAGCTCCGTCGGCCCCGGCACCTGGAGCCTGGAGCGCCGCGGAGGCGAGCTCGCCAGCAGCTCGGTCCAGATCGTCCTCGAACGCGACGACGACCAGGACTGACGGGGACAACTCCGGGGGGGTGTGCAACCCTTCCGGCCCCGTGATGACACGCCTGCTCCAGATCGCGCGCGCCGCGTGCGACCTCGACCTCGCCGACGCCCCCCTCGACGTCCGCGAGCGTCTCCGCCTCCAGTCCCTCTCCGTGCTCGCCGCGACCGCCGCCGGCGCCGACGCCGTCGACGTCGCGCCCGTGCTCGCGGTGGCGGCGGAGCGGCCGGGGCCGTACCGCGTCGTACCGGGGGCCCCGGCGACCGACCTGGACACCGCGCTGCGGCTCGGCGCCGCGATGAGCGTGGCCCACGACTGGGACGACTACCTGCTCTGTGGGCACACCGGCCACACCGCCCACTGGGCGTCCTGGCTCGGAGGCGCCTCCCTCGAGCGGGACTGGGACGAGGTCGAGCGCGCCCAGCTCGCCGCCAACGAGGTCATGGGTCGCCTCGGCGGGCTCTGCCTCGCGGGGCCCAGCAACGGGCAGGGCTGGGCGTTCCTGCACGCGGCCGGGGGCGCCCTGGTCGGTGGCCTGCTCCGTCGGCTCGCCCCCGAACAGGTCGCCCATGCCATGGCGATCGCGCTGTCGAGCGCGCCGATCGTGTCCTGGCGCACGTTCCACAGCGGCGCGAAGGTGCTCGTCGCCGGGGAGGCGCTGGCCGCCGGGTGGCGCGCCGCGGCGCTCGCGGAGGCGGGGCTCGAGGGTCCCCTGGATGTGCTGGACGACGGCAGCGACCTGCTGGAGCCCCTGGCCGGCGGGCGTCCGCTGCCCCGATGGCTGAGCGGGATCGGCCAGACCTGGCTGACGCGCACGATGACCTTCAAGGCGGTGCCCGGCTGCGCGTATGTCGCTACTGCGGTCGAGGCGCTCTCGGAGCTACTGGACGAGATCGAAGAGGCCGAGGGCCGGCGCATCACCGCCGATGACGTGCTCCGGATCGACGTCGACGCTGGCCTGCTCACCTGTGCGATGGAGTTGCTGCTCGGGGGCCCCCAGGCGGCGGACCCGCCGCGCCTCGAGCCGGTCGGCGTCAACTTCTCGGTGGCCCGCTCGCTGGCGCTGCTGCTCGCCCGCGGCTCGCTGGGGCCGGACGACCTCACCCTCCAGGCGCTCGCCGAGTCCGCGAGCCTCACCGCCGACCTCGAGCACCGGGTGCACGTGCACCACGACTGGCGCATGACCCTGGACACCTGGGAGCGCCTGCGCTCCGGGATGCGGATCGACGCCCTGCTCCAGGGCCTCGGTCCGACCGCCCTGGTGGCCCGGGCGGCCAAGGCCCGCCGCGCCGGGGCCGGGCGGGGTCGCGACGGAGTGCACGCCTCGGGCCCGCCGGGGCTCGGCACGGGCATGGCCTGGAGCGAGCTGCCGCTGGCCCTCGTGTCCGAGCGACTGGACGAGCTCATGCACCTCGATGCGCCGCCGGCGGACCTGCTCAGCCGGGGCGTCGACCGGCTCAGCCGGTCCGCCGGGCGGTGGATGCGTCGCCGGCTGGGCGGGCTGCTCGGCGTGCAGGCGGGGCCGGACCTCGCCGACATCGACCTGATGGGGGTGGCGCTGCCGGTGCCGGCGCGGGTCCGCCTGCTGGAGCACGGCGGGCGGGTCTGGGAGGCGGAGCGCCTCTACCCCAACGGCAGCCCCGCGGCGACTCCCCACGAGGTTCGGTCGATGGTCCGCGCCAAGCTGCTGCGCGCCGCGCCCGGCGCGATCGGGTTCGCGGACCGGCTGGTGACCCTGGACGGGGACCTCCCCCAGCACGCCGGCGGCCCCGCCGCGCTCCTCGCCACCTGGGCGACGGGCTGATTGCGCCGACCGGGTTCCCTGACGACACCTGCGGCTTATTCTGGGAGCCGTGCTCGAAATTCGACGCGCCGACGGCTCGCTGGCCACCTACACCTACGACGAGTTCGAGGTGGCGGTGCGCGCCGGCCACGTCGGCCCGGACGCCCAGGTCCGATTCCCCCCCGTTACGGGCGAAGCGTTCGTGGCCGCGCGGGAGCTCGAGGCCTGGCGCTCGGTCGACGACGCGCCCCGGACCCGATTCCAGCGTCGCTTCGACCTGAGGCGGCCGCCCTGGGTGACGCTGTCGCTGACGGTGCTCCTGGCGGGGGTGTTCGCGTGGCAGGTGCGGACCTACCCGGTGCTGAACCCGGCCGCCCTGGTCCGACAGGGCGCCAAGTCGATGGCGTGGCAGGTCGAGTTGGGTCAGTGGTGGCGGCTGGTGTCGGCCTCGCTCCTGCACAGCTCGTGGCTCCACCTGGTGCCCAACCTGCTGTTCCTCCTCTACGTCGGGTGGAACGTCGAGGCGATCCTCGGCGGGGCAGGCATGGCGCTGCTGCTCGCGGTGTCGGCGACCGGCTCGATGGCGGCGTCGAGCATCGCGACGGACGCCGCGACGGTCGGGGCGTCGGGCATGACGTTCGGGGTGTTCGGAGCGGCGGTGGCCCTCGGCTGGCGGTTCGGCTCGTGGCTGCCCCCGAAGGTCCGGTCCCGCTACGGCTGGCCGGTCGTGCCCTTCGTGGCCTGGTTCCTGATCACCGGGATCACCTGGAAGACGGTCGACAACTTCTGCCACGCGGGCGGGCTGCTCGCGGGCGGAACGGCCGGCATGCTGCTCCCGTCCGCCCTCGCTGAGAAGGCCGAGCACTGGCCCCGACGGGGGGCCCGGATCGCGGCCGCGGTCGGCCTCGTGGCGGCGGTCGGTCTGTTCCTGCCGCTGGCGTGGAACGTGGGGCTGCTCCCGGGCGGCGGACCGCGGCTCGAGGCGGTGACGTCGGCCGAGGCGGGCTGGTCGCTGCAGCCGCCGCGGGGGTGGACCCCGCTGGGCAGCTCCCGGCGCGGACCCGGATGGCGGTCGGACACGGGCCAGGCCCAGCTGACGGTCCGGGCGTCGCTGGAAGAGCTGGAGGTGCCGGCCCCGGAGGCGGTCCGGCTTCGCTGGCTGGAGGAGCTGGAGGAGAGCGGAGAGGTCGTGCCGTCGGCCGGGCCCGACCCCGTCGACCTGGGGCTGACGGGCGACTGGTTCGCGCTGCAGAGCGACGTGGTCGCCGACGGCGAGATCCTGCGGAGCCTGCGGCTCGGCACGATCCGCGGCCTGTACGTCACCACGGTCGAGTTCGTGCACCCGGTCGACCGGTTCGACGACTACGGGCGACTGAGGACCGCGGTGCTCGGCACCGTGCAGCTGGAGGAGCCGCGCGCGGTCGTCCGGGCGCTCGAGGCGCTGCACGGCGGCCAACTGGACGAGCCGATCGACGTCGCGCGGGCCCTGGACGCGGTCCCCGCCCGGGTCGCCGCCTCGCCGGCGGACGCGCTGCGCCTCGCCGCCGAGCTGGCCCGCTACGGGGAGGGCGAGCGCGCCGGCTTCCTGCTCGAAGCCCTCGCTTCGGGCGGGTCGACGTCTCCCGAGATCGAGTACTGGCGGCTGTGGATCGCCCATCACCTGGAGGGCGGCGCGGGGGCGGACGGGCCCGGCGTCGCGCGGGAGCTGGCGGCCCGGCAGCCGGACTCCCTGCCGGCGGCGGCGCTCTGCTTCGACGTGCTGCTGGCCGCCGACCGCAGGGAAGAGGCGGCGGTGGTTCTCGACCGCATGAGGGAGCGCTGGCCGGAGCGGCTGCCGGTCGTGCGCCGCGCCGGACGGCTGCCTCAGTAGAAGACCGCCGCGAACCGCTCGGCGGCGACGGTCACCGCTTCGTCCTCGTACTTGAAGGGGCCGATGGTGGTGCTGTCGTAGCGCAGCCAGAAGACCGGGAAGCCGACGGCGTCCGCGTCCCGGCCGAACCGCCCGTCGGTGTCGACGACGAGGTCGACCTGCACCGCTCGCCCCTCCGCGGTGCCCGACGCGGTGGCGATGACGCGCACGATCTCGGTGATCGGCATGGGCTCAGCCGTCCCTCGACGCGGCGGCGGCCTCGAGCAGCAACTCCCGCAGCGCGGCGGCGGCGGGGGGCAGTCGGTCGAGTCCTCGGTGAGCGAGCACGAAGTCACGCCGGATCGGAGTCCGCGGATCCGGCACCTCCTGGAGCAGCCCTTCTCGGAAGTCGCGGGCCACGGCGCTGCGGCTGATCAGGCACCGACCGATGCCGGCCCGGACGTTCCCCTTCACGGCGGCGATGGAGCCGAGCTCCATCACGACCTCCTCCCCCGGGAAGTGGCGCTCCAAGAGCTGCCGGGTGGTCGTCCCGTGGGGGAACGTGACCCACCGCTTCGGGGAGGGTCGGTCCGGCGGGGCGACCACGATCAGCTCGTCGGCGAGGCAGGGTTCGAGGTGCCATCGCACGCCCGCGGGCGGGGTCGCCTCCGTCGGGATCAGCGCCATGTCGAGGGCGCCGGTCGACAGCCCGTGCCAGAGGCTGTCCTGGGGCGCCTCCTGCAGGAAGTAGTGCACCGCGGGGTGGGTGCGGCGGTACTCGCCCAGGATCGGCGGCAGGAGGTAGGTGCAGGCCGTCGTGCCGGCGCCCATGCGCACGTCGCCGGCATGCAGCCCGGTCACCTCGGCGACGGCGCGGCGGCCGTCCTCCACCGCGGCGAGGGCGGCCCGAGCCCGGGGAATGAGCGCGAGTCCAGCGGCCGTCGGGCGGGCGCCGGACCGGTCCCGGTGGAGCAGGCGCGCTTCGAGCTCCTCTTCGAGGCGGCGGACGGACGAGCTGAGCGCGGGCTGGCTCAGGTGGGCCAGCCGCGCGGCCTCGGTGAACGTGCCTCCCTCGACGACCAGCAGGAAGTGGCGGAGGCGGTCCAGCATCCACGAATCATAGAGATTGCTTATGGATAGGACAAAAACAATCGATTGGACGACTGCAACGACAGGGAGCACGGTGGGGACAGGAGGCCGCCATGACCGTACTCGTGCCCCTCGCGCTGCTCGCCGGGCTGCTGACCACCGTCGCCGGGATGGGGGGCGGCGTGATGCTGCTCCTCGGGCTGTCGATGTTCATGGATCCCCTGACGGCGCTGATGATCACTGGCCCGGGCTTGCTGCTGGGGAACCTGCACCGGCTCTGGCTGTACCGCGAGCACGTCCAGCGGCCCATCGCGAAGCGGTTCGTGGCGGGGGCGGTGCCGGGGGCGCTGATCGGCGGCATGTTGGCGACGGCGGCGCCCGAGGTGCTGCTGAGGGTCGCGATGATCGCCCTGGCGGGCCTGGCGGTCGCCCGGGTGGTGTTCGACTGGACGTGGCGGCCGCCGGCCGCCGCGATGGTGCCGGGCGGCGCGACCGCGGGCTTCGCCACCGCGACCGTCGGCGGCGGCGGCCTGGTGGCGGGCCCCCTGCTGCTGTCCACCGGACTGACCGGCCGCCCCTACGTCGCCACCGCCGCGGTAGGCGCCGCCTCGATCCACATCTCCCGCCTCGCCGGCTACGGCGCCGGGGGCGCCCTCGAGGTGGAGCCCCTCCTCCTCGGGCTGGTCGCCGCCGCCTGCATCTCCGCGGGCAACCTCCTGGGCGACAAGGCGCGCTCCCTCATCCCCGACGTCGCGGTCCCCCGCCTCGAGGTCGGCGTGGTCGTCGGCTGCCTCGGACTCGCGCTCCTCGGCATGGTCTGATTGCGGAAACCAGGTTTCTAGACCGCTCCTCCTCGCCCCCGCGGCCCGATCTCGGCGTCGCTCCTCGGTCACAAGGGAGCGACCTTGCTCCCTCGTCGCTCCTGGACCTCGAACCGTGGGGCCTTCGGATCCACGGTCAACAAACCCGGCTCCCGCGATGAGCGCCAAGCAGAAGCGGCGACCCGAGGGCCGCCGCTTCGATGGGAGGGTGACGCCGGGAGGGCGCCCGATGACCCGGGACGTCAGTCGGTGCAGTCGCCCAGGACGGTGTACTCGATCTCGATCCCGTCGCCGTTC
>CAYQEG010000108.1:0-27002 GCA_964416435.1 uncultured Rickettsiales bacterium
CGGCCGTCTCGGTCCGTGGAGTCGTGACTGGAGCGGTGTACATGGCTCATGTCGGCCGTCTCGGACCGGGCTCCGCTACTTCGCGGCCACCGCCTTCGGGGTCAGGATCACCTGCGCCGTGAACGAGACCCTGAAGTACCACGGGCCCAGGTCCATGCGGCCGAGGGTGCCGAGGTCCGCCGAGGGTGCCGCCGGGGTCGGGCCGCCGCCGCCGATGCGCGCGCCGCCCTCCATCACCATGCCGGCCAGGAACGGGATCACCCGGCCCGACGGGAGGCGGTGGGGGCTCGTGATCTCGAGGCCGACTCCGAGCAGCCCGTAGGGGGCCACGCCGGTGGCGTCTCGCTGGCCGATCCGGCCGGCGCCCGAGTCGTCGACCCGAACGTGCACCGCGTACAGCCCGCCGCCGCCCCGCAGGAACCCGCGGATGAAGAAGTCCGGCGGCGTGGGCACGAGCCGGGCCGACACGTCGAACCCGCGCACCGTCGTCGACATCGTCAGGTAGCCCGAGTCCGGGCCGGACAGGGACATCGCCGCCGGCCTGGCCACCGAGCCCTCGACCGCGATCGCGAGCCGGGGCCGAACCGAGACCGCCAGCCCCCAGAAGAACGTCGGCAGCGAGTCACCCTGCGTCAGGTCGCTCCAACCCTCGTCGAACACCGAGAGTCGGCCCCCACCCAGCGACAGCGCGATCGCGACGTACCGGGCGGGCGGAGGCTCCGAATCCGTCGCCGGAGCCGGAGCCTCCGCGACGGGCTCGGGCGCCGCGGGGGTCTCCGGAGCGGCCGGCGCCGCGGGGGTCTCCGGAGCGGCTGGCGCCTCGGAGCTGGTCGGCGTCGCCGGGGCGTCCGGCGTCTCCGGCGTGACCGGGCCGTCCGGTGCCTCCGGCGCGACCGGGGCCTCGGGGGCGTCCGCCGGAGCGGTCTCCGTCCCGTCGGGCGGCTCCGGCGCGTCGGGCGGCTCCGGCGCGTCGGGCGCCTCCGGGTCGGCGTCGTCCGTCGCTTCGTCGTCCGCCGCTTCGTCGTCGCCGGACTGCGCCGCCGCGAAGGACAGCGGCGCGAGCACGAAGAGCAGGGTCAACAACCAGGTCCAGCAGCGCATGACTACCTCCCCTCCAGCAGGTCGCTCAAGGCCATGCCCGCGACCGCCGGGAAGCCGCCCGACGGCTCCGAGGAGGCCGCCGGCTCGACGAACGAGACGAGCCCCACGTCGTGGTCGTGGACCACGTACAGCAGCTCGCTGCCGCCCTCGCCGGGGGGCACGCGACCGATCTCGTGGGGCAGGGAGTACGTGTCCAGCACGACCTGGCCGTACGTCCGCAGGTTGTATCGGACCAGTCGGGCGGAGTCCTTGAGCACCACCATCACCTGCTCGTCGTCGTCCACCACGCCCGCCCCGAGGAACACCAGGTCCCACGCCGGGGCGTCCAGCAGGATCCGGCTCGGCGCCCGCTCCGTGAAGTGGAACAGCGACAGGCTCTGCGCCGGCACGTACTCGCCCGTGCTGCTGCCGCCGTCGTGGAAGATCACCGCAGCCGTCTCCTCCGGGGAGATCTCGACCCGGACCACGCCGTCCTCGAGCACGAACACCTCCGGATCGTCCGGCGCGGTGCCCGAGTCCGTCAGGTCGACCCGCGTGATGAACGGCGTGTAGCCACCCTCGTCGTACAGCAGGGCGAACGGCTCACCGACCCCCTCCGACGGGAGGATGCGGCTCACCGTGTGGGGCAGCTCCAGCGTCTCCAGGTCGAAGCTCTGCAGATCCAGGAAGCTGACCAGGTTGGTGCCGTCGGCGATGATCGCCTTCGACCCGTCCCGCGACCAGACGACGTCCCGAGGCACGCGGTTGAGCCCGATCACGTTCTCGATCAGCACCGGGGACAGCCCGAGCACGAACAGGTCGGCGACGTTCTCCACCGTGACCAGCGCCCGGTCCCCGCTCGGCCCCGGCACCACCCGCTCGGGCCGCCGGTGCACCGACTGGTCGACCGAGAACGGCACCGCGCTCTCGGCGATCGGGTCGACCGTCACGTCCAGCACGTGCAGTCGCGCGCTCGTCGAGATCAGCGCCCGCGACGAATCCGCCGACCAGGTCACCGCCAGCGGCTGGAAGGTCAGGCTCGCGTCGGTCACCTCGACCGTGGCCCCGTCCACCCGGAGCACCGCGAACGCGTTGAGGTTGAGCGATCCGTCGACCTCCAGGCTCGCCGCCGAGACCGGGTCGATCCAGGCCACCGCGGTGGTGCCGTCCGGGGACCACGACAGCGTCGTGAACGACGCCCCCAGCTCGGTCGCGACGACCGTGCCGTCGGCCGCCACCCGGGAGAGCGTCGAGTCGGCCCGCTCCAGCGTGAACAGCTCGTCGCTCGTGGGCGGCCGGCTCAGCAGGGTCGGCTCCCGGCCGACCTCGATCGACGAGAAGTCGCCCGTCGCCGGGTCGATCTCGATCACCGAGTCCGACGCGGGGGCCAGCATGTACAGCTTCCCGTCCCGCGCCTCCCCGTGCAGTTGGAGCAGCGGCAGGTCCAGATCGGCCGACGTTCGTGGGCTGTCGCAAGCGACGAGCGAGGCGCCGGCGAGCAGCAGGAGGAGAGCTCGGTAGTTCATCGCGTCCCCCCTAGTCGATGTCGCTGTTGAGCTCGAAGCCGGTGACCGTCTCCACGGACAGGTCGTACGGCTGCACGAACGAGATGCGCCCCAGCTCGTGGGCCTGGGACACCCAGCCCAGCGCCTCCTCCGGCGTGGACTCCAGCGGCATCATCCCGATGTGCACCGGCTGGCTGGGCACCAGGATGTCGTCCACCAGGCGGGTCTGGTAGTCGATGACGCCGACGTTCCGGTCGTTCTCCATGACGAACAGCGAGTAGCGACCGTCGTTGCTCGTGGTCCAGCGCATCGGCTTGCTCGCCAGCGCCACCGGGTTGGTCAACCACGTGTCCAGGTCGACGACCGTCAGGGCGTAGCTGTCGCTGAACAGGTCGTTGTTCTCCGGGGCGTCCGCCAGCGTGTGGATGATCAGCGCCGACTCTCCGTCCGGGCTGACCGCCACCGCCTCGACCGGCTTGACCAGCCCCCGCACCGACATCTCGCCGGTCTGCAGGTCCCAGAAGGTGAGCACGTCCTCGAGCGCCGCCGTCGTGAAGATCAGCGCCGTCTCGCCGTCGGGCGCCATCACGAGGCTGCCCGCGGTCAGCCCATCGGGCGTCGGCAGGATCGTCGGCTCGGTGCCGACCGGGTCCTCCGCGTCGAACAGCCGCACCTCGCTGCTGCCCCGCGAGACCACCACCGCCTGGGCGCCGTCGGGCGTCAGGTCGAGGTCGCTGGGGTCCAGCCCCGCGTCGAGCACGGCCAGCTCGCCCGTCGTCAGGTGCACCGCGGAGATGGTGTCGAAGCCGACGTACCGGACGAACGCCCAGCCGCCGGTCGGCGTCACCTCTACCTCCGCCGCGACCGGCGGGTCCAGCGGGTCGGTCTCGAGGTCCAGGAGGTCGAGCTCGACCGGGTCGGTCGTCAGGTCGGCGACCGTGATGAAGGCGTCGCTGATCACCACCGCCCGGCTGCTGTCCGCCGTGAACCGCACCCCCTTGGGGTTGAACCCCACCGAGTAGGAGTGCACCTGCTGGAGCACCGTGTCGACGAACGAGACCTCCGTGAAGGAGCGCACGCCCTCCACGTCGAAGTCGGCGTCCTCGGCGCTGGCGTTGAACCAGGCCATCACCCACCGCCCGTTGGGGCCCATCTGGATGAAGTTGAAGTCCTCGCGGACCTCGAGGTCGACCACGTCGTCCGTCGTCACGTCGATGACCGACACCGTGTCGTCCCCCGCGTTGAACGTCACCGCCCGGGAGTAGTCGGGGCTGACCAGCACCTGGGTCGGCTCGTCGCCCACGTCGATCGTGAACACGTCCCGCGTGTACGCGTTGATCTTGCTCACCGTGTCGCGGTCGGGGTTGGCCACGAAGACGAACACGTCGGTGCCCCGGGGCTCGGTCGACAGGAAGTCGTCCTCGTCCTCTTCGGGCGGCTCCTGCTCGTCGTCGTCGTCCGCCGCGCCGTCGCCATCCTCGCCGGGGGCGGGGTCGTAGTCGTCGTCGTCGTAGTAGTCGGCCGCGCCGCGGTTGCCGATCAGCGCCGACTCGGCGCATCCGACGGTCAGCACGAGCATGCAGACAAGGGGGAGTGAAGCTCTCATCGGCAGGTCTCCTGCAGCTCTTCGAGCCGATCGGTGCACTCGTCCCCGCGCACGTCGGGGGAGTACACATCCAGGGTGTCCAGGCAGGCCTCGACGCAGCCATCGGCTTCGTCGCCGTCGCAGGCACATTGCTCCTCGCAGTAGTCGCTACACGGCGAGCAGCCGCCGACGAGCGCGAGCAGGAGCGGGATCAGACCGAGATTCCAGCGCATGGGTCCCTCCGCCGCCGAGGTCTCGCATGAACCGGGCCAGGGTGGAGGGCTGGCGCAGGCACCCCCGCGCTACGGCGCCAGTCGGATGCCCTGGATTCGCTTGATCTGGAACTTGCAGTCCTTCTCGGTCCGGTGGTGGTGGCCCTCGAAGAAGGACGCGCCGCCGGCCTCGTTGACGTTGGACGGCGTCACCCGGCTCAGGCCGCCGGGGTCGTCGTCGCCCGTCGACGGGTAGAGCACCTCGAGGTCGAGGTTGAGGCGGATGGCCGCCTTGATCACGCTGATCGTCTTGGCGGGGGACAGCTTGAGCAGGTCGCCCGCCCCCGCCGCCGCCGGCTTGAGGCTCAGGTCCGCGCCGACCGCGTTGGCGCCCACCTTGCCGTGACGGAAGCCCCGCTGGGCCATCGCCTCGTGGCCGCCCTCCGCCGTGGGGGCGCCGAGCATCACCAGCGACTTGGGCGGGAAGAACGCCTTGTTCTCGGCCAGCTCGCCGGTCTCGTCGGAGTCGCCCTCCAGCATCGCGTGGAGGTGGCCGCGGCGGCGGGTGGGGTCGTCCGCGAGGTCGTAGGTGCGCAGCTTGGGCGCCGGGTCCATGCGCTTGGCCCGCAGCGCTTCGAGCAGCTTCTCGCGCTCCTCCCGGGCGACCGCCCAGACGCCCTCGCACAGCGTCGTGTGCTCGATCTCCTCCTTCTCGAGCGTCTTGCGGACCAGGTCGGCCCGCTTCTTGTCGGCCGCGGTCACCACGAGGGCGTCGTGGAACTCCACCTCGCCGTGCTTGCCGGCCCAGTCCCGGAGCGTCGACTTGACGTTCTGGGGGGCGCCGACCTGCGAGCCCTCGGCCAGGAACCGGATCAGCTGCTCGGTCCGCCAGCCGCCGTCCAGCGCCCGCCGCACCGACTCCCGGGTCAACACGTAGGTGCTCGCCCGGTCGACCGACTTGAGGTCCGCGATCTCGCCGAGCTTCCACAGGATCTTCAGCGGCAGCCCCACCGGCGCGAGGATCTCGAACGTCGGCTGCGCGAGGAACTTGATCGACGCGTTCGCCTCGAGCTGCTCGACGTCCTCCCCCGACGTGAAGATCCGGCCGGCCCGGGACAGCCGCAGGTAGCTCCCCTCCGGGCCGAGCCAGCTCTCGAGCAGGCCCGCGAGCTGCAGCACCTCCAGCGGCGGGTTGGGGTCGTAGAAGCCGGACGGCGGCAGGTAGTAGCTCTTGCGTACGTACCGGCGGTGGAAGACGTTGCCCATGTACCGCCGCCGGTACAGCGACCGCACCCGCTTGAGCGAGACCCACTCGTCCTGCTCCAGGTGCACCATCGCGTCGAGCAGCCAGATCAGCAGCCGCTCCCGCCGCTGGAAGTAGGTCATCAGCAGGTCGCGCCGCTGCCGGGCGGTCATCGACAGGAACTCGCCCAGGGCCAGGTCGTCGACGGCGAGGTGACCGGCGCGGTGGTGGACCAGGCCGAGCTCGCGCACGACGTCGAGGTGCCAGTCGAGCACCTTGTCCGCGGCGCTGTCCCCCCACAGCCGGGAGAAGAACGTCGTCAGCTCTTCGTGGTGCTTCTTGAAGATCTCGTCCTTGCGCGTGACCTTCACCGGGTGCTGGGCCAGGTAGGCCAGGAACGAGACGATGGAGAAGCCGACGGGGTGGCGGTAGTTGGTGTCCTTGGACAGCCGGACGTCGCCCTCCTCCACGTCCGACGCGGTCAGGCCGAGCCGCTTGCGGAACTGCCGCCCCAGCTGCTCGATGATCGAGTCCGGCATGACGTAGAACAGCGGGGGGCTCTGCCGGGAGTTGCCGAAGAGCCACAGGTCGGTGCCGAGGCTGTGAAGCACCTCGGCCCACAGGTCCTCGGACATGCCGTGAGCCTGGGTCAGCTCCTGCAGCAGCCAGGTCCCGCCGGCGATGCCGCGGCTCTGCAGCAGCGCGATGAGCGCGACGTGGTGCGTTCTGGGCATGCCCTTGAGGCGGCCGCGGACCCAGCGTCGGTCGGAGAATCGCTCGCCGAGCTCGGTGGCGATGCGCTCGACCTCAGCTTCGTCGAAGCCCAGGAGCCCCTGCCGGGTGGAGGCAGAGCCGTCCATCTCCTCGTCCAGATACCGCTGACGGTACTGGGCGAGTACCGGATGAGGCAGGCCCCTGAAGAAGCCCTGAAGGTCCATCACCCGCCGTCTTCCCCCCTCAAACCGCGGCCGCGTCGTACTGGTCGAGGTCCGAGGTTCGAGGGTGCCACTCCTCGATGTGATAACTGTACCCCTGTTCCGTGAGGAACAACTGTCGATTGTGGGCGAACTCCTGCTCGCGGCTGTTGCGCGTCACCACCGAGTAGAAGAACGAGTCTCCGCCGCTGGGGCGCAGGATCCGGCCCAACCGCTGGGCCTCCTCCTGGCGCGACCCGAACGTGCCCGACACCTGGATGGCGACGTTGGCGGCCGGCAGGTTGATGCTGAAGTTGGCCACCTTGCTGACCGTCAGCACCGAGATCTCGCCCTTGCGGAACTTCTCGTAGAGCTCGTCCCGCACCGGGTTGGGCGTCTTGCCCGTGATCAGCGGCGCGTCGAAGATCCGGGCGATGCGCTCGAGCTGCTGGATGTACATCCCGATGACGAGCACCTTGTCGGCCTTGTGGTGCTCCAGCAGTTCTTCCACCGCGAGCATCTTGAGCGGATTCTCCGCCGCGATGCGGAACTTGCTGCGTTCGTCCGCGTTGACGTACTGCAGGGTCAGCTTGGGGGGGAGCTCCACCCGCACCTCGAAGCAATGGGCCTCGGCCACGAACCCACGCTGCTCGAGGTCCCTCCACGGCACGTCGTACCGCTTGGGGCCGATCAGCGAGAAGACGTCCGCCTCCCGGCCGTCCTCGCGAACCAGGGTGGCCGTCAGGCCGAGGCGACGACGCGCCTGGATGTCCGCCGTGATCCGGAACACCGGCGCCGGCAGCAGGTGCACCTCGTCGTAGATGATCAGCCCCCAGTCGGACGCGCCGAACAGGTGCAGGTGGGTGAACTCGGCGTCCGACGACTTGCGGTGGGTGAGGATCTGGTAGGTCGTCACCGTCACCGGCCGGATCTGCTTCGACGCCCCGCTGTACTCGCCGACCTGGTCGGCCCGGAGGTTCGTGCGGTCCAGGATCTCCTCGATCCACTGGCGGACCGCGGAGACCCCCGTCGCCAGGATCAGCGTGTGGCACCCGGCCGCCGCCATCGTCGCGATGCCGACCACCGTCTTGCCCGCGCCGCAGGGCAGCACGACGACGCCATGGCCGCCGTCCGCCGCGCCGTTCTTGCTCCAGGCGGTCACCGACTCGCGCTGGTAGCGGCGCAGCCCCCAGCCCTTGCCGGAGACCGTCTTGCGGCGCAGCCCGATGTTGAGGGACGCCCCGCTGACGAAGCCGGCCTGGTCCTCGCACGGGTAGCCGAGGCGCAGCAGCGCCTGCTTGATGACGCCGCGGTTACCCAATGAGACGCGGTACAGCCCATCCTTGACCGCGCCCCCCAGCAGCGGCGCGACCCGCTTGCTGCGCACGATCTTGCGGGCGACGAGCGGATCCCGGACTTTCAGCAGCAGATCGCCGTCCTCGCTGTCGGGGTCGGCGACGAGAATCACCTTGCCGAAGCGGGCGACCTTCTCGGTCACGTCGTCGAGGACCTCCGGCGGGACCTCGTACTTGCTGTACGCGAGCAGCCCCTCCCGGATCTCCTGGGCCTTCAGCCCGGCACCGGCGGCGTTCCACAGCGACAGCGACGTGATCCGGTAGTGGTGGATGTGCTCAGGCGACTTCTCCAGCTCGGCAAACCGAGCGAGGAAGTCGCGTACCTCGGCATATTTCGCGCTGTTCACTTCCAGGAGGAGCGATCCGTCGCCCTGAACGATCAGCGGGTTGTCCGCATTGAAGAACATCACCCTCGCAGGGGATTGGCGGGCCAGAGAAGCGCACCTGTCCCGGCGGATCGCCCTACCTCCTCACAAGGTCCCCAAGGGCGGTCTCCCCATTTACCGGGAATAGTCAAAACTATCGACGCCCCCTCGGGCCGTCAAGGGCCCCACCCTTGCGCGGACCGCGACCCCGTAGCAGGCTGCCCGAGGCACCCCCGGAGGACCTCCATGCGCATCTCGCTCCTCATGCTCTGTGTGACCCTCCTCGCGCCCGCCCTGGCCCACGCCGGAAAGGCGTTCGACACGGACGAGGTGACCGGCCGACAGCTGCTCGAATACCTGGACCACCCCGACTGGCGCTTCCGGAACGACGCGTGCGAGGAGGTCGGCGAACGCAAGATCGTGCAGGCGGAGGAGCAGCTCGTGCGGCTCGCCACCGACGACGCCAGCGAGCGCGTCCGTCGGGCGTGCCTGGAGGCCCTCAAGGACATCGGCAGCGACAAGCTGGTGCCGGCGGCCGAGACCGCGGTGCTGCTCGACCACGACGACGGCAACCGGAAGTACGCGCTCGACATCATCGAAGACCACGGCACCGAGCGCTCCGGGCCCGTGCTCGGCCGGGTGCTCGAAGAGGATCCCGACGAGGGGCTGCGCCGCAAGGCGGCCGTCATCCTCAAGAAGAAGGGGTGGACCAACGCCACCGACTCGCTCGCCCGCGCGGCGGTCAACGATCCCGACGACGGCGTTCGAAAGGCCGCCCTGGAGGGGCTCGTGCGGCTCGGGGGGCCGGAGCACCGGCCGACCATCCACCGGATCATGCTCGAGGACCCGAACGAGAAGGTCCGGCTCGCGATCGTCGAGATGATCGAGGAGGCGCCGACGAAGGCGGATCGCGACGCCCTGGTGGCGGCGCTCGACGACTCGTACTCCCACGTCCAGCGCCACGCGGCGCGGGCGCTGGTGAAGATCGGGGACCGGACCGTCGGGCCGATCCTGCGGGACAAGGCGCTGGACCAGTCCGACCGCAAGGTCGCGGAGGAGTTCAACGAGGCGGCTGGGCGTCTCGGGGGCTGACGGCCGGGAAATAGGGTCGCCTCGCGGCCCGTAGAGGGGTTCATGGGCGCGACCTGGCTGATCCACTCGCTGACCACGACCCCGTTCTTCGCGGCGCGGGCGTTCCTGGCCACCTTCTTCATCGCGCTGGCCTGCCGGTTCGCGCCCGAGTTGGCGCCCCTGGTCGACGCGGACGTCGCCAAGCTGCTCAGCGCCGCGCCGGCCTGGTTCACGCACGACGTGACGCTCGTCGCCCTCGGCCTGATGGCGGCCCTGGAGTTCGCGGCGACGCGGGACCCCGACGCCCGGGCGCTGATGAACGAGATCGACCCGCTCCTGAAGTCGGGCTTCGCCTTCATCACCACCTACGGCCTCCTGGACGCCGACGTCTCCACGCTGCAGCCGGCCCTGTCCGGCTTCCACCCCGTCGCCCTGTGGGCGTTCGTGCCCGCCGGGCTGGTCTTCTTCATGGCGTCGGCCCGAGCGCGAGTGCTGCGCTCGCTGCACGACGTCGACCTCGACGACGACCTGGGGGTCCAGAAGCTCTTCGTCTGGCTCGAGGACCTCTTCGTCGCGGGCGGGCTGCTCCTGGCGGTGGTCCTGCCGATCCTCGCCGTCTTCGTCTTCGCGTCGGCCCTCGTCGGCATGTTCCTGATGCAGGCGGCGGTCCGCTGGTTGGACGACCGGACCCGGGAGCCCTGCCCGAGCTGTGACGCCCTGGTCCACCCCACCGCCCCCGCCTGCGGCGGCTGCGGGGAGCCGCGCGCCGAGGTCCGGGCGGTCGGCCTGTTCGGGCAGGCCCGCTCGAAGAAGGCCCCCGCCCCCGACGCCCACCGGCTCGACCTGGTCACCCGGGGGCGCTGCTCCGCCTGCGCCGAGCGGCTCGGGTCGCGTTCCCCGGAGCAGGCCTGCGGGGTGTGCGGCGCCCCGGCGTTCGCGACGCCGGCCGACTGGGACGCCTGGCTCGCGGGCCTCGATCGCAAGCTCCCTCGCGCCCTCGGCTGGTCGTTCGTCTGCGGCCTGGTGCCGCTGGTCGGCATCATCCCCGGCGTGATCGGCTTCCGGCTGATCCTCGTCTCGCCGCTGCGGCGCTACATGCCCGTGACCGTCGGGTGCGCCGCGCGGTGGGGCACGCGCCTGCTGAACATCGTCTTGATCTGCCTGCAGCCGGTGCCGCTGCTGGGCGCGCTGACCCTGCCGCTGATGTGCTTCCTCAACTACCGCGTCTACCGCGCCCTGCTCACGAACGGCGCCGCCCATCCGATGACGGTGGAGGGAGGAGCAACGGCATGAGGGGGAGTCCGGTCGTCATCGTGGTCGCGGTCGCCGCTCTGAGCGCGCCCGGGACGGCGTCGGCCCAGGTCGCCCCGGAGCACCTGCAGCGGGTGCACGCTCCGCAGGCCTGGTTCGGTCCCGCGGAGCGGGCCGACTTCGTCGCGCTCAGCCGGGTCGCCCATCCCCGGCTGCACGACGGCGTCCGGGTGCTCGGCCAGGACCTGTTGATCTTCGAGCGGGACGGCGACGTGGTGCGCGTCCTCTCGGACGTCGAAGACCTGGGCGAGGTGCCGGAGCGCACCGTCCGTCCCGACGAGGCGGTCGCCGCCGCGCTGGCGCTGCACCCGGGTTCGTCGGCGACCTCCTCGTCGCCGCTGCTCGTGCCCGGCGGCGACGGCTACGTGCCGATCGAAGCCGTCAACCTGCTCACCCGTGACGGCCTGCCCCGCCGGGTGCACGTCTCGGGGACCCATCCGGTCGTGGTCCTGCGCGACATCGACCCCATCCGTTGGGACACCTGGGAAGGCACCGTCCAGGTGTTCGACAGCAGCCCCATGCACGGCGACCTGGTGATCCGGGACGTCGACGAGCTGCAGTACGAAGGCTGGCTGGTGTCCGAGGATCGCACGGTCTACGACGCCAGCAACATGGGGATGCAGGACGAGCAGCTGCAGTACTCGGCCGACTCGGAGTGGCACTGGGACCGCGACGACTGGCGATTCTCCATCGCGATGGGCTTCTATCACCTGCAGAACCACGAGCGGTTCCAGGCCGACGCGGGCGGCGCCGACTGGTTCGACGGGCTGGACGAGCCCGAGCTCGCCATCGTCAACATCACGACCGAGACGTTCGAGGACGAGCCGACCATGGCGGTCCGGGCCGGTCACGCGTCGGTCGAGCGGACCGACGGGTGGGAGCACGTCTACTTCTTCGGCGACGGCAACTACCCCGGCTACGACTACAACAACTTCGCCCACGCGGCGGAGGTCTGGGCCCACGAGCAGGGACACGCGATCACGGGCGAGGCGACCCCGTTCCTCGACGCTGACCTGCGGGGGATCGAGCCCGAGTTCGACGCGCTGCACGAGGGCCTCGCGGACTACGGCGCGGTCGTCTACACCGGCGACGTCGACGTGTTGGAGTGGGTGGTCGCCTTCCACCCGGACAGCCACCGCCCGGTCGACGAGGTGCGCGTCTTCCCCGACGACTTCGTGGACGGCGCCGACGTGCACGAGAACGGCCGCATCGTCAGCTCGATGGGCTGGTCGCTGCGGCAGGTGGTGGGGGCGCCGGCCGACTCGATCGTGCTGTCGTCGCGCTTCTACCTGAGCAGCGGCGACCCCGGCTTCGAGGGGCTCGTCGAAGGCATGCTCGCCTACGACGAGGACGCCAACGACGCCCGGTACGCCGTCCCGCTGCTCCGGGCGCTCGACCTCCACGGCCTGGAGCCGGACAGCCGCAGCGCCCCCCCCGAGGCCGTGCTGACGGTCGACGGCCGCGCCCGGCTGGACGAGCCCCTGACGATCGAGGCGGACGCCGACGGGTCCGCGCTGCGGGGCGTCTCGTGGACCCTGCTCGACGCGCCGCCGGAGTCGGCCTTCACGGCGGTCGAGGGGGAGCAGCGGTGGGACCGCGCGCTCACGTTCACGCCCGACGTCTGCGGCGTGTGGCTGTTCGAGGGGGTGGTGTCGAGCTCCGGGCACCGGTTGAGCGCGCCCGAGACCGTCGAGATCGCGACGTGTGGCGCCGGCTGCGCCTGCGCGGGCGCCCCGGTGACGGTGGACCGGGCGGCGTTGCCGCTGATGCTGCTGGCTTCGATGGCGGTCGGGCGCCGCCGCCGCCGCTGAACCGCCCGCTGGTTACGCCATCCCCTCGTGGTCGACGTCGTCCCAGCGACCCGGCACCCCGCGGACGTGGGTCGCGCCGGCGACCCCCATGCGCAGGATGAGGTCGAGGACGTCCAGGAAGCGCTGCGCCTCGGCGGCGTCGTTGACGGTGACGCGGACGAAGTCGGCCATGGGACCGGCGTGCCCGGCCGTGCCGACCAGGATGCCCTGGGCCGCGAACGCGGCGGCCCACGGCTGGATCGGGGACGAGAGCCGCACGAGCAGGAAGCTGCACCGCGTCGGCCGCGACTCGACGCCCCGCTCCGCCAGCTTGTGCGCCAGGTCGGCCAGCGACTCCTTGACCCGGGCGACCCGCTCCAGCATCGCCGGTCGATCCCGCAGCGCGGCGAGCGCCGCGGCGAGGGACGCCGCCGAGACGGTGTAGGCCGGCCGGGCCGCGTCGATCGACGCGATCACCTCGGGGTGGCCCACGAGGTATCCGACCCGCATGCCCGCGAGACCGTAGTCCTTGGACATCGAGCGGAGCACCAGGAGGTTGGGCGGCAGGCCCGTGGCCGCCCCGTCGTCCAGGAGCGAGTGGCCGTGGAACGTCGCGAACGTCTCCATCACGAGGAACAGGGTCGTCGGCGAGGTGTCGGCGAGCCGCCGGATCTCGTCCCGGGTCAGCGCGGTGCCGGTGGGCGCGTTCGGGTTGGCGATGCAGGCGAGCCGTGGCGTGCGGGGCGAGAGCGCCCGCTCGAACGCCTCGACCGGCAGCTCCAGGTCCTCGTCCCGATGGTCGACCCGCTCGACGAACGCGCCGGCGGCCTCGGACGCGGCCAGGAACGCTCCGAACGTCGGCCGGGGGATGACGACCCGCGCCCCGGGCTCGAGGTAGGCGTTGAACGTCCAGCGGATGCCCTCGTCCGCTCCGGCGGTGATGGTGACCCGCTCGGTCGGCACCTGGTGCTCCGCCCCGAGCACGTCGCGGAGCGGCCAGGGATCGGGGTAGCGGGCGATGTCCTCAGCGGTCAGGCCCTGCAGCGCCTCCACGACCCGGGGTGAGGCAGGCACCCGAGCTTCCGCGAGATCCAGGCGCAGATAATCGGCCCGTCCACGCCGCGCAGGGGGGACACGGTGGGTGCGTTCGACGGCGTCCCGGGGGCGGGGCGGCTCCGGAGATGGCTCCGGCGGTTGCTCCGCAGGGGGGTCCGACGGGGGCTCGGGGGGCGGTTGCAAGCGAGGCGATCATACCGGGGGGCGCGCGCGATCGACGATCTGCCGTCTACACTTCCGAACCGTGATCGTACTTGGCATCAACGACAACCACGACTCCGGGGCGGCGCTGTGCATTGACGGCGAGCTCGTCGCGGCGGTCGGCCAGGAGCGCATCGACCGGGTCAAGAACAGCGGCGCGTTCCCCTGGGACGCGATCGACGAGGTGCTGCACATCGGCGGCATCACCCCCCGCGAAGTGGACCGGGTCGCCTTCGGCAGTCACTTCACGCCGGCCACGGCGCTGCGGCGACTGTCCAACCTGCACCACTCCACGAAGCGCACCGCGTCGCAGTTCAGCCCGCTGCTGAACGCCTACATCTGCTACCAGGTCGCGATCAAGGAGACGGGGCTGTGGCCCGTGGAGGCGGACCTGAGCCGCCGGCTGCTCCACCACAAGCTGCGCCAGCGCGGCATCGGCGCGCCGGTGGTGACGCTGGACCACCACTCGGCCCACGCCTACTCGGCGTACCGCAGCCAGCCGCACCTGGACTCCATCGTCTTCACCATCGACGCCATGGGCGACGGCACGTCGGTGACGGTGTCGCTGGGGGCCGAGGGCGACCTCAAGCTCGTCTACCGCCAGAGCGGCTTCGCGGCGATCAACACGTACTACTCGCGCATCACCGAGTGGCTCGGCTTCCGGGCCAACCGCCACGAGGGGAAGATCACCGGCCTGGCCGCCTACGCCGAGCCGCCGGACGAGCTGCTCGCCCACTTCCGCAAGCAGTTCCACTTCCGGGAGAAGACCGGCGGCTTCAGCCTGGTCAACTACGCCCGCCGCCAGAAGCGGGACGACAGGT
The DNA here is from genome assembly GCA_964416435.1 of uncultured Rickettsiales bacterium. Taxonomy (GTDB): domain Bacteria; phylum Myxococcota_A; class UBA796; order UBA9615; family UBA9615; genus CAYQEG01. The sequence continues at coordinate 14,510 of CAYQEG010000108.1, forward strand.
TCCACCGGGTGCTCGAGAACTACAGCCGCGAGCAGATCGCCGCCGCGCTGCAGCGCAACCTCGAGCACCAGATCTGCGCGTTCGTCGGGCACTGGTGCCGCAAGACCGGGCGTCGCAACGTGGCCCTCGCCGGCGGCGTGGTCGCCAACGTGAAGCTCAACCAGCGAGTGCACGAGCTGGACTGCGTCGACACGCTGTTCGTCTACCCGAACATGGGGGACGGGGGGCTCGCCGCGGGCGCCGCGCTGGCGCTGTCGGCGGTGACCCCGCACGTGCTCTCCAACGTCTACACGGGCCGCGACTACTCCGACGCCGAGTACGAGCGGTCGCTGGACCTGGCCGGTCTGCCGTACACGCGACCGGACGACCTGGCCGACCAGGTGGCGGACGCGCTCGTCGATGGCAAGGTCGTCGCCCGGGTCGCGGGTCGCATGGAGTGGGGGCCGCGCGCGCTCGGCAACCGGACGGTGATGTTCCGGCCGGACGACCCCAGCGTGAACGACTGGCTGAACCAGAAGCTGAACCGGACCGAGTTCATGCCGTTCGCGCCGGTGACGCTCTGGGAGGAGCGGGAGCGCTGCTACGTCGGCCTGGACGGGGCGGAGCACGCCGCCCGGTTCATGACGGTGTGCTTCGACTGCACGGACGAGATGAAGGAGAACAGCCCCGGCGTCGTGCATTGCGACGGCACCGCGCGGCCTCAGCTCATCCGGCGCGAGGACAACCCGGACTACTACGACATCGTCGCCGCGTTCCACGACAAGACCGGCATCCCGAGCGTGATCAACACCTCGTTCAACATGCACGAGGAGCCGATCGTGCGGTCGCCCCGCGACGCCGTGCGTGCCTTCGTGATGTCGGGGCTCGACTTCCTGATCCTCGGGCCGTTCCTGGTGCGTCAGGCGGACTCCGAGTGAGCGACAGCGACGCGCCGACGATCCCGTTGGCGTTCGAGCGGCTGGACGCCGACGCGATGAAGCGCCGGAGCGAGGCGTTCCTCGCCCGGGTGAAGCGCCGCCGCTCGGTGCGCGCCTTCAGCGACGAGCCGATCCCGCTGGACGTGGTGCGCGACTGCATCGCCGCGGCCGCGTCGGCGCCCTCGGGGGCCAACAAGCAGCCGTGGACCTTCGTCCTGGTGACGGACCCGGCGGTCAAGCGCCAGATCCGGGAAGGGGCCGAGCAGGAGGAGCGCGCGTTCTACGGTGGCCGCGCGGGGGATCGCTGGCTGAAGGACCTGGAGCCCTTCGGCACCGACGCGAGCAAGCCGTACCTGGAGTCGGTGCCGGCGCTGGTCGTCGTGTTCGCCCAGAAGCGGTCCCCCGAGGAGGACCAGCACTACTACGTGCCCGAGTCGGTGGGCATCGCCACCGGCGTGCTCCTGGCCGCCCTCAACGACGCGGGCCTCGCGACCCTGACCCACACTCCGTCGCCGATGGGCTTCCTCGGGAAGATCCTCGACCGCCCGAAGACCGAGCGGGCCTTCCTGCTCATCCCCGTCGGCTACCCGGCAGAGGGCTGCCGGGTGCCGGACATCAGCAAGAAGCCGATGGACGAGGTGCTGGTCGAGGTGTGACCGCGTCTAGCGGCCCCCCATGATCATGAGGCCCCGGGAGCGGGGAGGATGGAGGGCCGAGGTCAAGGACCGAAGAGGGAGCGGGGCTTGCCCCCCGTGACCGATGAGGGACGCAGGAATCGGGTCTCGAGACCCGCGCGGAGGGCCTCAGTATTGTGAGGGGCCGTTTAGTTGTCGGCGGTCATCAGCGTGAAGGCGCTGGCCGCGTACCCGTGCACGCCGACGTGGAGCACGCCGTCGCTCGTCGGCACGAACTCGATGGTCTCGTTGCCCGACGCGGTGTAGCCGCGCTTGTCGTAGGTGCTCGTCGTGGGCGCCGCGCCGAAGCGGACGTACAGGTCGACGTCGTTGGCGGCCTGGGTGCGGACCACGATGGGCTTGCCGGCGGAGACGGGCACCGTGAAGAGCTTCATCTCGCCCTGGGCGACGTTGCCGCTCTCGTTCAGGTGCTCGACCTCGGGGTCGGGGTCGGGGTCGGGGTCGGGGTCCACGTCGCCGCCGCCGGAGACGTAGAAGCTGACCGTCAGGTCGAACGTCGCCGCCGAGTAGCCGCGCACGGACACGTAGAAGTCGCCCGGGCCCTCGGCGCTGCAGCTCTCGACCGAGCCGTTGCGGTAGGGGCGGCAGTCGTAGTCGCTGCTCGTCGGCTGGGCGCCCTTGCGGACGTACAGGTCGGCGTCGCCGGTGCCCGTCATCTCGACGCCGACGGTGCCGGCGGCCGCCTCGAACGGACCGAAGTGCATCCACTCGCCCTGGGCCAGCGTGCCGTTGTTGTCGACGGTCTCGAGCACCGGGCTGCCGCCGTCGTCACCGCCGTCGTCGCCGCCGTCGTCCGACGCGATCGAGGCGTCGAGCAGCTCCTTGACGAGGTGCCACTGGATGGCGCCGCCGGCCATGCGCTGGCTGTCGTCGCGCTCGATGGGCAGCCACAGGAAGTCGGGGTGGTTCGTCTTGCTGTCGCCGGTCCACTCGCCGCCGACGATCTTGCCGTCGGAGTCGACCTCGAGGACGTAGGTGTAGCGGTCGGTCCGCGTGTACGTGTCGATGTTGTCGCCCAGGTTGCCGTCGGTGCTCGCCGAGCTCTCGGTGATGTAGTCCACCTCGAGGTGCGTCTCGTACAGCGCCAGGCCGGAGCTCGGGTTGAACTGGTAGTCGCTCGGGATGCCGTTGCCGCCGCGGGAGACGGTCACCATCACGTCGAAGTTGGACGTGCCGCTGTAGCCCAGGGCGGAGATGAACAGCTGCGTCGCGCTGCTCGGGACGTCCAGCTGGCACTGCTCGTCGCTGCCCGCCAGGTAGGGGCGGCAGTCGTACGCGGCGCCCGTCGGCTGGTGACCGAAGCGGACGTGGAGGTCGGCGTCGCTGGTGCCGGTCATCACCACGCGGACGGAGTCGGCGCCGGTCACGTCGACCGCGCCCTGGTGGTGCCACGCGCCCGCGGCGACCGAGCCGCTGAAGGTCTCCGTGCTCACCTCGGCCCCGTCGGCCAGGGTGCGCAGCGTCGTCTTGATGTCGACGATCGCCTCGCCCTGGTAGCCGTTGATCGACACGTACACCTTGGCCGCACCCGCGGGCGCGGTCAGGGAGCAGGTCTCGTCCGAGCCGTTGTCGTAGGGCCGGCAGTCGTAGGACTCGGCCGTCGGCTGCCCGTCGAACTTGACGTACAGGTCGGCGTCCGCGCTGCCCGTCATCGCCACGGTGACCTCCTGGCCGGGGGTCACGCTGTAGGGGTCGATGTGGTGCCAAGCGCCCGCGGCGACCGTCGCCTCGGCGTCGTGCGTCGTGATCTCGGCGCCGTCCGGCTGCACGCCGACCAGCTCGTTCGCCTCGGCGGCGGTGATCTGGTCCATCTTGGTGATGCGGTAGGCGCGCAGCGGCTGGTTCCAGACCTCGTCGTCGAACGTGCGGTCCTCGACGAAGCTCTGCCCCTTGAGGCCGAGGTAGTTGGTCAGCAGCACGTGGTAGGTGCCCGGGTTGGTGTCACGGCACTCGACGTCGCTGCCGGTCGGCCGGTTGTAGCCGTCGTACTCGATGTCGTCGTCGTCGGTGTTGCAGCGCAGGGACACGAAGCGGACGTTGGTCTCGTTGTAGGACAGCGTCACCAGCGCCTTGATGTCGTTGACCTTGAACTCGACGTCGTTGCGGGTCACCGGGTGCTCCGGCTCCGCCGTCAGGATCGCCGCGGGCGCCCACGCGTGGCACAGACCCCACCAGGTGGGGATGCAGCGGCCGCTCTCCTCGCCGGTCCGCTTCGCGCAGGCCTCGCCGATGTCCGAGTTGCACTGGTCGTTGGTGGTGCACTCGGTGCGGCTGGAGTAGCGGTCGACGCCGTTGCTGGCGGAGACCTTGTCCTCGACGTCGTCGACGCCGAACGCCAGGCCGTACTTCGCCGCGGCCGAGTCGCTGTCGGCGCCGTCCCAGCGGTAGTTGATGCTGTCCTCGTAGATCGGCCAGTAGCTCGCCGCCCACGGGGAGACGTCGAGGGTCGCCGACTGGGGCAGCTCCGCGACGCGGTACTCGAGGTCGTCGTCGAACAGGCTCGGATCGTCGCGCGGGCCCCATTCGGCCTTCATCTCTGCGCGGTCGGGCTCGTCGTCGGCGCCGGGCTGCGGCGCGTCGCGGTCAGAGGTCTCGTCCATCGAGACCGTGGTGTCGGAAAGAGACGCATCCCAGCCGCTGCAGGCGACCAGAAATACGAGTGAAATCGAGAAGATGTGGCGATGCATGTAGCCCTCCGTGCCGTGGTGGGGGCCGGGGAACAAGGCAAGCGCCGTGCCGGATCGGGATTTTTCTTTCGAATGATCCCGGGAACGCTACAGGTGCACGCTGATCCGGCGATACAACACCTTTTTTCGTTGCTGAGGAGCAACCCGATCTGTCGTATCGGACGCTACGTGTTGCGTAGCGACAACGTTTCGATCAGCTGGCCTTGGACGCGGCGTAGCGTCGGATGGAGACCGCCAGGTTCTTCATGTTGGGGGTGATCTGCTTCTCGATCGCCGCCTCGATCTGGGGGCGGAACTTGCGCGCGAGGAACTTCGGCACCCCCGGCACGTTCTCGGGGTGGATCAGCAGGTCGATGTCCATCGACAACATCGTCTGCTCGCCTTCGGCGTGGATGCGCGTGGTGCCGGAGCACTCGAACGCCTTGGCGCCGACGCGCGGCTCCAGGCGCCAGGTCGCGGCCGTCGTGGACGTCGTCCACGTCGCGTGGTCCTTCCAGCTGAACAGGTCCTGCTTCACGAACTTGCGGATCGCCCCCGGCACCTTGCTCATGTCGCCGAACCAGAGGTTGACGATGTGCACCCGCTCGTCCTCTTCCCGCCGGTCCGTCACCTGGATCCGTTCGATGTCGAACAGGAACGGGACCAGCGAGGGCATGTCGTCCCGCAGGAGGTGGAACACCTCGTCGACGGACAAGGGCAGCGGCTCGGAGACGTTGATCTTCATTCCGGATTCCTACCACGGCCGGCCTCCGCTCGGCCCGCCCGCCGACTCGGCATCGGTCAGAGTGCGGTACCGCCGATGCGCTAGCCTCGGCACATGGCGGACACCCCCCCAGGGCCAACGGTCGGGGCAGGCGGCCGCGGGTGCGGCGCGCTGGGCTTCTTGTTCCTCGGGCTGATCCTGGCGTCGGTCGCAGGGGTCGTGCTGCTCCTGCCCGAACGCCCGGTCGTCCTGATCGACTCCCAGTCGTCCGATCGGATCAACCCGCGCGCGGAACACGAGGCGCTGCGGTTCGCAGTGGCCTCCGTGCTCTCGCCCGAGGGCACCGCGGAGTCCTACCGCAGCCTCGGAGGCTGGCTGGGAGAGCGCGTGGACCGCCCCGTCCGGCTCGTGCAGCGCCGCACCTACGGCGAGATCAACGGGCTGCTCGAGCAGGGCAGCGTGGACATCGCCCTCGTCTGCACGGGGGCCTACCTCCGCGGCGTGGCCGACGGCCTGGATGTGGAGCCGCTGGTCATCCCGGTCCCCCCCCATGGCCCGAACTACTGGTCCTTGACCATCGTGCGGCGGGACTCCGACTTCAAGACGTTCGACGACGTGGCGGCCGGCCGCATGGCGTTCACCGATCCGCTCTCCCTGAGCGGCCACCTCTACCCCCTCGCCCTCGCGCTGAAGCGCGGCCACGATCCGGGCGAGGTCCTCGGGAGGGCGATCCACACCTACAGCCACGACGGCTCGCTCCACGCGGTGGCGGACGGCCTCGTCGACGGCGCGGCGGTCGACAGCCTCGTGTGGGACTGGGAGGTGCGGCACGACTCCGAGGTGACGGGCGAGCTGCGGATCGTGCACCGCTCGGCGGCGCTCGCGATCCAGCCGGTGGTGGTGCCGAGGTCGCTGGATCCGGAGATCCGCGACGGCCTGCGGAGCGCCCTGCTGGCCCTGGACGACTCCGACGAGGGCCGCGAGATCCTGCGAGGGCTCGGGCTCCGCTCCTTCGACGAGCCGTCGCCCGAGATGTACCGGTCGACCGAGGAGCTGATCACGCCGCTGCTTCGTCACTTCGGGGAGGCGGGGTGAGGATCCCGCGGTTTCGCACCCGGCTGGCCGGCCAGCTCCTCGCCCTGCTCGTCCCCTGGAGCTGCTTCGTGCTCGCGTGCCTGCTCCTGGCGTTCTCGGGCCGCGCGGAGCGATTCCAGCGGGACCGGGACCTGCAGGCGACCCGGGTGCTCGCCGCGGAGGTCGCCCCGCTGTCCGTCAAGGGGGACCTCGAGGGCGTGGAGCGGCGGTACCGACGACACGCCGACGCCCAGCCGGCGCTGCGCTACCTGCTCGTCCTGGAGCCCAGCGGGGACCTCCGCTGGAGCTCCTTCGCCGGCGGCGCGCCCCGCTCGCTCGTCGAGCTCGACCGCTCCCCTCCACGCTCGCCCGAGCCGACCCGGGTCAGCGTCGACGGCGAGCTGATCGATGACTACCGCACGCTGCGCTCCGGGTTCGTGCTGCGGGTCGGCTACAGCGTGCAGCCGGCCCGGGACCTGGCGATGAGCATGCTGCCGGTGCTCATCGGCACCGGCCTGGTGGGGCTCGCCCTGGTCTTCGTGTTGGCCAGCTACCTGAGCCGACCCATCGAGGCGCTGAGCCAGGCGGTGGTCGGCGGCGCCGGGGCCCCGACCCTGCCGGAGCTGGCGGCGGTCTCGGAGACATCGGAGATCGCCCACGCGTTCGGCGAGGTCATCGGCAGCCTGGAGGAGCGCGAGCAGCAGCTCGAGGCGGCCCGGCGCCTCGCCCAGCTGGGCGAGCTGTCCGCGACCATCGCCCACGACGTCAACAACCCGCTGGGGGTGGTCGTGCTCAACGCCGAGCTGCTGGCGCGGCGGGTGGACGCCGGCCAGCTCCCGGAGAACTCCCACCGCGAGGTGAGGCGGCTGTGGGTGGCCGCCCGACGTGCCACCATGATGGTCCAGCGGTTCCTCCAGATCGCCCGTTGGTCGAACCGTCCGTCGCGGGTGGCCCAGCGCTTCGTCGACATCCCGGCGCTCGTCGCGGAGACCGTCGAGCTACTGGAGGAGCGGGCCCGCAAGGCGGGGGTCACGGTGCAGGCCACGGTCGCCGACGACATGGACCTCGTCTGGTGCGACGAGCAGGGACTGATGCAGGTGGTGATGAACCTCGTGAGCAACGCGATCGAGGCCTCTCCACGAGGGGAGGTCGTGACCATCTCGATGCGCGTGGACGACGAGGCGCTCGTGCTGTCGGTGGCCGACCACGGGCCCGGGATGCCGGAGGCGACCGCCGAGCGGGCGACCGAGCCGTTCTTCACGACGAAGCCGAAGGGGAGCGGATTGGGCCTGGCGATCTGCGACCAGGTGATCAAGGCCCACGATGGTCAGCTCGTCGTCGAGACCGAGGCGGGTCGAGGAACGACGTTCACGGTGGTGGTGCCACAGACCGGAGAGATGACATGACCGAAGCCAGATCGCTCCTCCTCGTCGAGGACGATGAGGGGATGCGCGAGAGCTGCGCCCAGGCGCTCCGGTTCGTCGGCCACGAGGTCACGGAGGTCGGCTCCGCGGAGGAGGCTGAGCCGCTGCTGCTCCGGAAGATCTTCGACCTGGTGATCACGGACCTGCGGATGCCCGGCGCGGGAGGAGAGCGGGTCGTCGAGGTGGCCAACCAGGCGGCCCCCGACGTGCCGGTGATCGTGATCACCGCCTTCCCCAGCGTCGAGTCTGCGGTCGACGCCCTCAAGCAAGGCGTCGTCGACTACCTGATCAAGCCGTTCACGATCGACCAGCTGACCGAGGCGGTCGATCGCGCCCTCGCCGCAGGTCACGCCGCGGACCGGGCGGCCCTCCTCAAGGGGGTGCGGCCGCTGGAGGCCGGCGCCCCCGAGATCCTCGGCAGCTCCCTCGCGTTGCGGGAGATGCTCACGCACATCCGTCGCGTCGCCGAGTTCGACGCCCACGTGCTCGTCGCGGGCGAGACCGGGTCGGGCAAGGAGCTCGCGGCCCAGGCGATCCACCGACTCTCCCCGCGCAGCCATCGCAGCTTCGTCGCCATCAACTGCGCCGCGATCCCCGACGCCCTCTTCGAGTCGGAGCTGTTCGGGCACGTCAAGGGCGCCTTCACGGGCGCGGTCGCCAACCACGCCGGCCTCATGGAGCAGGCGTTCGGGGGCACGCTGTTCCTGGACGAGGTGGGCGACCTCAGCGCCGCCTCCCAGGCGAAGCTGCTGCGCGCGATCGACACCGGCACCGCCCGGCGCATCGGCGACACCGTCGCCCGGCCGGTCGACGTGCGGGTGATCTGCGCGACCAACAAGGACCTGCGGGCCGAGGTGGAGGCGGGCAACTTCCGCGAGGACATGTTCTATCGGCTGACCGCCCTCGAGGTGGAGGTGCCGCCGCTGCGTGACCGCCGTGAGGACATCCCCCTCCTGGCGGAGCGGTTCCTGGAGACCGTGCGCGTCAACGGGACCCCGATCGGATTCTCCGACGGCGCCCTCGGACTGCTCCAGGGGTACGGCTGGCCCGGCAACGTACGCGAGCTGCGCAACGCCGTGCAGCGCGTCGTGGCCCGCGCTCGCGGCAAGGTGGTCACGGCCGAGGACGTCGCCCGGAGCCGGGTGCTCGGGGGGAGGTCGCTGCGGCCCGCTCCCGGCGGGGGTCTGCGTGACTCGGCGGTGGCGGGCTTCGAGGCGCAACACGTCGCCCAGGTGCTCGCTACCCACGATGGCAACGTCACCCACGCGGCGCGCGCGCTGGGAGTGCATCGCACGACGCTGCAGCGCCTGATGCGCAAGTACGCGTTGCGGAGCTGATTCCTGGGAGCGGGGAGGAGCGGGGGGGGGGGGTGGCCCCCCCCCCCGGGGCCCCCCCCCCCCGGGGGGCGGGGGGCGGGGGGGGGGGGGGCGGGGGGCCCCCCCCCGCGCGGGGCCCCCCGGAGCCGGTGCGCAGGCTCCGGGTGGAGGTGGGCCTAGTCCGCCGGGGTGTGGTAGCCGACGGCGGAGTCGGTCAACTCCTCGTCGGTCTTCTCGGTCGCGAAGCCAGCGTCCGAGTGGCAATGACGGCAGGCGTAGTCCAGCGTGATGTAGGGGCTGGTCTTGCCGTCGTCGTCGTAGAACTGCGGCGCATTGATGTCGGTGTTGATCGCCCAGAGGTGACCTGCGACATCACCGCTGAAACCGGCCAGGTTGCCCAGGGCGCTCTTGGCCATCGGCGGCATGTGGCAGTCGGCGCAGTCCAGGCTGCCCATCAGCGTCGTGTTCTGCGTCGCCGCCTGCTGGTAGTGGCAGTCCTCGCAGGAGCTGATGATGCCCTGGTTCGGGTTCCACGTGTTGTCGCTGTAGACCGCGCTGGCGTGGGGGTCGTGGCAGTCGACGCAGTCGAGCGAGCGGTGCTTGGAGGCCGCCATCTCGTTCCACTGCTCGTGATGGCGCGTGAAGCCATTCTTGGCCGGGATCGAGGAGACGTCGCCGCGGATGTGGCAATCGCCGCAAGCCGCCGCGTCACGATCGACGCGCATGTCGACCAGGTACGGGTCCTCGATGTGGTTGCCGCCGGGGCCGTGGCACTCCTCGCAGGTGATGCCGGGCTCCGCCCAGGTGCCGACCATGCCGGGCATGTCGTCCTGGTTGCCCTCGGTCGAGTACCCGGTGGTATGGCAATGGCCGCAGCTGTAGGGCTTCGTGCCCCAGTCCTCACCGGCGTGGTAGTTGCTCCACGAGCCGTCGGCGATGTTGTACTGGGTCGCGACGTAGGGCTCGGACGCCCCTGCGGTGTAGACGTAGCCGTCCCAGTCGATGAAGCGGACCTTCCAGGCCGCGCCGCCGATCGTGTAGGAGACGTCAGCCCACGTCAGCCCGTCGGGCGGGTTGGCCGGGAACTCGCCGGGGAACTCCGGACGCGGATCGGGCTCGACGCCGTCCGTCTTGGTCAGCTTGTACGGGTGGCCCGAACGAACGACCTTCTCGAACTCGGACTCGTGGCACTCGGCGCAGGCGTCCATGCCTACGTAGCCGAGCAGCTCGAAGTCCTGTCCGTCCTGTCCGTCCTGTCCGTCCGCGCCGTCCGCGCCGTCCGCGCCGTTGTCGCCGTCCTCGCCGTCCTCGCCCGCGGCCCCTGCGGGTCCTGCGGGTCCTTCGGGTCCTGCGGGTCCTTCGGGTCCTTCGCATGCGACCGCCCAGGTGAGCATCGCCATCATGCAGAGGACCCACTTCCAATTCGAATGTCTCATCGGGTGGCCTCCTGGAGGTGTGTGAATCACGGGCCGAGGGCACGCAAGTCGTGTGCCAGCCGAGCCAACGGCGAAACGTGGCACATCGGCCCTGCGGAGGCCTCGCCCGCGGCTCCGGGTGCTGCGCGGATGCAGCACTGCAGCAGCGCCGCAGCGGCGATCTCAGGGATCGGGGGCAGAGATGGACTTCAGGTCGCCTTGGAGTTCCGCCATCGAGGCCCCCTGCCGGAAGAGGCCGAACAGGCCCAGCGGTACGGTCCAGAAGATGACCGCGCCGGTGGCGAGGAGGCTGATCGCGAGGGCGTCGTTCTCGGCCACGCCGAACACCTCGGACAGGATGAGGATCGAAACCCACTGGTGAATGCCCAGCCCCGCTGGCGCCGAGGGGGCGGCGATCGCGAAGGAGCTGATCACCGTCTGCATCACCGCGGCGGTCCACAGCCCGGGCGTCTCGAACCCGAAGGCCCGGATGAGCACCCAGATCGACCAGCACTCGATCGCCCAGATGGCCACGGTCCAGCCCGCCGCGCGCGCCGCGACCAGCTTCTGCTGCATCACCCCCAGCCCTTCGCGGAACCGGGCGGCGATGCCCGCCAGGCGACCGGCGAGCCCGTCGGCGTCGGCGTCGGCCGCGCTGCGGGGCAGCTTGCGCCAGAGCGCGAAGAGCACCGCGAACCCCGCGACGGACGCCACGCCCACCGCCTGGGCGCCGGTGCCGACCCATTCGGGCAGGCTCTCGGGCAGGAACACGAGGGTGACGTAGAAGAAGACGACGAGGGTCAGCGCGTCGAGGAAGCGCTCGAACACGATCGTCGCCAGCACCGACGGGAACGGCACCGTCGCCCGCCGCGAGTACAGCAGGGAGCGGCCCAGCTCGCCGAGCTTGGCGGGCAGCACGTAGTTGCCGAAGTAGCCCAGGAACAGGGCGTCGAAGGTCAGCCAGCGGGCGGCGGGGTCCTCGTCGATGCGCTCCCGGGGGAGCCCGTGCTCGTGGGGGATCGCGCCGAGCACCACGCTCCACCGCACCGCCTTGAGCGACAGCACCAGCAGGTGCATGACGAACACCACCACGACCAGCGGCAGGGACGCGCGGGCGAACGACGCGGCCAGCGCCTCGAAGCTCACGTTCTCCTTGTAGAACATGAAGAGGGCGACCAGCAGCACGGCCGAGATGGCGACGCCCAAGGCGAACCGCTTGCTCATCGGGCGGGGGTGGGGCTCCTGCTCCGCCGGCGCCGTCGTCGTCGGACGAACGCGGGCGCGACGAAAGGTAGCAGCACGCCGGACGACGCGGAAACCGACCATCCACAGCCCCGCTGCGTGCAGCCGCCACCTCCCGCCGCCGAGTCGTCGTCGTCCCCCGCTTCGCACCCCTCGTCGACGACCGCGTCACAGTCGTTGTCGGCGCCGTCGCATTGCTCGAGCGTGCCCAGCTGAACCGCCCGGTCGCCGTCGTCGCAGTCGCCGGCGCAGGGGGCCTGCCCGTCGGCGTCGCCGTCCAGCTCGCTCGGCGCCGGGGTACCGCTGCAGTCGGTGTCCACGCCGTCGCAGCCCTCGTCGGCGTGGGGGTGGATCGCCGGGTCGAGGTCATCGCAGTCGCCGGCGCAGAGCCGCCAGCCGTCGTCGTCCTCGTCGACCTCCGTGGTCGGCACGTCCCCGTCGCAGTCGTTGTCGAGCCCGTCGCACACCTCCGTGGCGCCGGGATGGACCTCCGCCCTCAGGTCGTCGCAGTCGCCCTGACCGGGCTCGAACCCGTCCCCGTCCAGCCCGGCGAGGGCCGACGAGGGCAGGAGGAGCAGCGCCAGGAGGACCGCGAGTCGGCTCATCGCCGCCGGCGGAGCAGCCCGGCCAGGGGGAGCATCAGCAGGGCCAGCGCGGTGCGGTCGGCAGATCGGCCGACGCCTTCGCAGCCGCACTCCGGGCCGCCCCCCAGGACGACGTCGTCGTCGACCACGACGTCGTCGTCGTCGTCGTCACCCACCACCCGGTCGTCGGTCGGGTCCAGCACGTCGATGATGCCGTCGTCGTCCTCGTCGCCGAGGCCGTCGGGGCCGTCGAGCAGGCCGTCGTCGTCGGTGTCGGGGTCGAACGGGTCGGCGCCCACGTCGACCTCGGTCCCGTCGTCCATGCCGTCCTCGTCGGTGTCCTCGGACAGCGGGTCGGTGCCGGTCTCGTCGACCTCGGTGCCGTCGTCGAGGCCGTCGTCGTCGGTGTCTGCGTCGGTGGGATCGGTGCCGGTCT
>CAYQEG010000109.1:0-26770 GCA_964416435.1 uncultured Rickettsiales bacterium
TTGACCTCGGACCGCGGGCCTGTCGGATCCGTGGTCACACAACCTGGGCGGCACACTGACCCGTCGCGTTTCGTGCTGGCGCTCCTGGCTCCGGTCCCTTATAAGGCCCAGCCCCCAGTTTCAGGAGTACGGGATGGAAGCCAGCAACGACACGCCGCGAGAGGAGGACGACGGGAACGTCTTCTCCTCGATGGGGCTCCGCCCGGAGCTCCTCGAGAACATCGCGAGCCTCGGCTTCACCGAGCCCACTCCGATCCAGGCCGCCGGCATCCCCCCGCTCCTGCAAGGCCACGACGTGATCGGCCGCGCCCGCACGGGCTCCGGCAAGACCGCCGCGTTCGGCCTGCCGCTGCTCCACAACCTCGACCGCGACGCCCGCGGCGTGCAGGCGCTGGTGCTCGCCCCGACCCGCGAGCTCGCCCTGCAGGTCACCGAGGCGCTGCGCACGTTCGCCCGCGGCGGCCCCAGCATCGTCACCATCTACGGCGGCTCGCCGTACGCCCCCCAGCTGCGCGCGCTGCGATCCGGGGTGCCCATCGTCGTCGGCACCCCCGGGCGGGTCATCGACCACCTGGAGCGGGGCAGCCTGGACCTCTCCGGCCTGCGGATGCTCGTGCTGGACGAGGCGGACGAGATGCTCCGCATGGGCTTCATCGACGACGTCGAGCGCGTGCTCGAGGCGGCGGCGGACGACCGGCAGGTCGCCCTCTTCTCCGCCACGATGCCCGACCCGATCCGCCGGGTCGCCGACCGCCACCTGAACGAGCCCGTCGTGGTGCAGGTCGAAGAGGGCAAGCTGTCCGTCGACCACATCGACCAGCGCTGGATCCGGGTGCCGGAGCGCTTCAAGCTCGAGGCCCTGGGCCGGACGCTCGCCGCCGAGGAGCGGGGCGCCACCCTCGTCTTCGCCCGCACCCGCGCCGCCTGCGCCGAGCTGTCGGAGGAGCTGGGCAGCATGGGCATCGAGGTCGACGCGCTGCACGGCGACCTCGGCCAGGCCGCCCGGGAGCGCGTGCTGGGGCGGATGCGTCAGGGCCGCCTGGACGTGCTGGTCGCCACCGACGTCGCCTCCCGCGGCCTCGACGTCGAGCACATCACCCACGTCGTCAACTACGACATCCCCGACGACGCCGAGGTGTACGTGCACCGGATCGGCCGCACCGGCCGGGCCGGTCGGGCCGGCACCGCCATCACCTTCGTGACGCCCGCCCAGGTCCGCCGCCTGCACTACTTCTGCAAGCAGCTCGACCGCCGGATCCCCCAGGCCCAGGTGCCGTCGGACGCCGACATCGCGCGGCTCCGCCAGCTGCGCCTGCAGCGGGGCGTCGCCGCGACCATCGACGCCTCGGAGCCGGACGCCATGCGGGCGTGGGTCGAGGCGATGGCCGACGAGGAGGGGTGGGACCCCATCGACCTGGCCACCGCGGCGCTGCGCATGCTGACCGCGCCCCGAGGTCCGCTCGACTTCGACCCGGACACCCAGGCGCCGGCCTGGTGCCGTCCCCCGTCCCGCCCCGCGCCCCACCACAAGAACCAGCGGCAGCCCGGTCCGCCCCGCCGTGACGGGCCGCGCCGCACCCAGGCCCAGTTCGACGCGAGCAACGAGGTGGAGCTCTTCTTCGCCGCCGGCCACTCCCGCGGGGTGCGTCCCGCGGACATCGTCGGCGCGCTGGCCAACGAGGCTGGCGTGCCGGGGGGCGCGATCGGTCGGATCTCGATCCACGACTACAAGAGCTTTGCCGGCGTGCCCCGGGAGATCGCGGACCGCCTGCTCGCGGCCGGGTCGACGCTCAGCATCCGCGGCGCCGACGTGCGCATGGCCCTCGCCCACGGTGGGCAGCCCCCCGCTGGCCGTCCGCGCCGTGGCCGCCCCGGCCCCCGCGGCCCCAAGCGGCCCGCCAAGCGCTGAGCTGCCCGGCGGCTCTGTCGGGCCGCTACCCTGGCGCCATGTCCCGGCCCGCCCTCCTGCTCCTGCTCCCGCTCACGGCGGCTCTGAGCGCATGCCCGCCGCCCACGCCGGACGACGACGATGACGACGACGACGACGTCGCGGCGGTCGAGATCCCGGACGTGATGCAGCACCACGTGTCCGCGGACATCCACCCCACCGAGCTCGGTCTGCAGTTCGGGCTGTCCGAGTGCTCGTTCGAGTACACCGCCAACCTCGAGCGATCCGACACGATCGAGCCCTGCGACGGCTGCGAGGCGGCCTGGGATGGACCGGTCACCTCGTCGTTCAGCGACTGCTCGGGCTCCGAGATCGCACCGACGGTGCGCCAGGGGCTGGCGCTCTCGAACTCGGACCTCGACGTCTGGGCGTGGAGCGAGGAGGAGGGGACCTGGAGCCGCACCGGCGCCGCCAGCCGCTCGATCGTCGGGTGGATGCTGGAGAAGACCGAGGAGATGGGCGAAGGCGACCTGAGCCTCGGCACCATCGACTCGATCTACACCTGGGAGTGACCTCGATGCTCAGCCACCTGTCCCTCGGCGTCCGCGACCTGCAAGCGGCCCGGGCGTTCTACGACGCGGCGCTCGCCCCCCTCGGCGTCGTGCGCGTCTGGAGCAGCCCCCGGGGCGCCGGGTACGGGCCCCCGGGGGGCAACGACAAGCTCGCCATCGTGGAGTCCCGGGACCCCGACGTGCGCCTGTGCGCCGGCCCCGGCTTCCACCTCGCGTTCACCGCCGAGAGCCCGGCGGCCGTCGACGCCTTTCACGCGGCGGCGCTGGAGGCCGGCGCGACGGACGAGGGGCCGCCGGGGCTTCGGCCGCACTACGGGCCCGCCTACTACGCGGCCTTCGTGATCGATCCCGACGGGCACAAGCTCGAGGCGAAGCACGAGCCTTGAACGACGTCCTGAACCGGTTCCCATCGGCGTTCCGGCCCGCGCGGCTGTTGCGCGGACCCCACCTGCAGACGATGGTCGCGGCCTACCTGTACGGCGAAGCGATCCCCTGGGTGGGCGAGCGCTGGGACACCGACGACGACGACTTCCTGGACGTGCACCTCGCCGGCCTGGAGGACCTGCCGACGGGAGCGGGCCCCCGGACCGCCGACGACGCCCCGGTCTGCCTGCTCCTGCACGGGCTGGGGGGCTCCCCCGACGGCCCGCAGGTCCGGGACCTCGCCCGGGCCCTGTTGAGCCGCTCCATCGCGGTCGTCGCCCCCCACCTGCGGGGGACCTCCCCCGAGGCCAACCTCGCCCCCCGCCTGCACCACGCCGGCGAGACCGACGACGTGAGGTTCCTGCTGGAGCGGCTGGCCGAGCGCTACCCCCGGCGGCCGCTGATGGTCGCCGGCATCTCCCTGGGTGGCTCGATGACCCTCAACCTGCTCGGGCGGGCCGTGCCGTTGCCCCGGCCCCTCGCCGCCGCGGCGTCGATCTCGGCGCCCCTGGACCTCGCCCGGTCCGTGCGGCGGCTCGACGGGGCGCGGATTCGCCTCTACACCCGGTACCTGCTGCGGGGGGTCAAGTCGCTGCTGGGGCGACGCCGGGACCTGCACGGGCGAGCGCCCGGCGTCGACGTGGACGCCGCCCTGGCCGCCAGCACGATCCGGGAGTTCGACGCCGCGCTCATCGCGCCGCTGCACGGCTTCACGAGCGCGGACGACTACTACGCCCGCGCGTCGGCCGGCCCCGTGCTCGGCGGCATCTCGACGCCGACGCTGATCCTGCGCGCCTGGGACGACCCGTTCCTGGATCCCGCCGACCTCGCGCACCTCGACGCGCTCCAGCCGACGGTCCGGGCCGAGGTCTCCCGCTACGGCGGCCACGTCGGCTTCGTCGGGCCGGGCCGGCAGACCTGGGCGCAGGTTCGGGCGGCGGAGTTCCTCGCGGCGGCGGTCGGCGCCTGAGCCGCGGTCAGCGGTCGCCCCAGCCCTGGAAGAACAGGAGCAGGCCGGCCAGGAAGAAGGTCGAGGCGAGCAGGGGGAGCACGAGGTCCATCGGCGATCCGCGGAACCGGACCGGCGGCCCGGGTGTCCACAATGCAGACACCCCGTGACGGATCCCGTTCCCAGCCCCGAGCCCGAGCTCGCCGAGTGGCGCCGCCTGCGCCAGGCGCAGTCCCGTCGTCGCCTGGTGTTCGGCGCGGGGGCCCTGGTGCTGATGGGCCTGGGCGCCTGGTGGTTCGTCCGCCCGCCGGCCAACCCGCCGCCGCGGACCGGTCGCGCGGTGCCGGTGCCGAGCCACGGCGCCAGCCCCGCGTCGCTGCAGACCGCCCTGGTGGCGTGGTCCCCGGGCTACCGGGTCAGCTTCTTCGGCGTCGAGCGCTTCCACTCCTTCGACATCGGCAAGTACGACGCCATCGCCCGCGCCGCCGTGGACGCCGGCGCGGTGGGCTGGGACGACTTCGAGATCCCCCCGCCCGCGTCGGACGAGCAGCTCGCCGCGGTGCACGACACCCACTACCTCGCCTCGCTCCGCGATCCCGCGGTGCTCGCCGCCGCGCTGGAGGTGGCGCTGCCGACGGCGCTGGGCGGCGACGTGCTGGAGCGGCGGGTCCTGATGCCGTTCCGGCGGGCCACCGGCGGCACGATCGCGGCGGCTCGACACGCCGCGGGGGGCGGGCTCGGTGTCAACCTCGGCGGCGGCTTCCACCACGCCCGCCCGGATCACGGGCACGGCTTCTGCGTCTACAACGACGTCGCCGTCGCCATCGCGGTCCTGCGGGACGAGGGGTTCGCCGGTCCGATCCTGATCGTCGACACCGACGCCCACCAGGGGGACGGCGACCACGCCTTCTTCGCCGGGGACCCGTCGGTCTACTCCTTCTCGATGCAGCAGCGCGGGATCTTCCCCTTCGACAAGGTGACCGGCGACCTCGACGTCGCCCTGGACGCGGGCACCGACGACGCCGCGTTCAACGCGACCCTCCAGGGACACCTGGACCGGCTGATCGACGAGGTGGACCCGGCCCTGGTGGTGCACGTCGCCGGCTCGGACGTGCTCCTCGACGATCCCCTCGCCGGCCTCGCCCTCAGCCCGGACGGGCTGGTCGATCGGGACCTGCGGGTCGCCGACGCCGCCGAACGCGCGGGCGCTGGCCTGCTGCACGTGCTCGCCGGGGGCTACGGCCCCAGCTCGGCCGACGCCCAGGGCGCGTCGGTGGTCGCGCTGCTGGAGGGCGGCTGGCGTGCGGCCCGGGATGCCAACCCTCGGTAAGTTGGCTACCCTGAAGGCGGGGACGCCTCCGGGGGGAGGCTCGGACGGAGACGGTTTGCGCCGACAACTCGAAGTGTTCGCGGTGGCGCTGACGGTGCTGCTCCTCGGCTCCGGTTTGCTGCTCCTCGAAGGACGGCTCGCGGTCGAGCGGGAGGAGGCGAGCGCCCAGGGCGCGGCGCACTCGGCGGCCCGGGGGCTCGAACGCGCCGTCGATCACGCGATGGCGGCCGCCTATGCCCTGGCGCTCGACGTTCGCCGAAGCGATTGGACGCCCGAGCGGTTCGAGGAGACGGCGACGGCCCTGGCCCGGTGGTACCCCGACGTCGACTGCTTCCAGCTCGCCCCGGCCGGGGTCGTCCGTCACATCCATCCGCTGGCCGGCCACGAGGGGGCGGTGGGCCATGACCTCCTCGCCGATCCCGGGCGACGCCCGGCCGCCCAGGCGGCGATCGACTCGGGGGAGCTCACCCTCGCAGGCCCCGTCGACCTGATCCAGGGTGGGCGCGCCGTCATCGGCCGGCTCCCGATCTTCGTCGGTGAGGGCTCCTCCCAGGAGTTCTGGGGGTTCGCGATCGTGCTCGTGCGGCTCGAACCCCTGGCGGACACGCTCCGGAGCTCGCTGGAGCACGCGGGGTGGGCCTGGGAGCTGTGGCGCATCGAACCGGAAGCCCGGAGCCGCTCGTCGGTGCTCGCCGGCCCGGCCGCGCTGGATGGTCGCCCCGCCCAGGCCGGCGTGACCGTGCCCAACGGCTCGTGGGTGCTCGACGTTGCGCCGGCCGGCGGCTGGAGCTCGGGGGTGCGACCGCTCGGATGGATGGGGCTCGTGCTCGTCTCGCTGATGGCGGGCGCGTTGGTCGAGGGCCGGAGGCGCTCGGCCGAGCGCATGACCCACCTCGCGTTTCACGACTCGCTCACCGGCGTGCAGGACCGGGTGGTGCTGGAACACACGCTGGTCCGTGCCATCGCCCGGGCGCGCCGGACACGGACCATGGCCGCCGTCGCGGTGGTCGACCTCGACGACTTCAAGGACATCAACGACCGGTACGGCCACGCGGCCGGCGACGCGGTGCTCGTCGAAGTGGCGCGCCGCCTGTTACGGACCGTGCGCGAGGTCGACTCGGTGATCCGCCTCGGCGGCGACGAGTTCGTGCTGGTCGTGACCGACCTCGGTGACCCCGAGGACGCGGAGGTGCTCTGCCGCCGGGTCATGACGTCGATGGCGGAGCCGATCGAGCTCAAGCAGGGCCGCGCCTGCATCAGCGCGAGCGTCGGCGCCGCGGTGCACCCGCGGGACGGCGAGGACCCCGAGGCGTTGCTGCAGCAGGCGGACGCGGCGATGTACCGGGCGAAGGAGGCGGGCAAGAACCGGATCGAGATGTCCGGGTCCTACAGCCTGAGCATCGACACCCTCTGAGGGCGCGGCCGCCTCAGCCCAGCGGCAGCCCGCCCTGGCCCCGCTCGTGGTCGAGCAGCCAGCGCTTGTTCGCGAGGCCGCCGCCGTAGCCGTGCAGCGTGCCGTCGGCGGCCACGACGCGGTGGCACGGGACGAGGATCGCGACGTGGTTGGCGCCGTTGGCGAGGCCGACGGCGCGGGAGCCGCCGGGGTTGCCCAGGCCCCGGGCGATCGCCCCGTAGGTCGTCGTCTGGCCGTACGGGATCTTCAGCAGCTCGTCCCAGACCTCGCGCTGGAACAGCGTGCCTTCGAGGTCCAGCGGCACGGTGAAGACGCGGAGCGTGCGGGCGAAGTAGGCGTCGAGCTCCGCGACCAGCTGGTGCAGCAGGGGGCTGCTGCCTTCGGCGAGGTCGGTCGGCGCCCGGCTGGGGAACTCGACGAGGCGCACGCCGCGCTCGGTCGCGCCCAGCCGGAGCTCCCCCAGCGGGCTGTCGTAGGTGCGGCCGATCACCGCAGATCCAGCGCGAGCACGGGGTGGCGCTTGTGGTCCCGCACGACCTCGAAGCCGCACGCCAGGTAGATCGACTCCGGTCCGGTCCAGTGGTCCATCGGATCCCTCGTCTTGAGCCGCTTGGGGAACGCCTCCACCCGCGTGGCGCCCCGCTTCGGGAGGTCCTCGAGCACCCCCAGCAGGAGCTGGTGGGCGATCCGGCGACCGCGGCGATCCGGCCGGACCTTGAAGCAGGTGACCGCCCAGGCGCCGATGGCGGGCTCCAGGTCGTACTGATCGCGCAGCTTGTGCAGGCGGTCCCGCGGTCCGACCTGGCACCAGCCGACGGCCTCGTCCAGCTCCATGGCGAGGTAGCCGTCGTACTCACCGCGGTCGAACAGCGACGCACGCAGCGCCGCGTTCTCCTCGGCGGAGCGCTCGCCGAACCCGGCCCAGGGGACCCACCAGGCGGTGCAGGCGCACCAGCCGCCGTCCTCGCAGGAGCGGTGCAGCCGGTGGAACGCCCCGACCGAGTCGGGTCCGAGTCGGATCACATCGACCATCCCGCCGGATCCTACCCGCGCTCGCGTGAGCGCGCGCTCGCGGTCCTTGACGGAGGCCCGGACGCCCCCTACTGTCCGGCGCCGGCGAACCCATGGTCGATCCCAACACCTTCGTACCCTCACAGCGCGCCTTCGGCGGCGACCCCGTCGCCGAGCTGGATCCCGAGATCCTGGCTCGCGTGGCCCGCCCGTCGCGGTACCTGGGCGGCGAGCTGGGGCAGGTGCGCAAGGATCTGAGCGAGGTCAGCGCCGTCGTCGGGCTGAGCTATCCGGACCTGTACGAGATCGGGATGAGCCACATCGGGCTCAAGATCCTCTACTCGATCCTCAACGGTCTGCCGGACGTCGCGGCCGAGCGGGTCTACGCCGTCGCGCCGGACATGGAAGCGCAGATGCGCACGCGCCGGCTGCCCCTGACCACGCTGGAGAACCGGGTCCCGCTGCGCGACCTGAGCGTGCTCGGGTTCACGCTCCAGTACGAGCTGAGCTACAGCAACCTGCTGCAGGTCCTGGACCTCGGCGGGATCCCGCTGCGCTCCGCCGACCGCACCGCGGATCACCCGCTGGTCATCGCCGGCGGTCCCTGCGCGTTCAACCCCGAGCCGCTCGCCACGGTGCTCGACGCGATCTGCCTGGGCGACGGCGAGCAGAGCATCGTCGACGTGGTGCGGGCGTGGCAGGAGTGGAAGCGATCGGGCGCCCCCCGGGCCGACCTGCTGTGGCGGCTGACCGAGGTGCCGGGCGTCTACGTCCCCTCGCTGTACGACGTCGCCTACCACGACGACGGTCGGGTGTCGGCGATCACGCCCCAGGGCGGCCTGCCGGCGCGGATCCGCAAGGCGTTCGTGCCGGACCTGGACGCCGCGCCCTACCCGACGACGACGCCCGTGCCGTTCATGCAGGTGGTGCACGACCGGGTCGGCGTGGAGATCCAGCGCGGCTGCATGCGCGGCTGCCGCTTCTGCCAGGCCGGCTACATCTACCGCCCCGAGCGCCAGCGCTCGCCCGAGACCGTCGCGCGCCTGGTGCGGGAGGGGCTGCGGGCGACGGGCCAGGAGCAGTACTCGTTGCTGTCCCTGTCGGCCGGCGACTACAACTGCATGGAGCCGCTGCTCACCACGCTGATGGACGAGCACAGCAAGGACCGGTCGGCGATCAGCCTGCCGTCCATGCGCCTCGAGACGCTCAGCCCGGGGATCATGGACCAGATCGATCGGGTCCGTAAGACGTCGTTCACCGTCGCCCCGGAGGCCGCCACCGACCGCCTGCGGGCGGTGATCAACAAGGTCATCGACGAGGACGTCCTGGTCGACATGGTGGGCGAGGTGTTCAAGCGCGGATGGAAGGGGCTGAAGTTCTACTTCATGCTCGGCATCCCGACCGAGCAGCACGCCGATCTCGAGGGCATGGTCGACCTCGGCGCCCGCTGCTTGTCCCGCGCAAAGCGGTTCAACCGGTCGGCCAACATCACGGTCAGCGTCTCCAGTTTCGTGCCCAAGTCGCACACCCCGTTCCAGTGGGCCCGCCAGATCACCCTGGACCAGATCCGGGACAAGCAGGCGTTCCTCAAGGCGGAGCTGCGGCGGGCGAAGCTGAACTTCCGGTGGCACGACTCGCGCAGCTCCGTGATGGAGGGCGTCTTCAGCCGGGGTGACCGCCGCACCGGCGAAGCGCTCGTCGCCGCCTACGAAGCCGGCGCCCGACTCGACGGCTGGCAGGAGCACTTCGACGAGGACGCCTGGTACGGCGCCTTCGACCAGGCCGGCCTGGAGCCGGCGTTCTACAACCAGCGCCGCCGGGACAACGACGAGGTGTTCCCGTGGGACCACATCGACATCGGCATGGAGCCGAAGTGGCTGTGGGACGACTGGATGGACTCGCTGGAGGCGGGCTTCGTGCCCGACTGCACCACCGAGCCCTGCTACGACTGCGGCGTGTGCGACCACGAGGTCGTGCACAACCGGGTCTACGACCCCGCCACCGCTGACGGCGCCAGGCAGCTGCACCGGGTGCGCAAGCCGTACGACCGCGGCCGCAAGAAGGAAGACCCCCAGTTCGTCGCGATGCCCCGGCCGCCGGCCCGCAAGGGGACCGGCGTGGTCGACGCGGTGCCGCCCCAGGGGATGGCGCCCGGCTCGGCGTCGGCCCGCGCCTCCCGCGCCGCGTACGCCGAGCGGGGTCCGGCGGTCCGGCCGGACCTCGCCCCCCACGGGCACAAGGTCGGGCAGACCCGCCCCCCGCCCAAGGACCTGACGGACGTCTTCGACACCCGCCTGCCGCACGCCCAGCGCATCAAGATCGCGCTGCGGTACGGCAAGTCGGGGCCGCTGGTGCACCTGGGTCACCTCGAGGTGATCACCGCCTTCCGTCGGGCGATGCGCCGGATCGGCGCCCCCGTGCTCTGGTCGCAGGGGTTCCACCCGCAGATGAAGCTCAACTTCACCAACCCGCTGCCGACCGGCATGGCGAGCGTCGCCGAGTGGGCGGAGGTGGAGCTCAAGCGCCCGGTCGACGTCACCGCCCTGGCCGCCGACCTCAAGGAGGCGCTGCCCGCCGGGCTGCCGCTGCTCGGCGCGTTCGAGACGCCGGTGGACGGCAAGGCGATCGCGGCCCGGGTCGTCGGGCTGGTCTACCGGGTGATCGCCCCGGACGCCTCGGTGGCGGACGCGGCGGCGGCGGTGGAGCGCTTCGGGGCGGCCGACGAATACCCCGTCGAGGTCACCCGCAAGGGCAAGACCCGGACGGTCGACCTCAAGGGCGTGGCCATCACCATCGCGGACCACGCCGACGGCGGGTGGCAGGTGTGCGCCCCCGCGGCGGGCACCGGCGCGCGGATCCGGGACGTGCTCGGCGCCGTGTTCGGGGACGACTGCGCCGCCGGCATCCGGGGCTGGTCGACCATGCGCGTCGACACCCTCTTCGAAGGCGCCGCCGCCGCCGACAGGGGAGGGGCCCAGCCATCGGTCTGAAGTTCCCCGTGAAGGACGCCCTGCTGGTCCACCGGACCGCGGGCGAGGTCCGGGTCGCCCTGGTCGAGGGCGGCTCGCCCTCGGCGTTCTACGTCGAGCGGGACCGCGAGCGGGGGATCGTCGGGAACATCTACCGCGGCCGCGTCGTGCGGGTGGTGCCGGGCATGCAGTCGGCGTTCGTCGACGTGGGGCTGGACCGGGCCGCGTTCCTGTACGTCGGTGACGTGCAGGTCGCCGACGGCTCCGGCCTGGCGCACGACGTGTCGCCGGACGTGGCGCGGGACATGGGGCTCAACAGCAACCCCGGCGCCGGGCGCGGCGAAGAGCCGACGATCATCGAGGCGCGCTCGCTGATCGGCGGGGGCGGGGACGTCGACCTGGACGTCCTGGTGTGGCCCGAGAGCGCGTCGGAGACGCCGCCGCCGTCGGGGGACCCGCGGGACCCGGAGACCACGCTGCGTCCGATCCCGCCGACGGCGAGCAAGCCTCGTCGCGAACGCGGCCGGGTCGAGGAGCTGCTCCGACCGGGACAGCAGATCGTCGTGCAGGTCAGCAAGGAGCCGCTGGGCAGCAAGGGCGCGCGCCTGACCACCCAGCTGGCGATCCCGGGCCGGTTCCTCGTCTACCTGCCGACCAGCAGCCACGTCGGCGTGAGCCGCCGGATCACGGATCCGGACGAGCGGGAGCGGCTGCGCGGCATCCTCGAAGCGATGCAGCGGCCCGGCGAGGGGTTCATCGTGCGCACGGTCTGCGAGGGCCGCAGCGAGCAGATCCTGGCCGCCGACATCACGTTCCTGCGGGAGCTGTGGGCCGACATCCGCGCCCGCGCGACCCGCGCGCCGGTGCCGTCGGTGCTGCACTCCGAGCTGGACCTGCCGCTGCGGGCGAGCCGCGACCTGATGTCGACCTCGATCAGCCGCCTGGTCGTCGACGACGCCCAGGATCACGGCCGGGTCGCCCAGTTCATGGGTCGCTTCATGCCGGCGGTCTCCGACCGGCTGGAGCTGTACGAGGACCGGGTGCCGCTGTTCGAGGCGACGGGGGTGGAGCGCCGGCTCGCCCAGGCGCTCGGGCGCAAGGTGCGGCTGCCGTCCGGCGGCTACATCGTCATCGACCACACCGAGGCGCTGACCGCCATCGACGTCAACTCGGGCCGCTTCACCGGCGGTCGGGACCTCGAGGAGACCTCTCGCAAGGTGAACGTGGAGGCGGTGCACGCCATCGTCGAGCAGCTTCGGCTGCGGGACATCGGCGGCCTGATCGTCATCGACTTCATCGACATGGAGGAGCTGGCCAACCGCACGATCGTCGAGCAGGCCCTCGACCAGGCGCTGGAGGGCGATCCGGCCCGGAGCAGCGTGCTGCCGATCAGCGAGTTCGGGCTCGTGGAGATGACCCGCCGCCGGGTGCGCGAGGACCTCGCCCGCAACCTGCAGGAGTCCTGCAACGTCTGTGAGGGCGTCGGCCGGGTGAAGTCGCCCGAGACGGTCGCCTACGAGATCCTCCGCGAGATCTCCCGGAACGTCGGCGGGGCCGCCGGCACGGTGCGGGAGCTGGTGGTGCGCTGTGAGCCGACGGTCGCGGAGCAGCTCATGCGGCACGAGCAGCCCGCGCTGGAGCGGCTCGGGGATCAGCTCGCCGCGCCGATCAAGGTGACCGCCGAGAGTCACTTCCACCGGGAGCGGTTCGCCGTCTCCTTCCAGGTCCGGGGGGCCAAGTCATGAACGCCGCCGCGAGCAAGACTGAGAAGCGCTCCTTCGCCAAGCGGCTGCAGACGTGGGTGCGAGACACCGCCGTCGCGGGGCTGATCGCCACCGCGCCGCTCATCGTCGTCTGGCTGGTCATCGACAAGCTGATCCTGAGCATGGACGGCGTGCTCGGGCTCGTGCCCGAGGAGTGGCGCGAGGCGAAGTGGACGCCGCCCTGGGCCGACCTGCCGATGCCGGTGCTCAAGACGCCCGGGCTCGGCTTCTTCCTGTCGGTGTTGCTGATCGTCCTCATCGGCTGGATCGCCCGCGGCTTCGTCGGCAAGCGGATCGTCGCCTACGTCGCCCAGACGGTGCAGCAGATCCCGATCCTCGGGACCATCTACGCCGCCGTCCGCCAGCTCTTGGAGGCGGTCTTCAGCTCCCAGGCGCAGCAGTTCCAGCGCGTGGTCCTGGTCGAGTTCCCCCGCAAGGGGGTCTACGTGCTCGGCTTCGTCACCGCGAAGGCGTGGGCCGGCGTCGAGGCGGTGGTGGGTCAGCCGATGGTGGCGGTGTTCGTGCCGACGACGCCCAACCCGACCAGCGGGTTCTTCGCGATGTTCCCCGAGTCGGAGTGCGTCGCGCTGGACATGACCGTCGAGGAGGCGTTCAAGGCGCTGATGTCGTCCGGCATCGTGCAGCCGGACCGCGGCGGCGTTCTGATCGGGGCCGACGTCGGCACCATGACGGTCGAGATCGAGCCGGTCCAGCTGTGAGCGCCCCGATCACCATCGGCAAGCCGACAGCGCCGGTCGTCGGCGACGATCCGCGGACCGACCTCATGGGCATGTCGATGGCGGACCTCGCCGTCTTCGTCGACGAGCTGGGCGAGAAGCCGTTCCGGGCCAAGCAGCTGTTCAAGTGGATCTACGGCAAGCGGGTGACCGACTTCGCGGAGATGACGAACGTCTCCAAGGTCCTCCGGGCCCGGCTGGCCGAGGTGGCGCGCATCTCGCGGATGGACGAGCGGGTGGTGCAGCGGAGCGTCGACGGCACGATCAAGTTCCTGTGGGGCCTGGCTGACGGGCTGCAGATCGAGTCGGTGCTGATCCCCGAAGAGAAGCGCATGACGCTGTGCATCAGCACGCAGGTCGGCTGCCCGATCGACTGCGACTTCTGCGTCACCGGCAAGGGCGGCTACGCCCGGAACCTGAGCAAGGGCGAGATCATCGGCCAGATCGTGCAGGCCAGCGAGCACGCGCCGCCGGACGCGCCGATCACCAACATCGTGCTGATGGGCATGGGCGAGCCTCTGCTCAACCTGGACAATGTCGTCGACACGATGGAGACGGCCCAGAACGCCGATGGGCTGGGGCTCAGCCACCGCAAGATCACCCTGTCGACGGTCGGCCTGCTGCCCCAGCTCAAGGAGCTCGGGGAGCGGTCCCGGATCAACCTCGCGGTGTCGCTGCACGGCACGACGGACGAGCAGCGCACGGCGCTGATGCCGATCAACCGCAAGTACCCGCTCGACGACCTGATCGCGGCGCTGAAGCGCTACCCGCTGCCCCCCCGCAAGGCGGTCACGATCGAGTACATCATGCTGCGCGACGTCAACTCGACGGTCGACGACGCGCACCGGCTCGCCAAGCTCCTGCGGGGGCTGCGCAGCAAGGTCAACCTGATCCCCTACAACCGAAACCCGTTCACCGAGTACGAGCGCCCCGCGGACAAGGACATCGTCGCCTTCCAGGAGGTGCTGATGTCCTACGGGGTGCACACGGTGGTGCGGCTGAACCGCGGCGACGACATCGACGCGGCCTGCGGCCAGCTCGGCGGGTACCAGCAGAAGCGTCCCAAGCGGCGCGCGAGCAACGAGGAGAGAGCCTGATGCAGACGGTCGGCGTCATCGGAGGAAGCGGCCTGTACGAGATCGAGGGCCTGGAGCAGGTCGAGGAGATCCGCGCGGAGACGCCGTACGGCGACCCCAGCGACGCGATCATCAGCGGCATGCTCGGCGGCAACCGCATGCTGTTCGTGCCGCGGCACGGGCGCGGGCACCGGTTCACCCCGAGCGAGGTGAACTACCGGGCGAACATCTGGGCGCTGGCGAGCCTGGGCGCGAAGTGGTGCATCTCCCTGTCCGCGGTCGGCTCCCTGAAGATGGAGATCGTGCCCGGCCAGGTGGTGATCATCGACCAGCTGATCGACCGCACGAAAGGGCGCACGTCGACCTTCTTCGGCGACGGCGTCGTCGGCCACGTCCCGTTCGGGGACCCGATCTCGCCCGACCTCGCGGCGGTGCTCGACCAGGCCGCCCGGGACGCCGGCGCGACCGTGCACTCCGGCGGCACCTACGTCTGCATGGAGGGGCCGGCGTTCTCGACCCGCGCCGAGTCCGAGCTGTACCGCAGCTGGGGGGCGTCGGTGATCGGCATGACGAACCTGCCCGAGGCGAAGCTCGCCCGGGAGGCGGAGATCGCCTACGCGACGGTCGCCCTGGCGACGGACTACGACTGCTGGCACCCCGACCACGACAACGTCGACGTGGCCGCCGTCATCCAGACGCTCCAGGCCAACGTCGCGCTCGCCAAGGAGATCGTGAAGATCGCGGCGGGCCGGATCCCGACCGAGCCGGACCCCCACGTGGAGGGCGCGAGCAAGTACGCGGTCATGACCGCCCCGGACCTGATCCCCGCCGACCGTCGGGAGGCGCTGCAGCCGATCGTCGGCAAGTACCTCTGATCCCCGGGGTATCATCGGGCGCCCCGAGGAGCTGAAGATGCGACGACTGCTGCTGCTGCCTGCCCTCCTGCTGATGACGACCGGCTGCCTGACCCCCAAGGCGTTGGGCGAGGCGAACACCGCTCGGGAGAAGGGGATCACGTACCTCTCCGAGGGGAACGACGCCCAGGCGATCACCCAGTTCAAGAAGGCGGTCGCCAAGAACAAGTGGGATGCCAAGAACTGGCACGGCCTGGGGCTGGGCTACTTCGCCGCCGGCGCCTACCCGCAGTCCGAGGAGGCGTTCCTCAAGGCGGTGGACCTGGACCCCGAGTATTCCCAGGCCAAGATGAACCTCGGCTCGCTCTACCTGGAGATGGAGCGGTGGGACGACGCGGTGACGTGGCTGTCCGAAGCGCTCGCCGATCCCGAGTACCAGCAGCCCGCGCGCGCGAGGCACAACCTGGCGTGGGCCTACTACAACCAGGGGAGCTACGCCCCCGCGCGGGAGAGCTACCGCGAGGTGCTGCGGCGGTTCCCCCGGTTCTGCCCGTCGCTGCTCGGGTTGGGTCGCGTCGACGAGGCCGAGGGACGCCTGGACGACGCGCTGGTGCGCTTCCAGCAGGCCCACGAGTGCGACCCGTCGGACCTCAACAGCCTGACGAGCCTCGGCGTGGTGGAGGCGCGGCTCGACCTGGTGTCGGACGCCTGCGCGCATCTGGCAACGGTCAAGGACGCCGACCCCTACGGCCAGTACCGTGACGAGGCGGTCCGTGTGCTCGACATGCTCGACTGCGAGTCCGTAGACCGGTACTAGAGAGCGGCTCCCGGGGACCTCCCCCGGAGGGAGGATCCGGCCGATGCCCCAGGACAGGCAGCAGCTGCTCGTCCACAGCCTGCGGCGGTTCGTCCGCCGTGGCGCGACGGAGCATCTGCGCCGCCTGGTCTCCAAGTCCCGCAGCGAGGACGTCGCCGAGGCGCTCGCCGACCTGATGCACCGCGAGGCGCGGGCGGTCTTCTTCCTGCTGCTCGACGAGCCGGAGCGGGCGGCCGAGGTGGTCGCCGCCTACGAGGCGACCCGCCTGGAGGACCTGCTGCACGGGCTGGAGCCCGAGCAGCTGGTGCCGGTCATCGACGCCCTCGCCCCCGACGACGCGGCGGACGTGCTGCAGGAGCTCCCCGAAGCGCTGCGCGCCGGGATCCTGGAGGCGCTGGAGGACGAGGAGCAGGAGGAGATCGAGGAGCTGATGCAGTACGCCGAGGACTCGGCGGGCGGCATCATGTCCCCGGACTTCTTCGCCATCGACAAGGAGCTGACCGCCCGCGAGACCATCGTGCACCTGCAGGAGAACCCGGACGCCGAGTCGGTCTTCTACGTCTACTGCATCAACGAGGAGGGCACGCTCGTCGGCGTGCTGTCGCTGCGCCAGCTCCTGATGAAGGGACCGGCGACCCAGATCAAGGACATGATGGAGTCCGACGTCATCTCCGTGCCGGTCACGACCGACCAGGAGGAGGTGGCGCGGATCGTCGCCCGGTACGACCTCATCGCGCTGCCGGTGGTCGACGAGTTCAACAAGCTCGTCGGCATCATCACGGTCGACGACGTCATCGACGTGCTCCGCGACGAGGCGACCGAGGACATGATGCTGATGGCCGGCGTCGGCGACGAGGACGTCGGCCAGGCGACGACGGGCAAAGCGGTGCGCACCCGGCTGCCGTGGCTGCTCGCGGCCGTCGGCGGCGGCATCGGCGCGGCGGTGCTGATCCAGATCTTCGAGGACGAGCTGGTCAAGGTGGCGCTGCTCGCGGCGTTCATCCCCATCGTGATGGGCCTGGGCGGCAACATCGGCGTGCAGGCGTCGACCATCGTGGTGCGCGGCATCGCCATGGGGCAGCTGGAGCCGAGCAAGTTCGCCAGCGCGCTGTGGCACGAGCTGCGGGTGGTGACGATCATTGCGACCATCTGCGCCGCGGTCGTCGCCGCGGTGTCGATGTTCATGAGCGGCTGGCAGGCCGACCTGGCGGGCGCGGTGGCGACGTCGCTGATCGCGGTGATGACCCTGGGCGCGCTGCTCGGCACCTCGGTCCCGATGGCGAGCGAGAAGCTCGGCATCGACCCGGCGGTGGCGACCGGCCCCATCCTCACGACGTCGATCGACCTCTTCGGGGTGCTGATCTACTTCCTGATCGCCAAGGCCTGGCTGGGCATTTGAGCCTCCGAGCGCTGGTCCTTCGCCAGGTCGACTACCGCGACAGCGACCGCATCCTGACCCTGCTGGCGGAGGACGGCTCCCGCCTGGACGTCAAGGCGCCGCGGGCGCGGTCCAGCCGGAAGCGCTTCGGCGGCCTGGACCTGTTCGTGCTCGCGGACGTCGACGTGCACACCGGGCGGGGGGCGCCCCGGCTCAACGGGGCGACGATCGAGCGAGACTTCGCCGGCATCCGAGGCGATGTGGTGCGGCTGGCGCTCGCGTCCTACGCCGCCGAGCTGCTCGCCGCCGCCGCCCAGGAGGGGCACGAGGCGGCGGATCTCTTCCGCCTGGCCGTCGCCGCGTTCGGTTCGCTGGACGTGTCGGGGGACGACGACCGCGGCGGGGCGGGCTGGGCGCGGGCGCTCGAGCTCAAGCTCCTGCACGTGCTCGGAGTGCGTCCGTCGCTGCGGGCTTGCGCGGCGTGCGGCGAGCGACCGGTCCCTCCGGTGCACTGGTCGGTCGCGGCCGGGGGCGTATTGTCCGGAGACTGTCGCGACGGGGACCGGCTGGCTCGTCGCATCCCCGAGGGAGTCGTCGCGTTGCTGGATCGAGCGCTCCACCTGCCGTTGTCCGACCAGGCCCAGGTCCACTGGCCTCGCCGAGAGGCCGCGGAGGCGGCGTCCGCGATGCGGGGGTTCGTGGGGCAGCACGTGGCGGTGCGGGAGCGCGCCCTGCGGTTCCTGGAGCAGGTGCTGCCGCTGACGCTGCTGGCGGTGGCGTTGCTGGCGGGCTGCACGCAGTACGAGCCGCCGAGCGAGGTGCGACTGCAGGGCTACCTGTTCAACACGTTCGACGTGCCGACCGACGGGGACCTGCCGATCTCGCTGACCGTGCCCGACGCCTCGGGGACCGCCTGGAGCGACGGGGGCGAGCTGCTCGTGGAGTCGGCCACCCCGTTCTCGGACGCTCCGTCGTGGCACCGCTTCTCCGCCTTGTCGCCCAACAGCTCGGTCCAGGTCGTGTTCGACCCGCCGCGCATCCCGGTCGACGAGGTGGAGTACGTCACCACGGTGCTCACCGGCCGCACGGCGACGGAGGACCTGTACGTCGATCCCGGCGCGTTCGTGCTCTGGCCGCGGGCGACGGTGGACGCCTGGGTGACGGCCTGGTTCGACGAGGTGCCCGGCGCGCTGATGGATCCCCCGACGTTCGACCCGGAGCTGCCCGGCGAGGGCGGCATGGCCGTCGGTCGCGTGGCCGACGCGGCGGAGTTCGAGGGCTACCGCCTGATCTTCCGCGACCCCGCCGGCTTCGACCGGGAGGCCTGGTACACGGACGAGGACGGCGACGCGATCGAGGGGGACGCGCTGTCCGCCGAGGGTGGCTTCGCGGTGTTCGGTCTGGGCGCCGGCCCGATCGAGGTCATCGTGCGCCGCCCCGACGACACGGTGCTCGAGCGCACGTTCACGACCCGCTTCCAAGAGGACGGGGTGACCAGCCTCTTCGGCTTCACGATCGTGGACTAGGAGCGTGTACGCGCTCCTACGCGTTCCTACGCGCTCCTAGAGCCAGGAGCCTGGAGCGCATAGCCGCCTGTCGCCCCGAGGACCGGATGCGCCCGATCCCGGCGTTGCTCCTCGTCGCGCATTCCCGATGCATCTCCTCGTCGCGCCTTGGCCTCGGACGCCCCGGTCTCACGGGGCTCGGGCTCCAATGCGCTCCAGGCTCCTAGTCCTCGAACGCGGTGAACGTCACCTCCAGCTCGAGGAGCTGGCCGGTGCTGCTGTCGCTCATGCTCAGCGTGCCCTGGATCGACGAGGCCGAGGCGACGGCGCTGCCGGTCAGGGTGCCGCACTGGGTGCTCACGGCGGTGATCGTGCCGCCGACGGTGCCCGTGATCGGCAGGTCGCAGGCGATCCCGAGCAGGGAGAAGAGGCAGTCTCCGTCGCCGCTGAGGGCGGAGCCGTCGGTGGTGAGGGTGAGCGAGCCGGTGCAGGTGTCCTGCTGGATCGAGTCGAGCCAGACGCCTCCGCTGGTGGAGCCGCTGTAGACCCCGCCGGTGCTGACGTCGTCGTCGTCGGTGACGTCGTCGTCGTCCGTGATGTCGTCGTCGTCGGTGACGTCGTCGTCATCGGTCGCGTCGTCGTCGTCGTCGGTGGAGTCGTCGTCGTCGTCGACGGAAGCGCTGTCGTCGTCGTCCCCGCCGCGGTCCCGGCCGCGCCGGGTGGGCGTGCACGCCACCAGCGACGCGAAGAAGCACAGCAGCAGCAGACGCAGGAGCAGGAGTCTCATATTTCAGGAGGGTAACCCATGCCACCGGATCCGGGGAGGGCGCACCGGGACCCCTCCTGCGGTAGCCTTGGGCGCCATGGCCCCCCCCACCGCCACCCTCCGCGCCCTGTTGATCGCTGCCGTCTCGCTCGCCCCGGCGTTCGCCGCGGCCGCCGATCGCCCGGCTCCCAGCTGCTCCTGGCGCGCCCCCGCCCAGGACGGCTCCGCCGACGACCCCACGGGAGATCCAGGCGCCCCCTGGGATCCCGCTCGCCGCATGACGGACGCCACCTGGCGGGTCGTCGACGAGCACTTCGCGCTCCACCACCTCGGCCTCTACACGGCCGACGACCTCGCCGCCCTGGAGGCGACGCCCGGCGTCGCGCTGGGGGTCCTGCACCCCGTGCCCGAGCAGCGGGGCGACGGCCGCGTCGAGCGACCGGACGAGGCGGCCGTCGTGCAATGGCCCGATCGCGTCTCCCCCGGGGAGATCGTGCTCGTCGCCGTCGCCAGCGCCCGGCCGGCCGAGGACTGGGTGATCTACCCCGCCGGCCCGCCGTCGGTCGGCGCGGTGCCGCCGATGGACGCGGCGTCCGCCGTCACCGACCTGGGAGCGACCGGCTTCTACCGGGTGCACCGCCTCGTCGCCGGAGACGCCGACTGGAGCGCGTCGTCGTGGGTCGCCCGCCGGGTCGACCTGAACCCCCTGGAGCTGGAGACGTCCCTGGAGCTGAGCGCCGACTCCGCGCTGCTGCGGCGCGGCGGGCCGAGCCCCCAGGTGGTCGCCAGCGGCACGTTCTCGGTCCGCTCCGCGACGAGCGAAGTGCTCGAGGCGCCGGCCGTCGTCAACCTCTCGCTGCGGGGCCCCGGCGCCGCGCTGTTCGCCATCGAGGTGCTGCCCGCGGGCAACGAGCCGGCCGCGTCGGCCGCCCGCAACGTCCGCGTGCTCGACCGCCTCGACTTCCAGGTGATCGCCCCGTCGTCGACCCTGGCGGCCTCCGCCTTCGCCGAGCAGATCCTGCCCGCGGGGGAGTCGCTGGTGCTCGAGGTCGCGGTCGAGATCGTCTCCTTCGCAGGCACCGACGGCGAAGACCTGGACCTCGGCCTGTCGGCCACCGGCATGTCGCTCGCCCCCGGCGAGGCGATGGTGTTCGCGCCGTCGCAGATCGCGCCGCGCGACGTCGTGCAGCGCTCCGCCTGGCTCGAGATCTGGCGACCGAGCCCTCCGCCGCCCGCCGCCGACGAGTAGCCGCCCCTTGCTCGCCAACACCCGGCCGGTCCGGCTGATCGGCGTGCCCCTCGATCTGGGGGCGGGCCGCCGCGGCGTCGACATGGGCCCGTCGGCCCTGCGCATCGCCGGCATGAGCGCCGCCCTGCGGGACCTCGGCTGTGACGTCCAGGACACCGGCAACGTCGCGGTCCCCCAACGGGAGGGGCTCGACGTGGGGGACGCGCGCCTGCGGTTCCTCGATCCCATCGCCGGCGTCTGCGCCGACCTGTATCGCCGGACGCTGGAGGCGCTGGACGACGGCTGCGTACCGGTCGTCCTCGGCGGTGACCACTCCCTCGCCATGGGCTCCGCGGCCGCCGCCGCCGCCGCCGCCCGCGCCGACGGGGGGCGGCTCGGCCTCATCTGGCTGGACGCCCACGGCGACATGAACACCAGCGTCACCTCGCCGTCGGGGAACGTGCACGGCATGCCCCTGGCGGCCCTGTTCGGCGAGGGCCATCGGTCCCTGACCGGGCTCGGAGACCGCAACCCCGCCGTCGATCCTGGCGACGTCGCCCTGATCGGCATCCGACACATCGACGGCGACGAAGCGGACGCGATCCGGGCGACCGGGGTGCACGCGTTCACGATGCGGGACATCGACGAGGGGGGCGTGCGCGGGATCGTCCAGGCCGCGCTGGCCGCGCTGCTGCCGCGGTGCGACCGGCTGCACGTCAGCTTCGACGTGGACTTCGTCGACCCGTCGATCGCCCCCGGGGTGGGCACCCGCGTCCGCGGGGGGCCGACCTACCGGGAGTCCCACCTGGTCATGGAGATGCTCGCCGACACGGGGCTCGTCCGGTCCGTCGACGTCGTCGAGCTCAACCCCTGCCTGGACCACGAGAACGCCACCGCCCGACTCGCCGTCGAGCTGGTGACCTCGCTGTTCGGCAAACGGATCTTGTAACCAGGCGGCCGGGGACCGAGACTCGCAGAGCACCGTGCTGGCAAGGAGGTGAGGACGACGTGAGACGAGGCGCCGCGAGGTCCAGGAGGACGACGAAGACGGGGTGGGGCCCCCTTCGAGGAGGACGACGCCGAGATCGCGGCGGGGTGTCCACGTCGTTCCGCCGGCTGGCCAGCACGGTGCTCTGACGATGGAAGTCGTCAAGAACGTCCTGCTCAACTGGGTGCTCCCCGTGGTGCTGCTGCTCGCGGCGCTGGGCGGGATCCAGGCGCTGCAGGCCCCCAAGGTGGAGCTGGGCGACGACGGGCTCGCCCCCGACTTCCAGCTCGTCAACACCGCGGGGGAGCAGGTGTCGCTCGCCGACTTCCGCGGCTCGCCGGTCATCGTCAACTTCTGGGGGACGTGGTGCGGCCCCTGCAAGGCCGAGCTGCCCGGGCTGAACCGGTTCGCCCGAAACAACCCCGACGTCGTGGTGCTCGGACTGGCCGTCGACTCCGGCGGGCCGCCCGAGCTGACCCGGGCGAAGGCCGAGCTCGGCATCCCGTTCGAGGTCCTCGTCGCGACGAACGGCGTGAAGCGCCAGTACGGGGTCAGCAAGGTGCCGACGACGTTCTACGTCGATCCCGGGGGCGTGCTGCGCAAGAGCCACGTCGGCGTCATCACCCCGACGAAGCTGGCCGCCTGGGTCCACTGATCGTCCGCTGGGCGGCCCGGGCGATCACCGGGTATCCTTCGCGGCCGTGAAGACCTCCAACGTCAATCGAGCCCGCTACGTCGGCCGCCACGTCATCGCGGCCATCATGATCCCCATCGGCGTCGCCTTCGGCGTCGGCGGCCTGGCCCAGAACTGGTCGCGCAAGGTGCGCGGCTGGGAGCGCCGGTCTCCCCCCGAGCCCGTCGGTGTGCCCGACGGCTCCGGCCTGCGGCGCGTCGGCGACACGTGAGCGCGCAGGGGGAGAGCCCCTGGTTCGCCGGGGGACGTCCGGTCCTGATCACCGGCGGCCGCGGCTTCCTCGGGAGCCACATCGGGCTGCGTCTCGCCGCGATGGCCCCCGCCGGGGCCGAGGTCGTGTCCGTCGACGACGGCACCCGCGACTGCTTCTCCGCCCTGGGGATCGCTCCGCCGGCCAACCTGCGCTTCGTTCGGGGGGACGTCCGTCGCCCCGAGGACTGGCTGGGTGAGGTCGGCGCTCCGTCCGCGGTCGTGCATTGCGCCGCGCTCGCCGGCGTCTCGACCTACTACAAGGACCCCGCGAAGGTCCTGTCCGTCAACGGGCTGGGCACCGCCGCGCTGCTCCAGGCGCTTGTCGATGTCGGCTTCCCCGACCTCTTCGTCAACCTGAGCACGTCGGAGGTGTACGGCCGCGACGCCGAGGGCGTGCGCGAGTCGGGGCCGACCCCGGTCGGCCCGGTGAGCGACCCCCGCTGGACCTACGCCTCGAGCAAGGTCTTCGCCGAGCACCTGCTGTTCGCGCGGGCCCGCACCGAGGGGCTGCCGGTCGTCTCGGTCCGGCCGTTCAACGTGTACGGCCCGGGCCAGGTGGGGGAGGGCGCGGTGCGCAACTTCTCCGAGGCGGCGGTCCGGGGCCAGACCCTGGAGGTGACCGGCGACGGCTCGGCCAGCCGGGCCTGGGTCTACGTCGATGACTTCGTGGACGCGGTGCTGACGCTCGCGGCGACGCCGTCGGCGTGGGGCGCGACCTACAACATCGGCAACCCGTCGACGCTGGTGCCGACGTCCGAGCTCGCCCAGGCGATCTGCGACGCGGCAGGAAATCTCCGGGACCTCCGCTACGTACCCCACCCGGGCCAGGACGTGCGAGCGCGCTGGCCGCGGATCGACGCCATCACGAGCGCGACCGGCTGGGAGCCGAAGGTCGGCCTCAGCGAAGGGATCGCGCGTACGGTGGCGTTCTGGCGGGAGGTGGTGAGCCGTGGCTGAGGAGCCGGAAGTCGACGAGCCGGGCGAATCGAGCGAGCCGAAGCAGACCGAAACGGGCGCCTTCGAGATCCTGAACCGGGTGCCCGCGATGGCCGGCCTGCCCGGCCCCGCGGTGGCGATCATCGGGCTGGGCATCACCGCCTTCGCGGCGCTGATCCTGCTGGACGTGGCGGCCCTGGTGCTCAAGGTGCTGTCCGACGGCTTCGGCGGGCTGCTGACCGTGCTGCTGGTCGCGATGATCTGCGCCTACCTGCTCGACCCCGTCATCGATCGGTTCGAGAAGCGCGGCTGGGATCGGACCCGCGCGATCGGCGTCAGCCTCGGGCTGTTCCTGCTCCTGGACGCGGTGCTGCTGCTGCTGCTGATCCCGTACGTCTTCAACGAGGTGGCGGACCTCGGCGGCAACGTCGGGACCTACCTGGAGCGGACCGCGGAGCAGGCCGACGTGTTGGAGGCGTTCGTCCTGGACAAGACCGGGCGGGAGATCGACCTCGGCTACGCCGAGCTGGTCGAGCGCCTGCCGGAGCTGTCCGAGAAGTTCCCCGAGCTGGCGGACCCGCTCAAGGCGGTCGCGGGGCGGGTGTTCGGCTGGTTCGGCGGGGCGTTCGGGTTCGCGTTCCAGTGGGCGCTGTTCCCGCTCTTCGTGTTCTTCTTCCTGCGCGACTTCGACGTCATCAAGCGCACCCTGTTCGACCTGACGCCGATGCGGTGGCGTCGCGCGGTGCTCGACCACTACGTCGAGATCGACCAGAAGATGGCCCAGTTCCTCCGGGGCCAGTTCATGTTGTGCTGCACCCTGGCGGTGCTCTACTCGCTGGGGCTGGGGCTGTTCACGGACATCGACCTGGCGGTCCTGGTCGGGGTGACGGCCGGGCTGCTGTTCATCGTCCCGTACTTCGGCACCTTCATCGGCATCCTCGCCGGCACCATCCTGGCGCTGCTCAAGTTCGGGGTCAGCTTCGAGGTCGTGAAGGTCTGGCTGGTCTTCGGGGTGGTGCAGGGCATCGAGGGGGCGCTCCTGACGCCGAAGATCGTCGGGGACAGCGTCGGGCTGCACCCCGTCGTGGTGATGCTCTCCCTCGTCGTCGGCGCCAACCTGTTCGGCTTCCTCGGCATCCTGCTGGCGGTGCCCGTCGCGGCGGCGCTGCAGGTCCTGCTGAAGACCGCGGTGACGCGCTATCGCACCACCGAGTGGTTCGAGCAGGGGGGCGCCGACGCCCCGGGCCCCGACGAACTGCCTTGATCCCGCTGGAGCACCGCCCCCTGGGGCGGGCGGACTACGACACCACCTGGGCGCTGCAGCGGCAGCTCCGCGACGACCGGGTCGCCGGACGCGGCGCCGACGTCCTGCTGACCGTCGAGCACGATCCGCCGGTGCTCACCGCGGGGCGTCGCTCCGACGAGGCCGGGCTGCGGCAGTCGAGGGAGGCGCTGGAGGCGGCGGGCTACCAGCTGCGAAGCGTCGAGCGGGGAGGGGAGTGGACCTACCACGGCCCCGGTCAGCTGGTCGGCTACCCGATCGTCGCGATCCGCCCCCGGCGGCTCGACGTCACCGCCTTCGTGGCCGGGCTCGAGGCGTCGATGGCGCGCATCACGGTGCGCGCCCTGGAGCGGGCCGGGGTGGACGTGGAGGCGGCGGGGATCGAGGTCGGGCGACGCTGCGGCTACCCCGGGGCGTGGCTGCAGCAGGGCGATCGCCTGGCGAAGCTCGGCGCCGTCGGGGTGCACTTCCGCAAGTTCGTGTCGCTGCACGGGCTGGCGCTGAACCTGGACCCCGAGCCGTGGGGGTTCGATCGGATCGTGCCCTGCGGCCTGGGCGACGAGGTGACCTCGGTGCGCCGGGAGATCGAGCGAGCCGGCGGCGACGTGGCCCGGCTGGTGACGGTGGCGGAGGCGGCCGGCTGGCTGGCCGACGCGCTGCCCGAGGTGTGGGCGAGCGCTACTTCTCCTTGCGCGTCAGTCGGGTGATGCTGTTGCCGCACTTGGGGCAGGTGCGGTGGTACTTGCTGACGTTGCCCTTCCAGTTGCAGACGAGGCAGCTGGCGCTGGTCAGCTTGCTCTCCGCCGCCGCCTTGCCCTTCCGGCTGAGCCAGTTGATGACGCTGAAGGCGGCGATGATGCCGATCACGACGAGGGCCCACTGACCCAGCGAGAGCGGTCCGACCATGGTCTCGAAGGCTTCCACGTCCCGAATCCTCGCACGCCCGCCGGGCCGGTGTCACCTCGCGGGGCGGACCTCGTAGATCACCGCGAACGCTCCGTCGTCGAACACCTTGCGCAGCCCCGGGTCCGCCGCCAGCGCTTCGCGCGCGCCCGGGTGCGGGAGGCGGAGCACCGCCCAGCGAGCGCCGAAGGTGTCCGCGATCGCGTCCGAGCGGCGGCCGCTGTAGGCCCCCCCCATCGCTTCGTACAGGCGCCACCGGTCGGCGTCGTGCAGGTACAGGAAGTGGGGGTCGAGGCCGACGATGTAGCGGTACTGCGGGGCGTGGAAGACCAGCTCGGGGAAGTCGTTCCAGTGGAAGTGGAAGACGGTCTCCCCGTCCGGCACATGCTCGGCGAGGTACGCGGCCGCTCCGGCGAGCTCGTCGGGGTGGGGCTCGGACGCGGCGACCTTGCCGGCGAGGCTGGCCCCGGTTCCGAAGAGCAGCAGCCCCAGGACGATCGCGACGGCGGCCTGCCAGCGGCGGTCGTCCAGCCAGGTCGTCCGCAGCTCGGAGTCGCGCAGGGCGAGGGCCAGCCCCAGCGTCGACAGCGGCGTCGAGTACTCGACGAACTTGGTGCCTGACACCGCGACGGCGGCGGTCGCCCCGCCGGCGAGCAGCAGCACCACGAGGGTCAGCGGCTCCGGCCGCTTCCGGGTCATCACGAGCAGGCCCGCGGCGGCGAGCAGCGCGCAGCCGGCGGGCCCCGCCACCAGGGCGTCGGCGCCGCCCACGAACCAGGCGGCCGAGCCGTCGGTCCACTCCAGCCCGACGGGCAGGGCGTCCTCGTTGGCGACCTTCTGGAAGACGTGCTGCCAGACGAACCGCAGGGTGCGCGGGGTGTGAGGGTGGACGACGAAGCCGGTCACGAGCCCCGCGGCGGCCGCCCCGGGCCCCCCCCCCGCCGCGGCGCCCCCCGCCCCGCGCCCCACCCCCCCCACCCCGCCCAAGAGCGCCCCGCCCGGCCGCACGCCCCGGGAGCCGTGGTTCGTCCAGGC
>CAYQEG010000110.1:0-26738 GCA_964416435.1 uncultured Rickettsiales bacterium
CGACGGCACGTCAGCCCAGGAAGGCCGCGTGACCGGCTTTGGATCATCGCGCCCCGGTCCATACACTTCGCGACCATGACCCGGCGCGCCGTCCTCCTGTTGCTCCTCCTGTCGTTGCCGGCCGTCGCGCTGGCGCACGACTACTGGCTCGAGCCGGCGGCGCAGGGCTCGGTCGACCAGCCGCTGGACATCCGGATGTGGGTGGGGGACAGCTTCCACAAGGGCGAGGAGAAGCCGTACCGCAAGAAGAAGGCGGCGTCGTTCGTCTACGTCAGCGGCGCGGGCACCGTCGACCTCAAGCCCCAGGCGGTCGACCAGGCGACGCCGGTCATCACCGTGACCCCTGCGGCGAGCGGTGGCCACCTGGTCGCGATGAGCCGCAGCTCATCGAAGGTCAGCCTCCCGGGCTGGCGGTTCACGAGCTACCTGAGCCACGAGAAGCTCGAGGAGGCGCTCGAGGCCCGCAAGGCCGCCGGCACCACCTGGGACGAGGGCCGGGAGCGGTACACCCGGTACCTCAAGACCCTCGTGCAGGTCGGGGACACCCGGGACGAGGTCTACGGCACGGTGCTCGGCCACGCGTTCGAGATCGTGCCCCTCAACGACCCGACCACCGTCGCCCCGGGGGAGGCGCTGGTCGTCCGGATCCTGTTCGAAGGGCAGCCGAAGCCGGGCGTCCGGGCGATGGCCCGAAGCAAGGCCAAGGACGAGGTCGAGGCCGTGACCGACGAGAACGGGGTCGCGCGGCTGGTGCTCCCGTCGGCCGGCGTGTGGCTCGCCCGGGCGGTGTTCATGCGGCCCTGCGCGGGCTGCAGCGACGCGGAGTGGCAGTCCTTCTGGGCCGCCTACCAGTTCAGCAACGCCACCGCGGGCGGCTGATCCCCGCGGCTCGAACGCTCAGCCCCAGAAGCCGGACACCCGCTCGACGGTCCACGCCATCGCGACCGTGCCGATCGCGTACACCGGCGCCAGCTGCGCCCACCGGGGCGCCTTGCGCAACGCGATCACCGGCCCGATGACGACGGCGACGAACGCCAGCTGACCCGCCTCGACGCCGAGGTTGAAGGACAGCAGCGGCATCCACACCTGGTCTTCGGGCAGGCCCAGCTCGCCCAGCGCGCCAGCGAAGCCGAAGCCGTGCAGCAGGCCGAACGCGAACGCCACGAGCCACGGCTTGCGGTGGGTCAGCGACTCCTCGTCCCCCGCCAGCTCGACCGCGAGCAGCACGATCGACAGCGCGATCGTCGCCTCCACCGGGCCCGACGGCAGCGAGAGCGCCCCCAGGGACGCGGCCGCGAGGGTGATCGAGTGGGCGATCGTGAAGGACGTCACCGTCCACACCAGCTCCCGAGCGCCGGTGATCAGCAGCACCAGCGCGAGCACGAACAGCAGGTGGTCGGTGCCGATGAGGATGTGCTCGACCCCCAGCCACACCCAGCCGACAAAGCTCGGCGACGCGGCGTGCTCCTCCCCCGCCGCCGCGGCCTGGAGGTCCAGCTCCATGCTCGCCATCTGCTGGGTCAGGATCGCGAAGCCCGGCGCCCCCTCCTCCGGCGCGACGCGCACCACCACCTCCGTGGTGTCCAGCCGCATCCCGGGGACCCGGAGCTCGCCCGGCTCCTCGCCCGAACAGCGCAGCGTCCAGGTCATGCCGAGGCGGTCCAGGGCGCAGCCGCCGGTCACGTGCGGGATCAACTCCGGCTCGGCCTGGGGCGCGGTCCAGTGCACCTCCCACGCCCCGGCGTCGGTCTCCTGCACGAGCAGGAAGCCGGGCTGCAA
Source organism: uncultured Rickettsiales bacterium (assembly GCA_964416435.1). Lineage (GTDB taxonomy): Bacteria > Myxococcota_A > UBA796 > UBA9615 > UBA9615 > CAYQEG01. The sequence goes on from CAYQEG010000110.1 coordinate 1,780, forward strand.
GCTGTGCGCGGCCGCGGACCCCGCGACGAGCAGGACCGCGCCGATGAGCGCAGCGACGGCGACCGAGCGGCTCATCGGCCCTCGACCCGCACCGCGTAGTGGGCGCTCTGCTCGGCGACCCAGCGGTCGACGGCCGCCTCGCGGGCCTGCCGCTGCAGCTCGAAGGAAGCCTGGTCGCGGGCGAACGCGTCGGTCAGCTCGCCCGCGGCGGTGCGCTCGGTGACCTGTACGACGTGCCAGCCGAAGGTCGACGGGGCGAGCCGCCACTCCCCCACCGTGGCTTCGGACAGCGCGTCCGCGAAGCCGGGGCCGAGCTCCGCTCCGAACCGACTCAGGGGCCGCAGGCCGAGGCTCGCGCCCAGGGTGAAGGGGTCGCCGCCGGGGGGGATGTCGGCCCCGCCGTGCACGGCGTCGAGGGCCTGTTGGGCGTCCTCACGCGGGTCGGTGCGACGGCCGGCGTCGAAGAAGACGTGCTCGATCGCCAGCGACGGCACCGACGCGTACCGGTCGGGGTGCTCGCTCAACCAGGCGTCGACCTCCGCGTCCGTCGGAGGCGCCGCCGGCTGGAGCTCCTCCACGAGCATCCGCATCTTGCCGACGACCCGCCGACGCACGATGGGGTCGCCCTTGTCGAGGCCGGCCGCGCGGCCGCGCCGGTAGAGGATCTCCTCCGCCACGCGTTCGTCGATCAGACCCTGGAGTTGCTCGTCGGTCGGGTCCTCGCCATGCTGCTCGACGAACACGGTCTTCATCGCGCCGAGCGCCTCGGAGGTCACGAGGATCTGCTCGCTGGACGAGTCGGCCTCCTCTTCCTCCTCCTCGCCCACCGCTCCCCACAGGGCGAAGAGCAGGACGCCGAGCACGGCGAAGTGGATGAACGGCTCCTGGATCAGACTGCGCTTCTCGGCCATGGCGGCTCTCTACACCGAGGCAGCCGCCGTCGCAACGCAGCGCGCCCGACTCAGTCTGAACACGCCCCTTCGTGCCAGGTGTGCTCCTCGCCCACGAACGTCAGCGATCCGTTGACCGCGCCGTCACAGTCGAGGGTCTCGAACGTGCCGCCCGTCGCGCCGATGTCGGACACTTCGCTGAGGCGCAGCCCACAGACGTCGCCGATGGGGGCGGGCAGGATCACCTCCGCCGACCGGGTGAACGCGTGGTGGCCGTAGGTCATCGTCAGGTCCCAGTAGGAGGACGTGTCGAACGCCTCGCCGTCCAGCTCGCCCCGGGCCCGCTGCAGGGCCGCGAAGCCGGCGCCGACGTTGCCGGCCCAGTGGTGCTCGTCCAGCGCGATCCAGCCGCGCTCGAACTCCAGCCGGTCGCAGATGTTGACCTCCAGCTCGCAGGCGACGAGGAAGGCGTCGTCCTCCCCCCAGCAGTCGTCGCTCACGCAGTGGGTCAGGCCGACGCCGCCCGCGAACACGCCGGGACCACCCAGCTCGACCGTGTCCTCCGACGGGCCCACGCGCAGGTCCATCGCCAGGGTCGCGCCGTCTCCCAGGGGGAAGACCCCGCTGGCGATCCGGCCCGAGCCGTCGAAGTCCTCGTACTCCGCCCCGGTGACGAGCCCCTCTTCCGCGACCAGCGCGGCGTCGGGCGACCACAGGCAGGCGGGCACCCGCCAGGGGGCGTCCTCGACGTCGACGCGGGGGAAGCCGTAGCTCCCCTCCACGACTCGCGCCTGGCGCTTGAGCGCCCGCGCGGCGTCGAAGTCCGCATACATCCGGGGCGCGGCGCAGAACACCGCGTCGTCCCCGACCTGCAGCGTCCCGGTCCAGCCGCCGTCCCCGACGTAGTCGCTCGACGCCGGGCAATGGGACCAGTCGGCGACGTCGTCGTCGTCGTCCGCAGCGTCGTCGTCGTCCGTCGCGTCGTCGTCGTCCGTCGCGTCGTCGTCGTCCGTCGCCGAGTCGTCGTCGTCGGGGACCGGGCAACCCGCCAGGGGCAGCGCGAGGGCGAAGAGCAGGACGATCCAGCGAGCGTCGTTCATGGCGGCTCCTCTCATTGCGGGATCATGCCGCCCGTCGCGTCCAGCGGGACCGGGCCCCACAACACGACGTCGGGGTCGGCGGGGGAGATCCCCGACAGGGCATAGGCCCAGTCCCATCCGTTGCCGGACGAGACGTAGTCGATCGTCAGCCTCAGCTCGACGCCGTCGAGGCTCAGCCGGGCGGCGTCGGCCCAGTTGTGGTGGCTGTTGTCGTACGCGAGCAAGGCGGTGTCATCGACGCAGACGACGCAGCCGTCCACCACCGCACCGAAGCCGATCAGTCCCCAGATCGTGCTGTGGCCGGCCCCCTGGGCGACGTACTCGCGCACCATCACCACCTCCACGGAGCCGTCGGACGAGCGGAACGTCGTGTAGTTCTCGTCCGCCGTCAGCCCCTCGTGCAGCCCGCAGTCGGTGACCGGCGGAGGGGGATCCTGCGGGTCGTCGCAGTCCAGGTCGGCGTCGCCGCCGTCGTCGTCATCGTCCGCCGAGTCGTCGTCATCGTCCGCCGAGTCGTCGTCATCGTCGGCGGCGGAGTCGTCGTCGTCGGCAACGTCACAGCCGGTGGACAGCGCCAGCGGGCCGGCGGCGAGCACCATCATCAGGAAGAGGCGGAGGGCGGGCATCAAGGGGCTCCCGGGTCGAAGCTGACGTAGGGGCGCGCCTGCTTGATGACGATGTCGCCGTCGGGCAGGCGCTCGATCTCCATGTCGAGGCGGAGCGGGTCGAGGTGCGGGTAGACGTGCCCCTCGAAGTGGTCCTGGACCTCGAACGCGGCGGCGGCCAGGGCGGCCAGCTGGTCGTCGGTCCACAGGGGGCCGGGGTGGTGGTTGGACTCCACCAGCAGGTCGACGCCCACCGCTTCGTCCCCGGCGCGCTCGAAGGTGAGGATCTCGGCCACCGCCGTCGGGTCGACCGGCCGCACGACCCCGAGCTCGCCGGACTGGGAGACCAGCCGCCAGACGGGTCCCTGCTCGCCGTCGCTCAGGTTCGTGACCAGCACCGCCTCGGCCTCCTCGGCCACGAAGCTGGGGTGCACCGCGATGCCCATGTAGGCGTCGCGGTGGTCGATGCCGTACCAGGCGCGCTCGTCCACCGCCCGCACGTTCCACAGGCTGCGCCAGACCTTGCGGACCGCGTCCGCCACGGTCTTCTCTTCGGTGAGGTCGCCGTGCAGGTCGTCCAACACCTCCTGGATCCAGGTCTGGCTGGGATCGGCCGCGAGCTCGCCCTGCCAGCGCTCGATCTCCCCCTCGATCCAGGCCCGCTCAGCGTCCGACAGGCACTTGCTGGGGCCGACCTCGTCGCCGTCCAGGTCGTCGCCGAGGCAGCCGCTGCGGCTGTCGTACAACCCGGCGCCGGTCAGCTCGTCCAGGTCCTCGACGTTGGTGGAGCTCCGGAACCGCAGGCGCGTCGTCTCGGCGGTGCGGCGACGGCTGTGGCGGATCGAGGCCTCGAGCTCGGCGAAGAAGGCGGGGTCCAGGGGGGCGTCCCGGATGGCGTCGCGCACGTCGTCGAGCCGGTCCTCGGCCCACGCCCGGTCCGTCACGAGGCGGGGGTCTTCGAGCATGTCCTCGATCTCCTCGTCGATGCCGTGGGCCTCGATGTGCTCGAGGTAGGCCGCGAACGGGATGGCGAAGCCGTCGCGTCGGTGCTCGGCCGGCAGGACGCCTCGCAGCTCGGCGAGGCTCGCCGCCTTGGCGCCGTAGGCGATGGCGTCGTCGTGCCGCAGGTCGACGAAGGGGGCCAGCTCGACCACGGTCAGGTCCGCATCGATGGGGGGCAGCTCCGGGTAGCGGGCCTCCCAGAACGCCTCCGCTTCGGCCAGCGTCGCCGGCTCGATCCTCACCGCCCCCTCCTGGGGAGCGACGACGTGGACCAGGCTGCCGTCCAGCGCCGCGATGACCGCGTTGTCGTAGACCGACGGCACCGTGGCCGACGGGATGCCCTTCTCGCGCAGCCGCAGGTTGATGTGGCTGGCGGGGTTCTGGATCGCCGAGGTGACCAGCCCCGAGACCAGCGACATCTCGTTGGGGGCCTGGGTCGCGACGAGGACGTCTCGCGGGCCGTACTCCCCCAGGTCCTCCCCCTCGGGCACGACGCGGAGCGTGCCGTAGCCCTCGCCCGGGGACCAGGTCATCGACTCGACCCCGGCGGAGAGGTCCTCGGGGAAGACCACCGCGACGCCGGCGTCGGCCAGGGCGTCGGCGTGATCCTCCGCGAACGCCCGCTGGGCCTCCCCGTCGGGCAGCCACGCGACCAGGTCGTCCACGAACGGCATGCAGCCGGACAGCCGATCGCTCACCTCGACCACCTGCTCGACCTCCAGCTGCGGCACGAACGGGTGGCTGTACAGCACGAAGCTCATCACGCCGGGCTCCCCCGTCACCGGGTGCTCGGCGCCCGGCCACAGCTGCACCGCCCCGCCCCACCAGATGCGGCTCTGGGGCTGCACCACCCACGCCTCGTAGGTCGCGGGATCGAGGTCCTCGAGACCGGGCAGGGTGCGCAGGAACTGCACGTGGAACGGGAAGCGGCGGGTGTTCTGGAGGTAGCAGTCCTCGGTGATGGGGGGCTGCCGGTCCCAGGCGTCCGTCGGCGCGATGTACTTGACGGCGCCGCTGTCGGCGAGCGCGGCGAAGTCGTCCGCGGTCGTCAGCTCGTTGAGATGGTCGGGCGCCTCATCGACCGAGTCATCGTCGTCCCCGGCGTCATCGTCGTCGTCCGCCGAGTCGTCGTCGTCGTCCGCCGAGTCGTCGTCGTCGTACCCCTCGCAGCCGGCCAGGGGCAGCGCGAGGGCGAGGAGCAGCACGAGGGCGGAGGGTCGGACCATCGGCCCCTCCCTGCGCAGGTTGCATGCCACCGGAATCAGGCACGGCGATGCCCGGGTCAGCCGCCCCCCCGGTGCACACCCTCGCGGGTCTCCGACTCGTCAGCCGGGCCTGCTCCAGGGATACTCGGGGCGTGCTGCACGTCGGCCCGTTCGAGCTACTGGGCGTCCTGGGACGCGGAGGCATGGCCACCGTGTGGCGAGCCCGCCATCGGGATCACCCGGTGCCGGTCGCCCTCAAGGTGATCAAGGCGGTCGGCGCGGACCGGGGCGTCCTGGTCAGCGCGATCCGCAACGAGATCCGGGCCGCAGCGGCGCTCGATCACCCCGCCATCGTCCGGGTCTACGACGCGGGCGAGGTGTCGGACGAGGCTGCGGCCGGCTCGAACGGTGCGCTCGAGGCGGGCAGCCCGTGGTTCGTCATGGAGCTGGTCGAAGGGTCCACGTTGGGCCGGTTGCGCAACATGGTCGACTGGCCGGGTCTGCACCGGACCCTCCTGTCGGTGCTCGACGCGCTGGCCCACGCCCACGCTCGCGGGATCCTCCACCGCGACATCAAGCCCGGGAACGTGCTCCTCGCGCAGCCCGACGGCCGGGCGAAGCTGACCGACTTCGGCCTGGCCCACGCGCTCGACCGCGCCGACCGAGAGCAGCTGGACGTCGCCTTCGTCGGCACCCCCCAGTACATGGCGCCGGAGCAGATGACCTGCAGCTGGCGCGACTACGGGCCGTGGACCGACCTGTACGCCGTCGGCTGCCTGACCTGGCGCCTGGTGACCGGCGATCCGCCGTTCGGCCCGAGCTCCAGCGTCGAGGAGCAGATGCTCCGGCGCGCCACCCCCCTGGGCGCCTTCGAGCCCCGGATCGACGTGCCCGACGGCGTCGAGGCGTGGCTGCGGCACCTGCTGGAGCCGCGGGTCGAGCGGCGCTTCACGTCCGCCACCGTGGCCGCCTGGTACCTCGCCCAGCTGCCCGGAGCGGACACCGGGGTCTCGCTCGCCCTCAACACGCTGGCCCCCTTCGCCCGCTCCGCCCGGACCCAGCCGACGCTGGACGCGGCGACCGGGAGGCGGTCCCTGTGGCCCGCGCCGGAGCTGCCCGAGCGCTGGGAGCTGCCGCAGGACCGGGCCGCCCCGACCGAGCCGCTGGGGCTCGGACTCGGGTTGCTGGGCCTGCGCCAATTGCCGGTGGTCGGCCGGTCGAGGGAGCGCGATGCCCTGTGGGACGCCTTCGTGCAGACCCACCGGTCGCGCCGGGCGCGGGTGGTGGTGCTCCACGGCCCCGACGGGTGCGGCAAGAGCCGGCTGGCGCGGTGGCTGGCCGAGCGGGTGGGCGAGCTCGGCGTCGGGGTCGCCCTGGGCGCGCACCACGGCGCCTCCCCCAGCGCGGGCGACGGGATCGCGGCGATGGCGATCCGGGCGCTGCGCGCCGAAGGGCTGGACCGCTCGGAGTTGAGCGCGCGGATCGGGGAGCTGGAGTCGGGACGCCTCCGCGGCCGCGGGCTCGCCGCCCAGGAGCTGGTCGACGTGCTCGCCTCCGATGACCCGTCGGACGAGACCGGGAGCCACCAGTCCCGAGCGAGCCGGTATGCGGCCGTCGCGCAGCTCGTCCGCGCCCTCGCCGCAGAGCAGACCGCCGTCGTCTGCGTAGACGACGCGCACCGGGGCGTCGACGCCCTGACCTGGACGAAGTTCCTGCTCGGGGCGGGGGGCGCGGACTGCCCCGCCCTCCTCGTGCTCACCGCCCGGGTCGACGACCTGGTCGCAGGCTCCCGGGAGAGGGCCCTGCTGGACGCCGTCGTCGCCTCGGAGCACACCGAGGTGATGCGCGTCGGGCCGCTGCCCGAAGCCCAGCGGCCGGCGCTGATCCGCGAAGTCCTGCGGCTCGAGCCCCGGCTCGCGACGGAGGTGGAGACGCGCACCGCCGGCAACCCGGCCTTCGCCATCGAGCTCGTGAGCCACTGGGTGCACGCCGGCGCGCTGAAGGCCGGACCGCGGGGGTACGAGCTGCGGGTCGACGCCTCGGTGGACTTCCCCGACGGGCTGGAGGAGGTCTGGCGCGACCGCCTGGATCGGTTCGTCGCCGCGGCGGCCGAGCCGGAGCGCGTCGGGCTGCTGATCGCCGCGCTCCTGGGCGGTGGGGTCGACCCCAGCGAGTGGCGCCGGGCGTGCGCCGCGGCCGGCGACCCGGTGGCGGAGGCGGTGCTCCACCGGCTGCTCGCGGCGCGCCTCGCGGTCGCCGCCGCGGGCGGCGCCCAGGAGGGTTGGAGCCTCGCCAACGACCTGCTCGGGGAGTGGCTGACCCAGGACGCGCGGGCCGCCGGCCGCCTGGCCGAGCTGCACCGGGCGTGCGCGCAGGCCCTGCAGGAGGGCGGGGCGGCGGCGGCCCGCGTGGGGCTGCACCTGCGCCGGGGCGGAGAGCTGCGCGCCTGCCTGCTCCCGCTGCTCGACGGGGCGCGGGCGGAGCTGATCGGCGGCAACGGCGAAGCGGCGGACGGGCTGCTCCAGGAGCGGGATGAGGCGATGCGCGAGCTGGGCGTCCCCGACCTGGACGACCGGTGGGCCAGGGGCTGGACGATGCGCGCGCTCGCGGCCCAGAACGACGGCGAGTACGACGAGGCGGATCGCTGGGCTGCCCGGGTGACCGACGTGGACGGCGAGGGGGACTGGGCCCGACCCCAGGCCCGCGCGTTGCTGATCCGGGGGCGGCTGGCGTTCCGGAGGGGTCGCGGCGACGCGGTGGTGACGCTCCAGCTCGCCCAGCTCCGAGCGCGCCAGCTCGGCGACGACCGGCTGCGCGCCGACTGCGGCCTCGCCATCGCGGCGGTGCACGCGCGGCGCGGCGACCGGGAGTCCGCGGGGGCGGAGATCGCCGCGGCCCGCGCCCTGTACGAGGCCCTCGGCTACGAGCTCGGGCTGGCCCAGTGCCTCATCCGGGAGGCCGCGCTCCTCCTCCAGACGAGCGAGACCGCGGCCGCCGCGGGCAGGCTCGCGGACGCCCGGGAGCGGTTCGAGCGGCTCGGAGCGGCTCGGAACGTCGCCGACACGGTGATGGCGCTCGGCGACGCCCACCGGAGGCTGGGGGACCTGCCGGCGGCGGAGGCCTGCTACGTCGAGGCGACGAAGCGGCTGCGCAGCCTCGGCGCGAGCGGGTGGCTGTACAGCGAGCTCAACCGGGCGCTCGTCGAGATCGCGCGCCGCTCCTGGAAGGACGCCGCCGACCGGGTGGAGACGGTGCTTCGCGGCGCCGAGCGGCTCGGGAGCAAGAGCCTCGAGGCGTTCGCCCACGCCGCCCTGCTCGCCCCCGCCGCGGGGCTGTGCCGGTGGCCCCGGTTCGACGCCCACACGGCGCGGGCGCGGGAGCTGCTCGAGGAGACGGGCGCGACCGAGTGGGACGTGATGTGGGTGCTCGGCGTGGCCGCGACGCTCGCCGAGGCGTCGGGCCAGGAGCGGCGAGCGCTCCGGGTCGGCCGACTCGAGCAAGAGCAGCGACGGCGGCTGAACCTGGACTGATCGGACCGGGAGGCAGAGGACGGGCCGGCTACGGCGCCCGGGCGGCCACCCCGTAGCGGGTGACGAAGTGGGTGACGGGGCCGCCGTCGCCGCCCTGGAACGAGCCGTACAGCGTCGTGCCCTCGGGCGGGTAGTAGACGGCGAAGCTGTCGTCGAACGTGCGGGTGATGGTCTGGGTGGCGCCCGCGTCGAGGAAGTCGGCGACGAGCGTCGAGCCGTCGAGCCGGACGTCGATCGTGCCGAACACGTTGGGATCGACGTACACGCCGACGTAGTCCTCGACGCGCCCCGGGTCGGGGGCGTACAGCGAGATGTCGACGTCGGGGAGGTCCAGGAACGTGGCGATGCCCTGGCGGGTCAGCCAGCCGGGCCAGTACCAGTCGGCGTTGACCACCGCGAAGACCCCGAACCCCTCGGACGGCACCAGCGACCACGCCGTCAAGAAGCCGCCCACCGAGCCGCCGTGATGCAGGTGGTCCGCGCCCTGGGCGCGGTCGATGAAGAGCCCGTAGCCGTACTGCTCTTCGGGCGCGCCACCGGTCGCCGCGATCGGGGTCCTGACCGCGGCCATCGCGTCGACGCCGAGCACGTCGCCCCCGTCCGCGAGGTGCACCATCCCCCACCGCGCGAGGTCCAACGCGCCGCCCCAGGCGCCGCCCATCGGGCCGTAGTACCCGGTGGCGTAGTAGGAGCCGGTGGGGGCGGTGATCGTCGGCGCGTCGGGGGAGCCGGCGTGGCCCCAGGCGAAGTCACCGACCTCCTCCACCTCCTCGGCGTGCATCGACGCGCCGAGCATGCCGGCGGGTCCGAAGAGTCGCTCCTCGACCAGGTCCGCGAACGGCTCGCCCGCCGCCTCCTCCATCGCGAGGCCCGCGAGCGACATGCCGAGGTTGCTGTAGTTCCAGACCGCTCCCGGCGGCGCCCAGAGCGGTTGATCGCCGTTGTTGCCGAAGAACGGACCGAGATCCATGTCGCTGAAGTCCCCGCCCGGGAAGGTCGTCGGGTAGCCGGCCGTGTGGGAGAGCAGCAGGTGGAGCGTCGCGGGGTCGTCGAAGGGCTCGCTCCCGTTGACGTACGGCACGTAGCTCTCCACCGGGGCGTGCAGATCCACCACTCCGGCTTCGTCGAGGGCGGCGCCGAGGGCGCCGGTGAACATCTTGGTCGTCGAGGCGAGCTGGAAGCGCGTCGTCGACGTGACCGGCTCGTCCTCCCCCTGGTGGGCCACCCCGAACCCGCCGTGGAAGGCGATGGCGCCGTCGCACACGACCGCGATGGCGCCGCCGGGGACCTGCCGCGCCGTCAGCTCCGCCTCGGTGAAGGCGGCCAGCGCCTCCCACTCGTCGACCCGATCCGCGCAGGGCGCCGGACCGGGGATGTCGCCGTCCTCCGCCGGCGCGGGGGCCGGGCAGGCGGCGAGCAGCGGGAGCAGGAGCAGGAGTCTCATCGGCCTGGGCACAGGGTAGCGCCCGGCCGTCCCGCTCCGATCAGGACTCGAGCAGCCGCTCCGCCAGGCCGTCGACCTCGTCCATCACGCGGCGGTGGTCGATGGGGACGGTGTCCTGGCAGGGCCCGGAGCGGTCGACCAGCACGTAGCCGAACTGCAGATCCTCGATGCCGGCGTCGTCGACGCAGCCCGAGAACAGCTGGGCCATCTGGTAGACGCAGTCGTCGGGGAAGTTGTGGCCGTCGAACCTCACCCACACGGTGAAGCAGTCGCCCTCGCCGCTGACGAAGCCGCCGAGGCCGGTGCCGTCGGAGATGGCGTCGTGCAGCGACGTGTCCAGCGTGCCGTCGTCGTTGTCCTGGTCGTGGAAGCCGAGGTAGGTCTCGATGATCGGCGCGCCGATGGCGCCGGACACGTCGTCGTAGCTGATGGTCAGGGTGTCGAGCAGGTAGTCGCCCTCGATCCAGGGCGGGGTGTCGCCGGTGTAGACCTGCATGCCGACGGCCCGCAGCGCCTCGACGTCCTCGGACGTCAGGAGCTCGTTGACCCCGTCAGGCACGTCCTCGATGGGCGGCGGCGGCTCGGGCTCGAACAGGTCCAGATCGGTCTGGCTGCTCTCGCCCCCCCACTCCGGGGAGGGCACGCAGGCGACGAGGGTGGCGGGCAGGACGATCAGGGCGAGGCGGGGTTGCATGACCGGACTACGGGCCGGCGACTCTCGCCATTGCAGAGAATGTCAACGAAATGTCAAGCGCGACCTGATTGCGCGGTTTCCCGCGATCAGTCCCGCCGCCAGGCGTCCCGGATCACCCCCCGCGGCCCCGGCTCCGACATGAGGAAGTCGCCCCGGCGGACGTCGCCGGGGAACCACTTCCACAAGAACGCGCCCTGGATCGCCGGCTCGGCGTCGACCGCCTTCAGGGCGACCCGCAGGCAGCGCCGCTGCACGTCGTCCGCCCCCTCGCCGCCGGTGCGGTAGGCCCACGGCTCCCACGGAGCGCGGGACGACCGGTTGTAGCCGAGCTCCGTCAGCACGATCGGCCGGCCCTGCTGCTCGGAGTAGCGGCGTAGCCGCTGGGCGATGTCCGCCCAGCCGCGCTCCAGGGCCGCGTCCGTCGGGTCGCTGACGCCGTCGCCGAGCACCGGGAAGTAGCCCTGCACGCCGACGTAGTCGAGCGCGTCCCAGAAGCCGACCCGCTCGTAGGAGTCCCAGTTGGACGCGAAGGTCATCGGGCCGGCGTACGACCCGCGCGCGGCCGCGATGACGCCCCGCCAGCGCTCGTCGTGCTCGGTCAGCCGGTCGAGCTCGGTGCCGACGACGAACAGGTCCGCGTCCGCCGACAGCGCCGCCATCGCCTCGATCCACCGGGTGTAGTCGGCGAAGAAGCGGTCCAGCTCGGCCGGATCCTCGAAGTCGATCGACCCCCGCCAGTCGAACCGGCTCCCCCAGTAGGCGAGGTGCGGCTTGATCATGATCCGCATCCCCAGGCGATGTGCCTCGGCGATGGGGCGGGCGATCCACTCCGGGGGGTTCGCCGGATCGAGCCCACGGAAGCTGACCTGGCCGTCGTTGTGGATGCGCGCGTAGGGGTGGATCGCGACCCAGCTGACGCCGAGCCCGCGCAGCTCCTCCATCGTGGCGACCATCTCGTCCGTACCCCACTCCCAGCCCCAGGTCGGGCAGGAGACGGTCATGCCGTGGATCGGGCCTGCGGCCGTGACGAGGGCCGAAGGCTCCACCGCCGGCGCCGGGGTCGCGTCCGGAGCCCGCCACAGCGCGAGGAGGAGCCCCCCCACGACGACGACGGCGGCTGCGGTCCCGACCTTGCTCATCCCGGTCGCTACAGGGTAAGCACGGCGGCACGAGGTTGGGAGGACGAAGATGAAGCGACGCGACTTCCTCAAGCACGCCGTCACCGGCACCGCCGGGGTGGCCGCCGGCGTCACCGCGGTCGCCGGCTGCGGCGGGGGCGAGCCGGCCACCGCCGACGGGCCCGCCGTGGTCACGACGAAGAAGGTGCGCTGGCGCATGGCGTCGTCGTTCCCGCGCGGGCTGGACACGATCTACGGCGCCGCCGAGGTGCTCGCCGAGCGTGTCTCGGCGATGACGGACGGCAACTTCGAGATCCGCGTCTACCCGGCCGGCGAGCTGGTGCCCGGCACCCAGGTCCTGGACGGCGTCCAGAGCAAGACCGTGCAGGCGGGTCAGACCGCGTCCTACTACTACCTGGGCAAGAACCCGGCGCTCGCCTTCGACACCTGCGTGCCGTTCGGCATGAACGCGCGCCAGCAGACCGCGTGGCTGCTGGAGGGCGGCGGGCTGGACCTGCTCCGGCCCCTGTTCGCCGACTTCAACATCATCAACTTCCCCGCCGGCAACACCGGCGCGCAGATGGGCGGCTGGTTCAACCGCGAGATCAACTCCGCGGCGGACCTCAAGGGGCTGAAAATCCGGATCCCGGGGCTCGGCGGCGACGTCATGAGCGCCCTGGGCGCGACCGTGCAGCTGCTCGCGGGGGGCGACATCTACCCGGCGCTGGAGCGCGGCGCGATCGACGCCACGGAGTGGGTCGGCCCCTACGACGACGAGAAGCTCGGCTTCCACAAGGTCGCGAAGTACTACTACTACCCGGGCTTCTGGGAGCCGGGGCCGTCGCTCAGCTACTACGTCAACCAGGACGCCTGGGCCGAGCTGCCGGCCGCCTACCGCGAGGTCTTCCAGGCCGCGGCGAGCGAGTCGGCGACCACCATGCAGGCCCGGTACGACGCCAAGAACCCGCCCGCCCTGGCCCGCTTGATCGAGGCCGGAGTGCAGATGCGCCCCTTCGCGGACGACATCCTCGCCGCGGCCCGCGACGCCGCCCTGCAGATCCTCACGGAGAACGCGGCGAAGGATCCGGCCTACAAGGCCGTCTACGAGCCGTGGGAACAGTTCCGCACCGACTCGTTCCGCTGGTGGGGCACCGCCGAGCTGGCGTACGCGCGCTTCGCGTTCGGGAGCTGATGGCGCGCGCGCTGCCGCTGCTGATCGCCCTGGGGGTGCTGGCCACGACCGGCGCCCTGCCGGCCGAGGCATCCGCTGCGTCCGCCTTCTACGACAACGCGACCGTCCTGCTCCCGAAGATCAAGCGGTCGCGCCGGGACACCTACCGGCGGTCGGTGCAGGCGTCGCTGTCCCGGGGCCGCATCCGCTCGGTGTCGCTGCGCGACGACGGCAAGACCCGGAAGCTGGCCACCCGGCGGGACGGCCACGGCAAGCTCGAGCGCATCCCCCTGGCCGGCATCGCGGCCATCGCATACACCGCGGCGCCGCGGTTCCGGGGCGGTGAGCGGGACCTCCTGGTGCGGCTCGACAGCGGGGACATCGTCGCGGTCACGATCTGGCACTCCCCCAAGGGGAACGTGACCGTGCAGGTCGGGCGGACGCTGGAGGGGCCCCCCGCGTTCCGGGGCGACCTGAGCGACGACGCGGCCGAGATCGCCCGACGCTTCGGGAGCGGCCGGGTCAAGGCGGGCGCCGGCCGCTGGTCCAGCCGGGAGCTCCGGGTGCTGTCCGGCGCGCTCGACCGGTTGAGCCGCAAGGAGCGCAAGGTCCTGAAGGACGTGAAGATCGTGCGCGGCCGCGCGGGCCGACGGGGCCCCAACAACGCCGCCCACTACATCTGGGGCACCGACGGCTACAAGCTGGTCGTCTACGACCGCGCCTTCAAGTTCGATCGACGGGCGTTCGTCGGCCGGTCCGGGCGCCCCCACCCCTTCTCGGCGATGTCGATCCTCCACGAGGTCGGCCACGCCGTCGCCTCCTGGCCCGCCCGCCGGGTGCTCGAGTCCGGAGACGTGCGTCGCGCCGCCCGGATGGCCCGCCGCGGGCGCGTCCTGTCCGCCTACGCGGACGTGAAGGGGAACCGCTCCGGCCCCACCCGCTACGGTCGGACGACGTTGGCCGAATCGTTCGCCGAAGCGTTCTCGCTCCACAAGCTCGATCCGGCCGGCCTGAAGCGCTGGCACCCCGACGTGGCGGCCTGGTTCGAGCGGGGCGGGCACCTCGACGCGATGGAGTGACGAAATCCCCCGCCCCGGGGCATGGAGTCCGGGGCCGGTTGTGGCTATCCTCGCGCCACCGACGGGAGCACAGATGATCGACTTGGGCGAATCGGTTCCGACCCAGGACTTCGACGAGCCGTCCGAGGGGACGGTCCGGACGGAGCAGGGCGAGCCCCGCACGACCGCCCAGCAGTTCACGGACTGGGCGAAGGCGGAGCTCGAGCGGCGCCGCGCCCGGGACGTCGACCTCGACGAGGACCTGTTCGACGAGGCGGTCGAGCTGGTGGTGCGCCGGATGGCGGCCAAGGAGCACGCCCGGTGATCGTGCACTCCGTTCGCGCTCGCGACGTCCTCAAGTACGCCGACCTGCAGCTGCAGGGGCTGCCCGACCGCGGCCTGCTCGTGGTGACCGGCCCGAACGAGTCCGGCAAGTCCACCGTCGGCGAGATCCTCGCCCTGGCGCTGTTCGGCCGCACTCACTCCCTCGATCCGAGCCACCTCGACAAGGCGATCCGCTGGGACGCCCGCGCCGGCTCGGTCGAGGTGGCGTTCAGCACGTCGATCGCCGGCCGCTCCCGCGTGGTCCGCGAGATCGACCGGGACGGCAAGCGTTCGGCCACGCTGCACACCCCCGAGGGGGCCGAGATCCGCGGCTGGGACGGCGTCAACGCCGCCGTCGAGGAGCTGCTCGGCTTCGGCTTCCCCGAGTACCTCGAGTCCTTCTACCTCGCCCGCCGGGAGCCGACGTCGGCCGCCGCGCGGGCCGAGACGCTGCGCGCCATGGCGGGCGTGCTCCCGTTGGAGCAGATCGCCCGGGAGCTCGGGGCCGAGGTCCCTCGCCTCGAGCGGAAGTCGCTGAAGTTCGCCGACCAGCTCCTGGAGGTCGACGAGAAGCTCGGTCGGTACACCCGCGAGGACCTGCTCCCGCCCCAGCCGGGCCCCGCCCGGGGCGACTCGGAGCTGGTCGCGGAGGTCGCGGAGCGCCGCCGGCAGCTGCAGCGGGCCCGCTCGGGGTTCGACCGTCAGCTCCCCGAGCTCGAGGTCGCCACCCGGGAGCTCGTCGGGCGCGCCGAGGGGGCGACGCGAGCCGACTGGACCAAGTCGGTCGAGCGCATGGAGGGCGCGCTGGACGCCCTGGAGGAGTCGGTCTCGTTCCTCGGCTACGACGACGTCGAGTCGGGCACCGGCCGACTGAGCCACATGCTCGAGCGGGTCGCCGAGGGGTTGACCGCGTTCGACGGCCTGGTCGCCGCGTCCGCCGGCCGCCGCTCCGAGCTGGCCCAGCTGCTGGGCCAGGAGCCCGCCCGGGAGATCGACCGGACCTTCGACGAACAACAGGAGGACATCGACGCCGACAAGCGCGCCGCCCGGGCCCGTCGCAAGAAGCAGGGCACGTTCGCCACGCTGACCGCGGTCGCCGCGGTGGGCTGCGGGGTCGCCGGGCTCCTGCCGATCGACGGGCTGACCCCCCAGGTGTCGCTCGGCCTCAAGATCGGCGGCGGGGTGCTGCTCGCCGCCGCCATCTTCCTGTTCACCAAGCGCGGCGGGATCGACAAGGAGCTGCGGCGCCTGGGGCAGCAAGACGCCGACCTGGCCGACCGGCGGGAGTCTGCCGAGGAGGACATCGCGCTCCTGGACGGGCTCGGGGAGAGCAAGCTCAACGAGGCGGCGGAGGCCCTGGAGGGGCTGCGCGGGCTCGGTTCGCTGCAGGCGGCGGTCCGGGCGTTCCGCGACGGCGCCGGCGGCCGGCTCACCAAGCCCGGCACGAAGGAGCGCCTGGAGACGGGCGCCCTGGACCAGCTGGCGGTCGTCAACGCGCACCTCGGCCAGCTCGGCGACCGGATCGGGTCCGACGTCGAGTCCCTCGGCAAGATCCACGAGCTGCGCGCCGCCCGGGCGTCCCTGGCGAGCAAGCGCTCCGAAGCGGCGACCCAGCTCGAAGTCCGGGAGCTCGCCCGCGAGCTCGCCGAGGACGCCGCCCGCCACATCGCGTTCGAGTTCAACGGCCGGGTCAAGCAGGCGCTGGGACGCATCCTCCCGGGGCTCACCGAAGGCCGGTACCAGTACCTGCAGATCGACGACGACCTCTCGGTCCGGGTGTTCAGCAGCACCAAGCAGGACTTCGTCGACTTCGAAGAGATCTCCGGCGGCACCCAGCGACAGATCGCGCTGGCGACCCGGCTGGCCCTCTCCGAGACGCTGGCCGACCGCGCCGATCGCGGACCCCAGTTCGTCTTCCTGGACGAGCCCTTCGCCTACTTCGACGCCGCCCGAACGAAGAGCACCCTGGCCGCGATGCCGCGGCTGAGCGAGCGGCTGCCGCAGATCTGGATCGCGACGCAGGAGCCGCCCGACGGCGTCACCGCGGACGTCTCGCTGCGGTGCTCCACCGGCTCCGCGCGCCTCGCGACGAGCTGAGACGACCATGGCCTGGACCATCGACCGCCTCGTGCCCGGAGGCGAGGGCTTCACCCGCGCCGACGACGGCCGCGCCACCTTCGTGCCTGGCGGGCTGCCCGGCGACGTCATCGACCCGGTCCTGATCGACGAGCGCAAGCGCATGATCCGGGTCCTCCAGTACGACCTGCTGGAAGCCGGACCGGACCGGCGGGACGCGGCCCCCTGCCCCGCCGCGGACCGCTGCGGAGGTTGCGACTGGATCGAGCTCGAGCGCCCCGCCCAGCTGCGGTGGAAGGGGGAGATCGTTCGGGACGCGCTGCGGCGGATCGGCGGCCTCGAGCTCGACGTCGCCGACGCGACGGCCGCGGGTCCGGAGCTGGGCTACCGCGGTCGGCTCCGCCTGCACGTCCGTGGCGACAAGGTCGGCTTCTTCGAGCGGGGCAGCCGACGCGTCGTCGAGATCGACGCCTGCCCGGTCGCCGCCCCGGCCACCTCCGACGCGATCGCCGCCGTCCGGGCGACCGCCCGCGCGCACCCCGCCGCCATGGCGGACGTGCACGAGATCGAGCTCACCGGCCCCCCCGACGGGGGCGCGGTCGCGGTCCGCGTGGTGCCCCGTCGCGGCCGCGGCATCGACCCCGTGCTGACGGACGCGCTCGCCGAGCACCTCGTGGTGGTCGACGACGACGCGCCGCCGGCCCACGCCTGGCCGCTCCCCGGCGGCGTGACGATGCAGGTGCCGACGACGTCGTTCTCCCAGGTCAACGCGCACGTCAACGACGCGCTGGTGCAGGCGCTGGTCGACGGCGCGGCCGAGCGGGGGGCGAAGACGTTCCTGGACCTGTACTGCGGAGCCGGCAACTTCGCCCTCGGCTTGCTCGCCGCGGGGCTGAAGGGGACCGGAGTGGAGGCTGACCCGACCGCCGCCGACGCCGCCCGGCGATCCGCCGACGGCGCCGGGTTCGGCAAGAAGGCCCGCTTCCTGGCCGAGTCGGTGGCGGGCGCGCTGCGCCGACTCGCTCCGAGCGCCGGCTCGTTCGACCTGGTCGTGCTCGATCCGCCCCGGTCGGGCGCCCGCGACGCCATCCCCGGCGTGGTCACCCTCGATCCCGCCCACATCGCCGCGGTGAGCTGCGACCCGGCGACCCTCGCCCGCGACCTCAAGGCGCTGACCGGGGAAGGCTGGACCGTCCAGTCGGTGCAGGTGTTCGACATGTTCCCGCAGACGCACCACGCGGAGGTGCTGGCGTGGCTCGGGCGGTAGCCGCCGGGCTCGCCCTCGCCCTGGTTGGCGGCTGCCCGGCCCCCGAGCCGGACGACGGACTGCACGCCGTCGTCGTCACGTTCAACAGCGGAACGTCCGAGGCGATGGGGCACGACTCGGGTCCCGACGACGGGTACAGCGGGCAGCACGCCGAGTGGTCCGACCTGTACTACGGCGACGGCCTCGCCTGGTCCCCGGCGGTCGACGCGACGCGGGACTTCTTCGCCGACCTGGCACCCGACGTCGTCGTCTTCCAGGAGATCTTCCACCCCGCCGACTGTCCCGACATCCCCGCCGAGGCCCAGGCCGACTTCATCTGCGCCGACTGGCAGCCGGGCGACCCGACGGTCGCGCAGGAGGTGTTGGGGGACGGCTGGCAGGTGATGTGCCACCCCGGCAACACCGACAAGTGCGCCGCCGTCCGCCGCACGTTCGGCAGCTTCGTGGGGTGCGACGACGACCTCTGCCTCGAGGGCCTGCACGGGCTGCCGGTGGACGGTTGCGGGAACGGCTCCCGCGTCGCCCGGGGGGTCATCGAGCTGGCGAGCGGCGACGGCGAGCTGACCCTGGTCAACGTCCACGGCAACTCGGGCCTGGGCGCCGAAGAGAAGGACTGCCGCGCCGCCGGCGTCGAGCAGATCTTCGTCGACCAGGGCGACGGCCAGTCGGCCGTGCGCGCCGCGCCCAACCTCGTCCTGGGCGACCTCAACACCGATCCGGGCCGCTGGCAGAACCTGGACGTCAGCGCCGAGCGCTGGAACGACTTCGTCGGCGACGGCCTGGACTTCGCCTGGCTGACGCCGGTGGGGCCCGACGTGCCGCCGACCTACAACGACCTCGTCAACATCGACCACGTCGCCGCGGACAGCCTCGCCGGCGACTGCTTCGCGTCGGGGATGGACGACCCCGTGCCGACGGTGATCGACGCGGTCTACTTCGACCACCGACCGATCGTCTGCGAGGTCTGGGAGCAGGGCCGCGAGCCGCAGGCGCGTAGGCTGACGCCATGAGCGCCCCCGAAGAGCTGACCGACGCCCAGCTCGCGGAGCTGCGGGCGGACGCGGAGGCGGCGCTGGCGGAGATCGCCCAGCTGCTCGACAACCCCAGCGATCGCACCGCGACGGTCGATCTCGACCAGCCGATCGGCCGGGTCAGCCGGATCGACGCCCTGCAGCAGCAGAAGATGGCCCAGGAGCAGAAGCGGCGACACGGGCTGCGCCGCAGCCAGCTGATCGCGGCGATCCAGCGGCACGACGACGGCGAGTACGGCGACTGCCGGGCCTGCGAGGAGCCGATCGGCTACGCCCGGCTCAAGGCGCGCCCGGAGACCCCCCTGTGCGTCGAGTGCAAGCAGTCGGCGGAGCGGCGCCGCTGAGCCCCCCCCCCAGGCGCGGCGTCGGCCGAACCGGTACCCTGGTTGTCATCAACCGTTTGCGGAGTCGCATTGAGTAACGTCGCCCAAGGCAAGGTCGTCGAGTTCCACTACACCCTCAAGGGCCCCGAAGGCGACGTGATCGACTCGTCGGACGGCGGTGATCCGCTGGCCTATCTGCACGGCGCGGCGAACATCGTCACGGGCCTGGAGAAGCAGCTCGAGGGCCGGGAGGTCGGTGACGCGCTCGATGTCGTCGTGCCCGCCCGCGAAGGCTACGGCGAGAAGGAAGGTCCTGGCCCGCAGTCGGTGCCCCGATCGGCGTTCCCCGACGACGTCGAGCTGCACCCCGGCATGAGCTTCGTGGCCGAGGGTCCGCAGGGTCAGCAGATCCCGCTGTGGATCACCAGCGTCGAAGACGAGCAGGTGATGGTCGACCAGAACCACCCGCTCGCCGGGGTGGACCTGCACTTTCATGTCGAGATCGTGACAGTGCGCGACGCCACGGACGAAGAGAAGGCCCACGGCCACGTGCACGGTCCGGGCGGTCACCACCACGACTGACGGGCACGGCCGGCCCGTGACGGGCCTTGCGATCCTGGGGCACAATGTGCTCGATGGCGATCGAGGTCCGCTTCAAGATCAACAAGGATCCAGTCTCCTGGGCGACCCACTTCGCCGGGATGGTGCTGGCGATCTTCGGGCTGGTCCTGCTCGTCGTGCACTCGGCCCACGACGCCGCCAAGGTCACCGCGATGGCGGTCTACGGCACCAGCCTCGTGGTGCTGTTCGGAGCGTCGGCGACGTACCACTTCTTCGACCTGGGTGAGCGCGGCAACCGCTGGCTGCGGCGCCTCGACCACGCGGCGATCTTCTTCCTCATCGCCGGCTCCTATGTCCCCGCGACGATGCACCTGCTCGACGGGGCGTGGCGGATCACGATCCTGTCGGTGGTCGCGGGCCTCGCGCTCGCCGGGATCATCTTCAAGATCGTCTGGATCGACTGCCCCGACCTGCTCTCCACGCTGCTCTACCTGGCCCTCGGCTGGGTCGCGATCGTGCCCGCCTGGCGCATGTTCCCCCAGCTGGACGTCTGGGCGCTC
This sequence comes from uncultured Rickettsiales bacterium, assembly GCA_964416435.1. GTDB lineage: Bacteria > Myxococcota_A > UBA796 > UBA9615 > UBA9615 > CAYQEG01. Next base: position 21,739 of record CAYQEG010000110.1, read on the forward strand.
AGCTGCCTCATCGTGGGCGGCCTGTCGTACACGCTGGGCGCGTTCGTCTTCGTCAAGGAGTGGCCGGACCCCTGGCCCAGGGTGTTCGGGCACCACGAGCTGTGGCACCTGTTCGTGCTGGTGGGCGCGATCGGCCACTTCCTGTTCTCGTGGGACATGATCGGGCGACCCATCCCCGCTTTCTGAGCGTCTCCAGGCCCCCGCCGACCGAAGAGAAGTTGGCCCCGTCGAGCGACCCGACCCTAGCGTGAGGCTCGGTGCGGTTGAGCCCCCGCGTCATCGAGCCCTCGGAGACGGAGATCGATGGTGCACGCTCGCTCACTCACTTCCCTGCTGGTCCTGTTGCTCGCGGTCGGCTGCCAGTCCGGCAGCCTGGAGATCGGAGACGGCGCCCCTCGTTCCTCGACCGACGCGCCTCCCCAGGAGCCGCCCGCCGAAGCCGGCCAGACCCTCTCGTACGAGGACGGTGACGGGGACGGCTACGGCGATCCCGCGACCGCCATGCTGGTCGACGGCGACGCCCCCCTCCCCGGCCAGGTCGCCATCGGAGGCGACTGCGACGACACGGACCCCGCGGTCCACCCCGGGGCGGAGGAGACCTGCGACGGCGTCGACGAGGACTGCGATTCGCTGATCGACGACCAGCGCTGGTACCGCGACGGCGACGGCGACGGCTGGGGGTCGGACGACGACGTGGTCGTGGTCGACCTGTGCCAGGAGCCGCCCGGTCGGATCCTGACGGACGGCGACTGCGACGACCACGACGCCGAGGTCCACCCCGAGGCGATCGAGGTCTGCGGCGACGCCATCGACAACGACTGCGACGACAACCCGTCCAGCTGCGGCGGCCCCGGCACCCACCCGGTGGAGGCGGCCGACGCGAGCGCCAAGGGCGAGGGCGGCCTCCGGGCGCTCGGCGCCGCCCTCGTGGGGCTGGGCGACTTCAACGGCGACGGGATCGACGACTTCGCCGCGGGCGCCCCCGACACCGACGCACAGGTCGGAGCGGTGGCGATCTACCTCGGCCCCCTGCCCCCCGACGACCTGCTGCAGGCGAGCGTCACGATCCACGGCGCCAACACGCGGGACCTGTTCGGCTCGTCCCTCGCCGCCCTCGGCGACGTGAACGGGGACGGCCGGGCGGACCTCGCCATCGGCGCGCCCGGGGTCAGCGTGCCGGAGTCGGACGCCGGCGCCGTCTACACGGTGTGGGGGTTCGACGCCGCCGGCAGCTTCTCGGTCCTCGGCCTCCCCGGCGCCTCGATCCACGGTGAGGCCGCCTACGACGAGCTCGGCACGTCGCTCGCCGCGGGCCACGACCTGGACGGGGACGGCGTGCTCGACCTCGCCATGGGCGCGCCGGGCGCGTCCGCCGGGGGGGTCCGCGGAGGCGCCGCGTACCTCGTGCCGGGGGACGCCTCGGGCGTGATCTACCTGTCCGATCCCGGCGCCTCGACCGCGGTGGCCCTGGGCGTGCTCGACGGGGAAGAGGCGGGCACGGCGCTCGGGATCGCCCACGAGCGCCTCGCCATCGGCGCCCCGGGCGCGGGCAGCGGCCGGGTGTACGTCTGGGAGACGCCCGACCCCGGGCTGACCCTCCTGCCGGACGTCGGCTGGGTCGCCCGCGGAGGCATCGGAGCGCGGCTGACGATGGCGGACGTGCTGGGCACCTGGCGGGGCGAGCTGGTCGTCGCCGATCCGATGGGCGACGTCCGGGCCTACGCAGGCCCGTGGAGCGGCCAGCGGGACTGGAGCGACCACGACCTGCGCCTGCACTCGGCGAACATCGACGTCGTCGCCAACGCGCGGGAGTTCGACGGCGCGGAGGAGACGGCGGAGCTGCTGCTCGTGTCCTCGTCGGAGTCGACGGCGTACGTCCAGTTCAACGGAGGCCCCTCCGGCGACCTGACCGACGCCCGCTGGATCCGGCGCGGCGGTGAGATCACCACCGCCGCGGGGGCGGGCGATCTGAACGGCGACGGCTACGCCGACGTGGTGCTCGGCGCGCCGGACTCCGGCGCCTCAGGGGCCCTCTACGTCTTCCTTGGTGGTCCAGGGTATTGACGGCCCCTCCTCGACGCGGGCCCTGAGCCGGCGCACGCGCTCCAGCTCGACCGGCCCCCACCAGGTGCCGTTCTCCTTGAGCGACGAGCCGACGATGAGACCGTCGGCCACCTCGGCCAGCTCGTGGGCGTCGCTCTCGGTGACCCCGCTCCCGACGAGGACCTTGCGGCCGGCGGCCCGGGCGGCGATCACGTCCGCGCGGGCCGTCGGCATGCCGGTCGCCATGCCGGTGACGACGAGCGCGTCGGCCCCGCAGAAGACGGCCCCCTTGGCCAGCTCCGTCAGCGTCAGGTCGCCCGTGATGGCGTGGGCCGCGTGCTTCTTGCGCACGTCCGCCCAGACGGCGACCTTCGCGCCGAGCGCCTGCCGGACCCGGAGCAGCTCCCCGGCGCAGGCGTCGATCCAGCCCTCGTCGGCGACGTGGGCATAGGCGAACCCCTCCACCCGGATGAAGGAGGCGCCCGCCGCGACGGCGACGCCGAGCGCCTCGCGGTTGGCCGCCGCGAGCACCTGCACGCCGACCGGGACGCCGACGTCGGCCACCTCGGCGGTGGCGAGCGCCATGGCGGCGACCGTCTCCGGCGGGACGTGCCCCTTGAGGTAGGGGACGTCCCCCATGTTCTCGACGATGACGGCGTCGACGCCCCCCTCGACGAGCACCTCGGCGTCGGCGCGGGCGCGGGACACCACGTCGGCGATCGAGCCGGCCCAGCCGGGGGAGCCGGGCAGCGGTTGCAGGTGGACCATCCCCACGAGGGCGCAGCGTTCCAGTCGTTCGAGCGGCATGGAGCGAACGCTACCGCGGCGACGCTCGGGGCGAAAACCCCGGATCGGAGGCTACTCGCCGAGGGCGTCGTGGACGGCGTCGAGCACGTCGTCGCCGGTCAGGTTCTCGTTCCCGCTGGGGGTGCCGTGGCTGGTCGTCCAGACGATCTTCATGTCGTCGCGGGTGACGATGATGTCGAACCCCCGGGCGACGCTGAAGGGAGAGTCGTCGAACGTCCCCTCTTCGGGCTCGGTCTGGCCGTCGCCGACGCACCAGCCAGCGTCGCTGCCCAGGGAGTCCAGGGTGTCGCGGCAGGTCTCGGCGGTGCCCGCTTCCCCTGTGGCGCTCATCTCGAGCACCCAGATCAGGGCGGCGCCCGCTTCCTCAATCTCCTCTTCGACCTCCGCAACCGACCCGGCGTGCGTCCTGCAAGCCGGTCACCAGGCCGGCAACGACACCATCAGCAAGGCGTCGAAGGCGCTCCAGTCGGTCAGGTCGTCGTCGGCACACCAGGCCCCGAGCAGGGCGAGCGGACCCTCGCGGCCGTCGCCGTGACGGGCCTCCGGCCAGCTGTAGGGGAAGATGACCGCGTCGGCCTCCATCGGCTCGACCGCGCCCTCGGGGTACTCACAGACCTCCGGGGTGGCGTCGTCGTCGTCGTCCCCGACGGCGGGGGCGCAGGCGCCCAGCGCGAGGAGGATCGAGACGGCGAGGAGGCGGCGCATCGGCGGCAATGTGCCACGGCGCCAGGGACTTCGCAGGGATTTGCGCTCAGCCGCCCTGGGCGCGGCGCACGCGACCATCGTCGAGCCCGACGTACAGCCCGTCACGCCAGAACGCGAGGGAGTGGGGCAGCGTGCCGCTCTCCTGGCTGATCAACGGCACGTAGCTGTCGTCGGCGCTGTCCCAGAGGCCCACCTCGACCCGGTAGTCGTCGTCGGGGATGGGATAGTCGTCCCCCTCGATCGCCAGGGTGAGGATGCGGCCGTCGCCCAGGTCGAACAGGTCGAGCACCGCGAGGTCGTCGAACTCCTCCACGTCGAAGGCGTCGTCCCCCTCGAGCAGCCGCACGACGTGATGCAGTGAACCGGCGACGAAGACCCCCGTGGCGAGGGCCCGCCCGTCGGGGAGCGACTGGACGTCGTCGACGAGCACGTCCTCCATCGCGTCCCACGCCTCGGGCTCGGCGCCGGTCTCGCGGTAGGCGATGACCTGGTTGATGGTCCCGGAGCCGTCGGACCGGTACCCGAAGGCGTGCACGAGGTCGTCGACCATCGCCAGCGAGATGAAGCGGGCGTCGCCGACGGGGTTGGTGTTGGGCACCTTCCAGACCTGCTCCCAGGTGACGCCGTCGTCGGTGGACTGGAAGACCAGGGAGCTGATCTGGCCGGCTTCGTACTCGGGCTGGCTGCCGCCGCTCCCGCAGGCCCACAAGAGGTCACCGTCGATCAGGGCGTCGTGCACGTGCAGGGCGTCGGCGAGGGTCCGACTCTTGACCCACTCGCCCCCCGCCACGAGCGTGTAGGCGTTGCCGAGCCAGGCGTCCTCGGTCGCGTCCACGCCTGGGATCACGAGCACGTCGTCCGCGCTGCGGAAGCGGCCGACCGCCTCCTCGTCGACGACGAACTCGGCCGACCAGGCGTCGGGCTCCGGCTCCGTCCAGGAGCGCACCTCGATCGGCGTGAGGCGGCCGAGGTTCAGCGTCGCGTCGCCGTAGCCGAAGTAGAGGCGGTCGTCGAAGACGTGCAGGTCCTGGACCTCCCGCTGGAAGAGGTCGTGGCCGAGGTCCTCGGTGTGGAAGTCGATGTAGTCCTGGATCGGACGGGCCCAGGTGCCGAACGGCTCGAACTGCAGGTCGGTGATGTCGACCGCGGCGGGCGGGCCGGGCTCGGGCTCGACGGGCGCGCAGGCCAGGAGGCCCAGCGCGGCGAGCAGAGGAGGCGCGTGTCGGAGCACGCGGGGAGTCTACAGGCGGACTGGCCGTCGCCTAGGAGCCTGGAGCGCATAGCCGCCTGTCGCCCCGAGGACCGGATGCGCCCGATCCCGGCGTTGCTCCTCGTCGCGCATTCCCGATGCATCTCCTCGTCGCGCCTTGGCCTCGGACGCCCCGGTCTTACGGGGCTCGGGCTCCAATGCGCTCCAGGCTCCTAGATGCCATCGGCACAAGTCC
>CAYQEG010000111.1:0-26604 GCA_964416435.1 uncultured Rickettsiales bacterium
TGATCAACGGCATCGACGAGAACTGCAACACGCTGATCGACGACGGCACCGACGCGTACGACGACGACGGCGACGGCTTCTCCGAAGAGGAGGGCGACTGCAACGACCACAACGACGCGATCGCTCCGGACGCCGGCGAGCTGCTGGACGCGGTGGACAACGACTGCGACGGCATCATCGACGAGCACACGGTCGGCTACGACGACGACGGCGACGGCGTCACCGAGTTGGAGGGTGACTGCGACGACGGCGACGCCGACACGCTGCCGGGCGCCCCGGAGCTGCCGGACGCGCAGGACAACGACTGCAACGGCCTGATCGACGACGGGTCGTTCATCACCGACGACGACGGGGACGGGTACACCGACCTCGCGGGCGACTGCGACGACACCAACCCCTACACGTACCCCGGCGCGCCGGAGTACCTCGACGGCTTCGACAACGACTGCGATCTGCAGATCGACGAGGGCATGTCGGGGGCCGACAACGACGGCGACGGCTATGCCGAGGCGGACGGCGATTGCAACGACGACAACCCCGAGATCTACCCCGGCGCCCTCGAGCTGGACGACGGCATCGACAACGACTGCGACGGCTTCGGGTACACCAGCCCGCCGACCGCGATCGGCGCCGTGGCCAACGACCCGCAGGCGTGCGCGCCGGTCGAGCTGACCGCCGCGAGCTCGTTCGCCCCGGACGGCGCCCCCCTCGACTTCACCTGGTTCTTCTCGACCCAGCCGCCGCTGTCCCAGCTGTCGGACGACGACATCGCCAACCGCTTCGAGATGGACGCGGAGTTCACCCCGGACGCGGCGGGCTACTGGGCGGTGGCGCTGCAGGTGACCGACGGCACGTACACGTCGGCGCCGGCGACGGTCGGCTTCACGGTGGCCGAGCGTCCCGGCAACACGCCGCCGGTGGCGGCGTTCCTGACGACCAACATCAACGACGTCGGCGCCACCGGCTGCAACTACGACCCGTACGGCGGCTGCAGCAGCTGCAACCCCTGTGAGCCGACCTACCCGATCGACGCCAGCGCGACGGTCGACGCCGACGGCGACCCGGTCTACTTCCAGTGGTCCGCGAGCAAGCAGTCGGGCGACGGCGCGCCGCCGGAGCTGGACATCCTCGGCCCGGGGATGGCCAACGTGACCTTCTCCATGAGCGTCGGCTGCGGCGGCCTGTCCGCCGGCATCTACGAGGTGGAGATCTCGGTCAACGACTGCAACGGCGCGGTCGACACCGCCACGATGCAGATCGAGTACAGCTGCGACGCCCCCTGAGCGGCCCTACTTCCAGCGCTTCCCCAGGAGCCCCAGCAGCTTCACGGTCAGCTTGATCCGCTCGAACGCCCCGGCCACCAGGCTGGCGAGCACCGTCCGTCCCATCTGCAGGGCGACGGGGTTGAGCGGGAACCACCAGACCTCCTTGGCCTTGTTCTTGTCGACTACGACCAGCTGCGGCCGGGTCAGGAACTTCATGGCGTCGGCGGAGCCGGTGACGCCGTAGCCGCTGTCCTTGGTGCCGACCCACGGGGAGTTCGGGATCGACCCCGTGAACGCGTGGTTGTTGACCAGCGACATGCCGACGTCGCAGCGGCGGGCGACCTCCTCGGCGCGGCCGGTGGTCTGTCCCCAGACCGACACGCTCAGCCCGTAGGGGGACGCGTTGATGTCGTCGACCGCCTCGTAGACGGAGTGGATCCGTCGGATCGGGAGCACCGGACCGAACGTCTCTGTCGTCCACAGCGCCGCGTCGGCCGGCACGTCCGTGACCAGCGTCGGAGCGAAGCCCCAGCCCTCGCCGGTCGGCGCGCCGCCGGTGATCACCGTCGCGCCCGCGGCCACCGCGGCGTCCAGCTGCTCCTGCACGATGCGCATCTGGTTGGCGTTGCACAGGGGACCGACCTCCACCGTCGCCGGATCGCCCGACGTGCGCAGCCCCTCCGTCACCTCCTTCAGCTTCGCCACGAAGTCGTCGTAGACCAGGTCTTCGACGTAGACGCGCTCGATGCCGGCGCAGTTCTGGCCCGTGTTGTGGAACGCGCCCCAGGCGATGCCGGCGGCGGTCCGGTCCAGCGCGGCGTCGGTGCAGACGATCGCCGCGTCCTTGCCGCCGAGCTCCAGGGAGACCGGGGTCAGGTGCTCGGCCGCGGCCCGGGCCACCGCCTTGCCCGTCTTGACCGAGCCGGTGAACACGACGGCGTCGACGTCGGGCGAGCTGGTGATGGCGGCGCCGACCGCCGGCCCGCCGAGCACAACCTGCAGCAGCCCCTCGGGCAGCAGGCCGTGGAACAGGCTCGCGATCTCGCGGCCGGTGCGCAGGCTGTGCTCCGACGGCTTGAACACCACGCCGTTGCCCGCGATGAGGGCCGGCACGAGGGTCCGCATCGGCAGCGCCAGCGGGTAGTTCCACGGCATGATCACGCCGATGACGCCGCGAGGACGCCGCTCCACCCGGCCCTTCTTGCCGGGGTAGCTCAGCGGGTCGATCGCCACCTTCTCGGGGGCGAGCCACTTCGGGTCGAACTTCGCGTGCAGGCGGACCACGTCGGCGGCGCCCATCACCTCGCTGAACGTCGCCTCCGTGACCGACTTGCCGTGCTCGCGGTGGATGATCTCGGCCAGCTTGTCGGCCCGCTGCACGATCCGATCGAGCGCCCCGCTGACGACCTTGACCCGCTCTTTGAGGGGGCGCTGCGCCCAGGCGACCTGCGCCTGGGCGGCGGCCGCGATCAGCCCCGGAACGGTGCCGGGATCGACGGCCGGGAAGCTCTCGAGGACCTCCCACGAGCGGGGGTCGATCGACTGGATGGAGCCGTCCTCACCGAAGCGGGCGGGGGCGGTCGGGACAGGTGCGGTGGCGGACATGCGCGCGAGGATGCCACCGCCCGGGGACGCGCGCGAGGCCGCGGTGGATCAGCGGCTCAACGGCAGCACCAGGGGTCGAGCACGCGCTCGGTCGTCGCGATTCGGCCGCCGTGGTCCTCGACCTCCACCGACACGAGGAACTGGTACTCGTCGCAGGGACCCCCGGAGCCGGACTCGGCCGGGCACACGTCCTCGTGCTCCGGGTCGTTCGGGAAGTGCTCGACCGGGATGAACGCGCGGAACGGGTGGTACTGCAGGGTCGAGTCGGCCTCGTCCCGGACCATCTGCACGTGGCGGTTCTGGCTTCCGATCGCACCACCGTCGATCCCGAGCAGGAACAGGTCGATGCGCGCCCAGACGACGGGGCACAGCTGCTCCGTCCGCAGGACGAGGTCCAGGTGGTAGCCGCAGCCCCCGTTTCCGGGGCCGAACACGATGCCGATCTCGTCATCGACGATCGGCTCGAACTCGAGCCGACCCGTGCCGAGCTCGACGAACGGGTCACCGACGTGCACATCTTCGCAGGCCTCCGAAGGGACCACCTGGGGCCCGCCTCCGGGCCCGAGCAGGGACTCCCCGGGGGGCCCGATGTCGACGCACCCGGCGAAGGCCAACGCCGACAGCGCCGCGATCAGCCTCATCGAACGTTCGGGCTCGGGCCGCTGATGTACTCGTTCAGGAAGCCGATCTCGTCCTTCTGTTCGCGCACGAGGCGCTTGACGCAGTCCCCGATCGAGATGACGCCGACCAGCGCGCCGCCGTCCACCACGGGCAGGTGGCGGCAGCGGTGGGTCGTCATCAGCTGCATGCAGTGTTCGATGCTGGCCTGCCGATCGACCACGATGACCGGGCTGGACATGATGTCCTCGACCGGCGTCTCTTTGCTCGAGCGGCCCTGCAGCGCGACCTTGCGCAGGTAGTCACGCTCCGTGACGATGCCGACGACGCTGTCGCCCTCGGTCACCACCAGGGCGCCGACCCCGTGCTCCGCCATGACTCCGATGGCGTCGAACACCATCGTCTGTTTCGTCGTGGTCAAGGCGCGGGTCGTCGTCTTCCCGCCCAGGATGTTGCGTACGTTTCCCATGTTGGCCCTCCCGGCGGCCCCTCCCGAGGACCACACCCCACGATCCTAGATCGGGGATTCCCCCATCCCCAGGAATTTCAGCGCAGCCCGGGGGGGACCCAGTGCCGGAACCGGCCCGGCATGTGGCTCGAGAACGACGACACGATGACCAGCACGATGAGCACCGGCAGCCGCCACTCCGGCACCACCGCGATGGTCACCAGCGCAGCGACCTTGCCGATCATCACGAGCCCTGCGAGCTGGGTGAACCAGGCGAGCGTCTCGTAGGCGAACGTGAAGACCAGGAGCATCCCGGTCGCGAGCACGGGGGCCAGCCACGCGTCGAACGCCGACTCCCCGACGTTGAACAGCGCGGTGCCGAGCAGCGCCGCGATGCACAGGATGTGCGCCGTCCGCGTGGTGATCCGGAGCCACCGCAGCCACTCCGGCCGGCGGATCGTTCGAGGGAACATGAGCTGCCGCCACAGGGGGCGGTCGTCGTGCTCCGGGGCGGGGGAGGGGGCTGCGTTCACCTGGAGTACCCTCGCAAAGTGAGCGACGCACGCAAGCGCTGGGACGGAATCTGGTCGGCGCGGGACCACCCGACGACCGCCCCGGAGCCCTGGCTGGAGGAGATCGCGGACGCCCTGCCGACCGCCGGGACCGCCGTGGATCTCGCCGGCGGGGCCGGCCGAAACGCCGCCTGGCTGGCCGCTCGCGGACTCGACGTCACCGTCGTCGACGTCTCGGACGAGGGGCTCGCCCTGGCGCAGCGCCTCGCCGCCGACCGTGGGCTGCACGTGCGCACCCGGCAGGCCGACCTGGAGGCCGGTGAGCTGCTAGACGGTTCGTGGGACGTCGTCCTGATCACCCACTTCCTGCACCGCCCCCTGCTCGCCGGGGTGGCCGACCTGATGGCTCCCGGCGGCCTGCTCGTCGTCGTGCACCCGACGCGCAGCAACCTGGAGCGTCACCCCAAGCCGTCGGCGCGGTTCCTGCTCGAGGACGGAGAACTCCCCGGCCTGCTCCCGTCGAGCCTGACGATCGAGCGCTACGAGGAGGGCTGGACGCCCGCCGGCGCCCACCATGCGAGGCTCGTCGCGCGGCGCTGATCCCGGGCGATCTCGACGCCGTCTGCAAAAGACGGCCGCTCCCTCTCCTTCGGTTCCCGAGAACCCCGGAGGAGAGAGCCATGTCCCCCAAGCGAACCGCCGCTGCCCTCGCCGCGTTCCTGCTCACGCAGGCCGGCTGCATCAACGTCACCTTCCTCGCCGACCCCCCGCGGCCCGACGACGACGACGACGCCACCGGGGCGCAGGACCTGCCGTCCGGCCCGGCCGGTTACGTGCCGGAGCCTCTGAGCAGCCCCGGCGCCGCCATCGACCCCAACGACGCCCCCGGCGACGTGCTGCTGCACAGCGGCGAGCTCAAGCTGGAGCGCACCGACCTGCGCTTCGCCGGTCACCACCTGGGCCTCCGGGTCGCTCGGACCTGGCGCAGCTTCCGATCCGAACTCCCCGGCCCCCTCGGCTTCGGCTGGGACTCCCCCCTGTTCGCACGCCTGACCCCCGACGGCGACGACCTCCTGCTCAACGACGGCACCGGCCGCGAGGTCCGGTTCGCCGCGGACGGCGACGCGTTCACCTCCCCCGTCGGCCTGTTCGACGTGCTCCGCCGTGACGGCGACGGGCACGCGCTGCGCCACCCCGGCGGCACCGTGCTGCGGTTCGACGCGCAGGGCCGGCTGGCCCGCATCGAGGACCGCCGCGGCTCGATGATCGACTTCGAGCATGACGGCGACCGCCTGCAGGCGGTCATCGACGAGCTCGGGCGACGGATCGAGCTGTCGTGGAACGAGGCCGGCCAGGTCAGCTCGATCTCCGACTTCGACGGGCGCTCGGTCGTCTACTCCTACGAGGACGGCTTCCTGGTCCAGGCCCGGTCGCCGGTCACCGCCGCGCTGCCCGAGGGCGCGCGTGAGCGGTACGTCTACGACCGCGACTCCGAGGACGTCGAGCTCGCCTCCAACCTCGTCGCGGTCATCGGCCCGAACGAGGTGCAGGACGGCTCGCTGACCCCCTGGCTGCAGTCGACCTACGGCGACGCCGGCGACGACTTCGACCGGGTGCTCGCCCAGACCGTGGGCGGGACCAACCACTCCGGCGTGCCCGCCGGCGGCGACGTCGCGTACGCCTACGACTTCGACGCCGCCGACTCGGCGTCCGTGACGGTCGCGACCGACCGCAACGGCAACGTGACCCGCTACGCGTTCGACGACCTGGGCCACACCCTGCAGCGCCTCGAGGATCCCGACGGCGGCGCCTGGTCGACCGACCTGGCGTACGACGACGACGGCCTGCTCCTGCGGCTGGACCTGCCCGGCGGCAACGCCACCGAGTGGACCTTCGACGCCGACAACCCGTCGCGCCTGCGTCGCGCCGACGTGCTGGCCGTGGTGCAGCTGCCCGACCCGTCGCGCCACGCGGACCAGCCCGAGCTGCGCACCACGTACGAGCGCGAGCCGCTCTTCGGCGGGCTGCTGTCCGAGACGTCCCCGCTCGGGAACGACCCCAGCCACGTCGGCCACGACGGCCAGCCCGGCACCCCCGAGCGCTACACCAGCACGGTCACGTACGACTGGCAGGAGGCCGACGCCGCCCCCGCCTGGGCCGCCTGGTGGGGCCTGGAGGTGCCGTCCGAGCTGCTCGATCGAGGCGACGTCAACGGCGACGGCCGCACCGACCAGGCGTTCGGCAACCCCGTGCGCAGCGCCGCCCCGGCGGTCCGCCTGCTGCCCGGCAGCCTCGTCGCCGAGGCGACCGGCAGCTCGACCCAGCTGATCGCGTCGACCATGACGTACGACGACTTCGGCGACCTCGTCGCCCAGGTCGGCCCCGCCGGCTCGGTCGACCGCTTCGAGTACCACCCGACCCGCTGGCTCGCCGCCCGGATCACCGACGCCGACGGCCTCGCCTTGACGTCGACGTTCGCGTACGACCCCCGCGGCAACCTGACGGCGCGGACCAACCCCCGCGGCTACACCTGGCTGCGCAGCTACGACGAGCGCGACCAGCCGATCGCCAGCGAGTCCCCGAAGGTCGACCCCTCGATGGACCACGGCTACCGGACCGAGACCGTGTTCGACGCGGCCGGCCGCGCCACGACCCAGCGCATCGAGAACTGGAGCGCCGACGAAGCGACCGGCGCTCCGGTGCTCGTCTCCGACCACCCCTGGATCGAGCACGTCACCACCCACGACCTGCTCGGGCAGGTGGTCGAGCTGTCCCTGGACGCCACGCGCGACGCCGACATCCCCCCGATGGGCGACCCGGAGACCCTGACCCACCAGTTCCGCTTCGACGCCAACGGCAACCGCGTCGAGGTGCGCAGCCCGCTGGCGGTGCTCGGCGTGGAGCCGGACGCGGTCGACACGTGGTCGTTCGACGCGCGCGACCACCCCGACGCGGTGACGATCGGCGGCGGCTCGGAGGCCGCCAGCTCGCGGTACTTCGACCACGACGCCAACGGCAACCAGGTCGGCGTGACCGACGGCAACGGCAACCTCGAGAGCGTCGTGCTCGACGGGTATGACCGCGACATCGCCCAGATCGGCCGCGACGGCACCGAGATCCAGCGGCTGCGTGACGCGCTCGGCCAGATCATCCGCGAGGAGATCATCGGCAAGGCGTCGTCCTTCAGCTCGCCCAGCGTGCTCGCGTCCGCGTCGTTCGGTTTCGACGAGGTCGGCCGCAACGTCTCCGCGTCCCGCTCCATCTTCGTCCCCGAGGCCGCGGACCTGGTGAGCGACGCCTGGGTCGGCGACGTGGGCGCGGACGGCGAGGTGACCTCGTTCAGCGAGTACGACGCCGACGGCAACCTGCTGTTCGTCATCGACGACTTCGGCGCCACCTGGTCCTACGACTACGACGGGGCCGGCCGGCGCTTCCGCACGACCAACCCGCTGGGGGCGGTCGCCGAGATCGCCCTGGACGCGGCGGGCAACCCCGAGGTCGTCCGCGAGATCCGCGTGCGCACCGACGGCCTGTCCTCGGCCGGCGACGTGCGCAGCGTGTTCGTGCACGACCCGCTGTCCCGCGTCGTCCGCATGAGCGACGGTGACGGCAACACCTTCTTCCGCGCCTACGACAGCCGGAACCACAAGGTCGCCACCTGGGACGCCCGCGGTCCGGTGGTCGCCGACCCGATGGGCCTCGTCGCGGCGCCGATCAACGAGCGCGGCAACCCGATCTTCCACGACCTCGACGGCATCGGCCGCCCGTGGCAGACCCGCCGCCCCCTGACGGTGTCCGGCGACGCGATGACCCCGGTCGACGCGGGCCACCCGTTCACCCCCGAGGGTGTCATCCGCACGATCTCGGTGTTCGACCCGAACAACCGCGTGGTCGCGCAGATCGACGGCATGGGCGGCGAGACGCACACGATGTTCGACCCCGTCGGGCGCGCGGTCGCGCAGGTCTACCCGGACGGCGGCATGCGCAGCTTCGAGCACGACGCCAACGGCAACGTGGTCGTCGAGGTGGACGAGAACGGCACCGTGCACAGCTACGGCTACGACGACGTGGACCGCATGACCTCGCACTCCGCCGTCGCCGACGGCTCCCGCGAGTCCGCCCCCGGCCTGCCGATGATCGTCGGCACCACCGAGCAGACGTTCGGCTACGACGGCCTCGGCCGCATGACGTCCATCACGGACAACAACGACCCGACCGACGCCTCCGACGACAGCCTCGTCCGCCAGCGCTGGAGCTCCCTGGGCCAGCGCCTCGAAGAGGTCCAGGACGGTGACGTGGTCGCCTCCTCGTTCCTCGGCGCGCGCCTCGCCGAGATCCACTACCCCGGCACCGATCGCGTCGTCTTCCACGAGCGCAACGCCCTCGGGAAGCTGGTCGGCCTCGCCAACCCGACGCACATCCAGGTGACGTTCGACTGGGAGTTCACCTCGTACGAGTGCTGCGATTGCTGCGGCGACTGCGACGGCGACGGTGGGGAGGACGACGACGGCGGCGGCGGTGACGGCGGCGGCGACGGCGGCGGTGGCTGCGGTGACGGCGGCGGGGGCGACGGCTCCGGCGGCGGCACCGGCCTGTCCGTGCAGATCCTCGACGCCGACACCGGCGCCTGGATCCCGACCCTGACGGTGACCCGCGAGCTGGACAGCAACCTGCTGGTCGAGTCGCAGTCGGTGTTCACCCCGATCTGCAACATCTTCGAGACCGACCTCGAGCGGAACCGAAACAGCGACGTCGTGCTCGTCAGCTCGAACTACAACTCGCCCTGGAGCTGGATCGACCGCAGCGTCGAGCTCGACCTCGACTCGGTGGGCCGCCCGACGGCCCGAAACGTGGTCCAGGACGAGCTGTCCCTGTCCGAGTGGGGCTTCCGCGACGAGCCGGCCGACTCCTTCACGGGGATGATGTTCGGCGCTGACCAGACGATCCGCGTGGTCGACTCGGTCACGGCGGCCGCGACCGCTCCCTCGACCGACATCCGCGACTTCGACCCCGCCAAGCAGCGGGTCGGCGACGGCTACCAGTACAACGGCGTCAGCGCCGACGGCGCCCGCGACGGCGCCGCGGGCACGGGCCTGCGGACGGCCGACGGCGACTTCCTGTACCAGTGGGACGCCTGGAACCGGCTCCGCGTCGTGCGCCTGGCGTCCGACCCGGACACCGTCGTCGCCTCGTTCGACTACGACGGGCACCCCGCCGTGGCCGGCGGCCGCCGCATCCGCAAGTCCACCGCCGACGGCGTGGTCCGCTACCTCTGGAAGGACGACGACGTCATCGAGGAGCGCGAGGACGGCGTGGTCGCGCGCCAGTTCATCCACGGCTCGGGCAAGGACGAGGTCGTGGCGATGGACGTCGACGAGGACGGCGACGGCGAGCCCGAGACGATGTACGTGCCGGTGCGCGACCACCTGGGCAACACGACCCACCTGGTGGCCGCCGACGGCGCGCCGGTCGAGGTGGTCACCTACTCCGGCTTCGGCGTGCCGACGGTGCGCAGCGCGGACGGCTTCGAGGTGCTGCCCAGCTCCGGCGTCGGCTTCCCGTACCTGTTCGCGGGTCGTCGCTTCGACGCGGAGATCGGCAAGTACTACCAGCGCGCCCGCATGTACGACCCCGCGGTCGGCGAGTTCCTCAGCCGCGACCCGATCGGCTTCTGGGGCGACTTCGGCAACCTCGGCAACCCGATGGCGTACGCCGGCAACCGGCCCGACAACTACACCGACCCGTCGGGCCTCAACAGCATCGGCCAGTACGTGGGCTGGTTCTGGGAGGCCTGGAAGGAGGAGATCACCGACCCGATGGCGGAGCGCGCCTGCAAGGCGATGGAGGAGGACGGCGGCAACACGACGACCGGCTACACGTGGGCCGTCGGCGAGGTCATCGGCACGACCTACCTGCTCGAGGCGTACGCCGACATCACCATCGAGGGGAACGAGCTGAGCGGCGGCGAGCGCGTCCTGCGGGGCGGCTTCGGCCTCGCGTCGACCGTGCTGACGGTGACCGGCACCGGGTCCGCGCTGCGTCCGCGTGGAGCGGCGGCGGCGCCCGGCACCACGCTGTACCACTACAGCGCGCAGACGGCCCGAGGCACGCAGCTCGTGGGCGGCGGCGGTCGGCTGTGGGCGACGGCGCGACCGCCGGGTCCGTGGCTGTACAGCAACGCCTGGGGGAGCGGGGTCAGCCGGTTCCTGACGACCGGTCGGTGGTGCCCCTACACGCCGGGCGGCGGCACGATCTTCCAGTTCTCGAGCCGCGCGGCGTCCAACTTCGGCCCGATCCGACACGGCTTCCTCTGGAAGTCCCTGGGCGGTCAGTACTGCACGCGCCCCGGCGTCATCGGTCTGGGCGGGTTCATGCGGCTGGGCGGCGACCGGGTGCTCGTCACGGGCTCGCTCAACACCACGCTGCGGGGCAGCAGCCTGCTCATCCCGCGCCTGGGCCAGGCGGCGGGCCAGGGCGTGCTCAACATGGGGCTGGGCAAGCCGGCGGCGACGCGGGTCGGGAACCTGCTGTTCAACGGCAACAAGTAGGTGGGCTCCGCCGTGGCGGGGGCGTCGCCTCCGGGTGACGTCACCGCCGCCGGGCCGGGGGGCGGACCGCGGTAGGGTAGCTGTGTGTCAAATCGCGCAGCCTCCCTCCTCGTCCCCTCCCTCCTCGTCCCCTCCCTCCTCGTCCTCCTCGTCGGGTGCGGCCCCGGGCAGGCCGAGTACGACTTCGACGGTGACGGGGTGGACGACAGCGAGGACTGCGCCCCTGCGGACGCCCGGGTGCACGCGGGAGCGGCCGACGAGTACGGCGATGGCGTGGACAGCGACTGCGACGGGTTCGACGGGGTCGACGCCGACGGCGACGGGTTCCCGGTCGATCCGGGGGACACCGGCGTTCTCGCCGACTGCAACGACGCGGACGACCAGGTCTACCCCGGCGCCCCGGACGAACCGGGCGACGGGATCGACAGCGACTGCGACGGCAACGACACCAACGACCAGGACGCCGACGGCACCCCCGCCACCATCGACTGCGACGATCTCGACCCGGCGCTGAACGAGACGGACGCCGACGGCGATGGTCACTCCACCTGCGACGGCGACTGCGACGACGCCGACGCCGACGTCTCCCCAGCCGCGGCCGAGCGATGCAACGGGGTGGATGACGACTGCAACGGTCTCGCCGATCTCGACGGTGAGTGGCAGGACGCCGACGCCGACGGGGCCCTGGCGTGCGACGACTGCGACGACGGAGATCCGGCGTCGTACCCGGGGGCGGACGAGGTCTGCGACGGGCTCGACACCGACTGCAGCGGCCTGCCCGACGCCCCCGGAGAGGAGCAGGACGGCGACGGCGACGGCGCCCCGCTGTGCGTCGACTGCGACGACGACGAGGCCTCGGTCCGGCCCGGCGCCGAGGAGGTCTGCAACGGTGTCGACGACGACTGCGAGGGCGGAGCGGACTTCCCCGGAGAGTTGCTCGACGCCGATGGAGACGGCGCCCTGGCGTGCGCCGACTGCAACGACGGCAACGCCGGCTTCATCGTCTGCGTGCCGCCCTGGGGGATCGGGGTGCCGTCGAGCGCCGCCGACGTGATCCTGGACGGCGACGGCTGGACCGCGCGGGCCGGCTCCGCCCTCCGGGTCCCGGGCGACCTGACCGGAGACGGCCTGGCCGACGTCCTCGTCGGCTCGATCGGCAGCGCGTCTCAGGGCACGCTGGGCAAGCTCCACCTCCTCAGCGGAGCCACCCTGGCCTCCGATCTGCTCGACGTCGTCGCGGTGACGACGTTGACCGGCGAACAGGGGGGCGACCTCTTCGGCTCCACGGTGTCCGCCCGGGCGGACCTCGACGGGGACACCCTCCCCGACCTGGTGGTCACCTCGACGGACTACGGGGGGACCGGGGCCTTCTACGTCGTGTCCGGCGCGGCGGTCGGCGGGGGGCTGGGCTCCGCGCCGGTCTCCAGCGTGCTGCTCGCGCGCTGGACGTGTCCGAGCGGTGGCGGCGCCGGGATCGGCGTGGCGGGGGACTACGATGGCGACGGCGAGGTCGATCTCCTCCTGACCTGCACCACCGCCGACCAGGTCGCCAACTACGCCGGCAAGGTCTTCGTCGTGCTCGGAGACGGCTCGGGGACCTGGGCCGGGGGAGCCCTGGACGTCGTCGCGGACTGGTCGCTGTTGGGGGAGCCTCCGCGACGGCGCCTGGGACACCAGGTCCTCGTCGACGACTTCGACGGTGACGGCGCCGACGACGTGGTCCTGGGCACCGGGAGCGCGCCGGCGGGGGACGGCGCCGTGTACTACCTGGAAGGCGGTGTGTCGTGGGGCTGGGACGTGCCAGCGGGGGACGCCGCCTCGACGACCTGGGTCCTGCCGGACGGGGAGAGCTCGCTCGGGCCGGTCGGGGATCTCGACGGAGACGGCCTCCCCGACCTGGCGTTCGCCGACGCGCTGGCGTCGAACTACGGCCCGCAGTCCGGGACCCTCTACCTGCTGCTGAGCCCCCCGTCGGGGTGGGGCGGGGGCGACCCGAGCGCGGACGCGGTCGCGGTGCTCCACGGCGAGCCCGGCAGCAAGCTCGGCCAGGCGGCGGCGCGGGGCGGCCTGGCGATCTCCAGGACCGACGACCTGTCCGGCGACGGCGTCCCCGACCTGGTGCTCGGCGCCTACGGGTTCGGGGGGGTCGGCGCGGTCTTCGTGGTCCCGGCCCCCACGGGGGGCCTGCCCCCGGCGGAGGCCTGGGTCGGGGTGGAGGCGGCGTCGTCCTTCTGGGGCGTCGAGCCGAGCGCCGGCCTGGCGTCGGCCGCGACCGGCGACATCGACGGGGACGGGAACGGAGACCTGGTGCTCGCGGCGCCGTACGAGGATGTGGCGGCCTCGAACGAGGGGCGCATCCACGTGTTCTTCGGGCCCTGATCGCGGGCCTCGCTCGATCGGGCGCGACGGGACCGTTGGGTCTCCGACCCGGGTCCCGTAATGTGCGCCGTCGGACCGTCCCCCCGATCGAGGTGCGCCGTGGCCCCCAGACTCTCCCTCCTCGCTCTTCCCCTGCTGCTCTGCGGCTGCCCGAACACCCTCGAGCCCGAGCCGATCGGCGCCCCCGGCGTGACCATCGAGGAGATCGCCATCTACCAGGGGGTCAAGCGCACCCTCGTGGTCGGCGGCGAGGTGGTGGACTCCGACGTGCCGCTGATCGCCGGCCGGGACGCCCTGGTCCGGGTCTTCTACTCGACCGACGACGACTACGACGGCCGCGCGGTCCAGGGGCGGCTGGACCTCGGCGACGCCGTCATCGAGCCGACTGCGTACGCGCTGATCCCGCCGTCCCGGGACGACGACCTGCGCACCACGGTCAACTTCGAGATCGACGGGGCCGACATCGGCGACGTCCTCGACTGGTCCGTCGAGCTGACCCAGGCGGTCGAAGGCGACGACAACCCGGCCGCGCGGTTCCCCGAGTCCGGCTCCGTCGAGGTCGACGTCGAGGGCGACGTCAACGTCCTGCGCATCGTGATCGCGCCGTTCGAGTACAACTTCGACGGCTCGGGCCGCCTGCCCGACACGTCGCCGGAGCAGGTCGAGCGGATCCGCGACACGTTCCTCAAGCTGTACCCGGTGTCGGACGTCGAGCTGAGCGTGCGCGAGCCGTACCCGTGGTCCCAGGAGATCCGGCCCGACGGCGAAGGCTGGGTAGGGCCCGGGATCGCGCTGCTGGGCTTCCGCAACACCGACGGAGCGTCGGACGACGTCTACTACTACGGCATGTTCAACCCCCGGGAGACGATCGGGCAGTACTGCGGGACCGGCTGCCTGCTCGGGGTGACGCTGCTCAACGACGAGCCCGAGGACGAGGGATCGGTGTCGCTGCGGCTGGCGCTCGGCGTCGGCTTCACGGAGCAGGCGCCGCTGGTCGCGGCCCACGAGATCGGCCACGCCCACGGCCGCGCCCACGCCCCGTGCGGCCCCCCGGGCAACCAGCCGGACGCGCCGGACCCGGACTACCCCTACGACGACGGGTCGATCGGGGTCTGGGGCTACGACATCGTCGAGGGCGAGCTGCACGACCCGACGGACACCGACGTCATGAGCTACTGCGACGACCAGTGGGTGTCGGACTTCACGTTCGCCGCCCTGCACCGCCGCGGGCAGCACGTCAACCGCGGGTGGGCGGTGCCGCCCCCCATCCGGACCTGGGACGTGATCGTCCTGGACGGTGACGGCGGGGCGACCTGGGCCGCGAGCACCGAGCGCCGCGGCGGGGTCTCGGGCGACGCCGTCGACGTCACGCTGCTCGCCGCCGGCGGAGCGCCGACCGCGACGGTCGGCCGCTTCACTCGGTACGACCACCTCCCCGGCGGCTGGCTCGTCGTGCCCCGAGGGGAGCTCGCCGCGGCCGGCGCGGAGTTCGTGATCGACGGGGAGTTCTTCCGCGCCGAACGCTAGAGACGTGAACCGCATACGCTCGGGTCGCCCCGCTGGTCCGCGAATCCGCTGGCTGCGTCCCTCATCAGTCACGGGATTCATCCCGCTCCTTCTTCGGTCCTGGCCATCGAATCCGCGTCCTCACCGGGGCTCTGCCTCGGTAAGCGGATCACGTCTCTAGTGGTTCTGCACAGGGAATTCGGTGAGTTGATCGTGATGGCCTGCGCGTTGATGACAAGGCGGGAGGAGCGGAGCGGGGTGTTTCCCCCGCGACCGACGACCAACGCAGGCAGCGGCGGGCAGGGCGCACGAGGACTCACCAGAATCCCTGTGCTGGACCACTAGGCCCCCGGCGGAGTAGATCCGGCGGGTTCGTCAGGAACTTGTCAAGAACCGGACCTCCGTCCATCCGGCCACAACATGCGTTGTGACTCGGTGTTGTGTCGCTGGAGAGTTCCGCACGACCCTTCTCATCCGCCCCGCCCCCTCTAGACAGAGGGCGCACGGAGCGGAACACATGAAGAACCTCGCCCCCATCACCCACGACACCCTGCTCGCCGGCGCCGCCGGCGTGGCCCTCATCTCCATCGCGCTGCTCCTCAGCGGGTGCGAGCTGCTGGGTGGCCCCAGCACGACGACCGGCGCCGACCCCGTCGAGTGGGGCAGCGTCACGCCGAACGAAGAGTCCGACGACGCCGCGCAGGACGACGCCGACCAGGACAGCGCCGACCAGGACGACGACTACGACGGCCCCGGCGGCTTCGGAGACTCCTGCGACGGCATCCAGTTCATCGAGCGCGTCACCCTCGACATCTGGGGCCGCGAGCTGACCACCGCCGCCGGCTGGCTGCAGCCGACGCCGGCCGTCGACGGCGCCTTCGACCTGACCTACGCCGCCATCGACCACCTCGAGACGCGCGTCACCGGCGCGGTCGAGCACGGCGCCTTCGTCGACGTGCAGGTCACCGGCACCGCCCGCTTCACCACGTCCCGCGACCTCCGCCCGCTGCCCGGCTGGGACGGCCTCTGCGAGGTCCACACGCTGTACATCGGCCTGGACCACGCCTGGTTCGCCGCCGCCGCCCCCCGCCCCCCGCGCGACGGCAACAACGTCGAGCTGATGATCGGCGGCGAGGAGCTCTTCAGCCGCATGGATGTCGACCTGCGCTCCGCCGAGGAGCAGGTCAACTGGGCGACCTGGTGGTGGGCCTCCGACTTCGAGCTGGTCCGGCCCGACGGCCACCACCTCATGAACAAGGCGCAGCGCGAGCCCAACACGATCATGTCGATCCTGGAGAGCCGCCCGCAGGTGGAGAAGCGCGTCATCATCTCCCAGTGGTGCGGCGACGCCTGCCTGGGGCTGATGGACTGGATCACCACGGACGACGCGGTCATCGAGAAGGCCGAGACCGACGGCGACAACTTCGAGGTCGCCCTGCAGGCCAACGAGACGGGCGTGCCGCTGCTCGCCGACTACGAGTACGACGAGATCACCTTCGACTTCACCGAGCGGGTCGCCAGCCAGGCGCTCTTCAGCGGCCGCGACTTCGGTTCCTACGGTGACGACGCCCGCGACGTGCCGGCCGCCAGCTACCACCAGAAGATGCTCACCATCGACGGCGAGATCGCCTACATCGGCGGCATGAACGTGCGCCACGTCGACTGGGACACCGACTCGCACGAGGTCTTCGAGGAGAAGCGCATGATGTTCGACGCGGACACCGAGGACCGGACCGCCGTCTACAACATGACCGAGCTGGCCGACCACGGCCCCCGCCGCGACTACGCGGTCCGCGTCGAAGGTCCGGTGGTCGCCGACGTCGACAACATCCTGCGCCAGCGCTGGGCGCAGACGATGATCGACGGCGAGCCCTACGCCGAGAACAACACGATGTGGGCCCCCAACGCGACGGGCGCCCCGGTCGGCACGATGCTGACCCAGTTCACGACGACGATGCCCGACCCGCTGCCCGAGCGCTCCGTGCTCGAGTCGATGACCAAGGCCATCGCCCAGGCCGACCGCTACATCTACGTCGAGGACCAGTACTGGCGCGCCCCGCTGCTCAACGACGTGCTCATCGAGACGCTCGAGGCGAAGCCCTGGGTCAAGCTCATCGTCGTGACGAAGCCGGTGCCCCTGTACGACGGCGGCGCCTGGTGGACGGCCGAGACGGACGAGCTGTTCCGCAGCCGCGTGCCCGACCAGTACCTGACGCTGCAGGCGCGCACCTTCGACTGGCAGGTCGACGACGACGAGATCGAGGTCCACGACATCGGCGTCGACGTGCACAGCAAGATGCTCATCGTCGACGATCGGTTCATGTCGGTCGGCTCGGCCAACAAGAACAACCGCGGCATGCTCTACGAGGGCGAGGCCAACCTCGCCATCCTGGACGACGCCTGGGTGCTCGCCCGCCGGATCGAGATCTTCGAGCACATGCTCGGCCCCGACTTCAGCCCCGCGATGGGCACCGGCCCCTTCAACAACAACACCTGGCAGCTGCTCCAGGAGGCGGCCGCATGGAACGCGGAGGTGGTCGCCTGGTGGAGCGACAACGACGACATGACCCCTGCGCAGGCGATGGCCTACGAGGCGGACGGCGTGTGGCCTTCGGGCCTGCTCCATCCCCTGGAGCTGCCGACCTACGCCGTGGTCCCGTTCGGCCCCGACACCTGGTAGCCGCTCGGGGTGGTCTAATCGGCCGCTCATGAGCAGCCCCCCATCCCCCGACGTCGTCGACGGCCTGTGCGGCATCTGCCCCGCCGGCTGCTGGGTCCGCGTCACTCGCGACGGCGACCGCATCGCCGCGGTCGAGCCGCAGCCCGACCACCCCCTCGGCATGATCTGCACCATCGGGCGGCACTCGCCGCAGGTCGTGCACGACCCCGACCGGCTGCGCACTCCGCTGCGCCGCGTCGGTCCCAAGGGCACCTGGGAGTTCGAGCCGGTCTCATGGGACGAGGCGATGAGCACCATCGCGCAGCGGCTGACCGCCACGAAGGCGGCCCACGGCCCCGAGGCGACCGCCATCTACACCGGGCGTGGCTCGTTCGACCTGGCGATGTGCGACCTGCTGCAGCCGGCCGGGGTCGCGGTCAGCTCGGCCAGCTCCGTGCTCTTCCCGTTCGGCTCCCCCAACACGCTGGGGGTCGGCGCCCTCTGCTACGTCAGCTTCGCGATGATCGCCCCCCACAGCACCCTGGGGGAGCTGTACATCACGATGGACACCGACCTGGAGCAGGCCGACCTGGTCGTGCTCTGGGGCGCCAACCCGGCCACCGACTCGCCGCCCCTCGCCCACGGACAGGTCGTCGCGGCGCGCCGGCGGGGGGCCGAGGTGATCTCGATCGATCCCCGCCGCAACGGCACCGCCCGCCAGGTCGACGCTGAGTGGGTGCCCATCCGGCCCGGCACCGACGGCGCCCTGGCGCTCGGCATGATCCAGGTGCTCATCGAGGAGGAGCTGTACGACGAGGCGTTCGTGCGGGACTGGACGGTCGGCTTCGACGAGCTCGCCCGGCTGACCCAGCACTACCGGGCCGAGGTGGTGGAGGGGATCACCGGGGTGCCCGCCGAGACGGTCCGGGACCTCGCGCGCCGCATCGCCTCGGCGCGGGGCGCCGCCCCGGTCATGTACTCGGGGCTGGAGTACAGCGACAGCGGCGTACAGGCGATCCGCGCCGTCCTCACATTCTGGGCGCTCGCAGGCCAACTGGACGTGCCGGGCGGGCTGACCATCCGGATGAAGGACAACGTCTTCCCGCAGAACCGGAGCGGCCTCGTCGCCAACCCCGACCCCCGGCGGGCCCTGGGGCGGGATCGGTTCCCGGTCTACACCGCCTACCGGGGGGAGTCCCACGCCATCGCGCTGCCCGACTCGGTGCTGAACGACGAGCCGTACCGCATCCGCGACCTGATCGTGCTCGGGGGGTCGCTGATCACCTCCTGGCCGGACCCGGACCTGTGGCGACGCACCCTCGCCGGGCTCGAGTTCCTGGTGACGATCGACCGCTACCACACCGCCGACAGCGCCTACGCGGACATCGTGCTGCCGGCGACGACGCAGTACGAGATCACGTCGTACATGCGCTACGGGCCGATGTTCCGGATCCGGGAGAAGCTCATCGAGCCGGTCGGGGAGGCGCGCAGCGACCTGCTCATCCTGACCGAGCTGGCCGACCGGCTCGGCTACGGCCACCTCTACCCCCAGAGCGAGGAGGAGGTCCTGCAGCGGGCGCTGGAGGGGACCGGCTTCACGGTGGAGGAGGTCCGGGCCAACGGCGGCGTCGCCCAGCTGCCCGGCTCGATGATGGAGTACCGCAAGTGGGAGAAGGGGCTGCTCCGGCCCGACGGTGAGCCCGGCTTCGCCACGCCGACCGGGAAGTTCGAGATCGCCTCGACGCTGCTCGCCGAGCACGGCTACGAGCCCCTGCCCGAGTACACCGAGCCGGCCGAGGGGCCGCTCGCCCGGCCTGACCTCGCGGTCCGGTTCCCGCTCGTCTTCAACAGCGGCACGCGCACGCGCTTCGACTTCCGCAGCCAGCACCACGGCGTCGCCGGGCTGCGGGACAGGCTGCCGGAGCCGCGGGTGCTGATGAACCGCGCGGACGCCGCGGCTCGAGGCATCGAGCACGGGCAGCGGGTCGTCGTGGAGACGCCGCGGGGGGCGCAGCCGTACCGGGCCGAGCTGTCGGACGACATCGTGGCGGGGGCGATCGACGCGCAGATGGGGGGCGGCGGGCCGCTCGGGTCCGAGGCGTGGCGGAGCTGCAACGTCAACGCGCTGACCGACCCCCAGCGGTACGACCCGATCTCGGGCTTCCCCGTCTACAAGGCGCTGCTCTGCGAGGTCCGCCCCGCCGGGGGGGTCGATCGCGACGCCGCCGGCGCGCTCGGTGACACCGCCGATGGCGAGCCGTCCGCGCCCGTGGTCGCCGCCGCGACGCCCCAGCGCTCCGTCTACCTGGACCACAACGCCACCACCCCGGTCGACCCCGAAGTGCGCGACGCGATGCTCCCGCACCTCGACGCCCGGTTCGGCAACCCGTCGAGCATCCACGCCCAGGGCAGCGCCGAGCGGGCCGCGGTGGAGGCGGCCCGCCGCACGGTCGCCCAGCTGCTGGGCTGCACCGCCCGGCGCGTGGTGTTCACCGGCGGCGGCTCCGAAGCGGACAACCTGGCCCTGCAGGGGATCCTCCGGGGCCGCCCCGGCGCCCACGTCGTCACGTCCGCGATCGAGCACCCCGCAGTGCTCCAGACCTGCCGGGCGCTGGAGCGCGAGGGCCACGGGCTGACCGTGCTCCCGGTCGACGCGGGCGGGCGGGTGGACCCCGACGCGCTCCGGGCCGCGCTGCGCGACGACACGGCGCTGGTCAGCGTGATGCTCGCCAACAACGAGACCGGCGTGATCCAGCCGGTGGAGGAGCTGGCCGCCATCGCCCACGAAGCCGGCGCGCTGTTCCACACCGACGCGGTGCAGGCCTTCGGCAAGGTGCCGATCGACGTCGCCACGCTCGGGGTCGACCTCCTCAGCGTCTCCGCTCACAAGGTGTACGGCCCCAAGGGGGTCGGCGCGCTGTACGTGCGCAAGGGGGTCGAGCTGACGCCGCTGGTGCACGGCGGCGGCCACGAGTGGGGGCTGCGGGCGGGTACCGAGAACGTGCCCGGCATCGTCGGGTTCGGCCAGGCCTGCTCGCTCGCCCAGCGTCGGCTGCTCGCGGGGGAGGAGGCCCGGCTCGCGGCGCTGCGGGATCGGCTGCAGGTCGGCGTGCTGGAGCTCCTGCCGGACGCGCAGGTCCTCGGCGCTGCCGCGCACCGGCTGCCCAACACCGCGGCCCTGTCCCTGCCGGGCATCCGCGGCGAGGCGCTGGTGCTGCTGATGGACCGCCGCGGCGTGCGCTTCTCGTCCGGTTCGGCGTGCAAGGCGGGCCACCCCGACCCGTCGCACGCGCTGCTCGCGATGGGCCTCTCCGACGAGCAGGCCCACTGCGCGGTGCGCTTCTCCCTGGGCGCGTCGCTGACCGACGCGGACGTCGACTACGCGCTGGGCGCGCTGGGTGAGGTGGTGCACGACACGCTGTCGGCGATCCGCTTCGTGGCCTGCCGGTAGCGCCGTGGCTCGCCTGGCCTCCGCCGCGCTGGTCGCCGTCACGCTGGTCTCCTGTGAGCCGCCACCCGCGCCGGACCCTCCCGCGCCGGACCCGGTCGAGGCGATCCTCGGGCAGCTGTCCCTGGAGGAGAAGGTCGCGCTGATGGCCGGCACCTCCCTGGGGCCGAACCCCGAGGGGCTGTGGCTGACCCCGGGGGTCGAGCGGCTCGGCTGGCCCGGCTTCGCGATGGTGGACGGCCCCCGGGGGCTCGCCGCGGGGGAGGCGACGGCGTTCCCCGTCGGCATGGCCCGGGGCGCGACCTGGGACGTCGCCCTCGAAGCGGAGGTCGGCCGGGCGATCGGGGCCGAGGCGCGCGCCCAGGGGGCCAACGTGCTGCTCGCCCCCGTGGTCAACGTGCTCCGCCACCCCGCCTGGGGCCGCGCCCAGGAGACCTACGGCGAGGACCCCCACCACCTCGGGGCGATGGGGGTCGCGTTCGTGGACGGGGCCCAGGAGCACGTCGTGGCGAGCACCAAGCACTTCGTCGCCAACTCCATCGAGGACACCCGCGCCGAGGTCGACGTGACCCTGAGCGAGCGGGTCCTCCGGGAGGTCTACCTGCCCGCGTTCCGGGACGTGGTGGACGCCGACGTCGGCTCGGTGATGACCGCCTACAACTCGGTCAACGGCTCGTTCTGCTCCGAGAACGAGCACCTGCTCCGGGACGTGCTCAAGGGGGAGTGGGGGTTCGCGGGCTTCGTGGAGTCCGACTGGCTGTTCGGCACCCACGACACCGTCCGGGCCGCCGCCGCGGGGCTCGACATCGAGATGCCGCTGGCGCAGATCTACGGCGACGACCTGCTGGACGCGGTGCTCGCGGGTGACGTCTCGGAGGCGGACGTCGACGACGCGGCTCGCCGGATCATCGGCACCTGGGTGCGCTTCGGCCTGGACGACCTGCAGCCCCTCCCCGCCGACACCATCGCGTCCCCCGAGCACCGCGACCTCGCCCGGCGCGTCGCCGAGCAGGGCACCGTGCTGCTGCGCAACGAAGGGGGCGCGCTGCCGCTGCCGGGCGGGACGACGGTGGCGGTCGTGGGCCGGCTGGCCGACCAGGTCAACCTGGGGGACCACGGGAGCAGCGACGTCGACGCCCCGTGGAGCTCGACCCCGTGGGACGAGCTGTCCAAGACGTTCCCCGTGAGCGTCCACGTCGACCACGACGTGCTCGACGCGACCGACCTCGACGCCATCGGCTCGGCGGACGCGGCGGTGCTGTTCGTCGGCCTGACCCACGAGGACGAGGGGGAGGCGATCTCCGAGGACGTCGGCGGAGACCGCGACGACCTCGGGCTGAGCGAGCGGCACGTCGCGCTGATCCAGGCGGCGGCCGCCGCCAACGACCGCACCATCGTCGTGGTGGAGGCCGGCTCGGCCATCACGATGCCCTGGCTCGACGACGTCGAGGCGGTGCTCATGGCCTGGTACCCCGGCATGGAGGGGGGGGCGGCGCTCGCCGGGCTGATCAGCGGCGCCGTCGCGCCCTCGGGCCGGTTGCCGATCTCGTTCCCGGTCTCGGCCGACCAGCTGCCGCCCTTCGACCACACGTCGCTGTCGGTGGAGTACGGCCTCCTGCACGGCTACCGCCACCTGGACGCGGTCGGGGCGTCGCCGTTGTTCCCGTTCGGCTTCGGCCTGACCTGGACGACCTTCGCCTACACCGACCTGGAGGTGGTCGTGGCGGGCGACGAGCTGCGCGCGTCGTTCACGGTCCGCAACACCGGCGAACGGGCCGGCGCCGCGGTCCCACAGCTGTACGTCGGCGCCCTCGCACCACCGGTCGAGCGGCCGCCGCGGGAGCTCGAGGCGTTCGATCGGGTCTTGCTGGAGGCGGGAGCGGCGGCGGAGGTCACCCTCGCCGTGCCCCTGTCGCGGCTCGCCCGCTGGGACGACGGCTGGGTCCTGGACCCGGGCGCCTACCGAGTGGAGGTCGGCCCGGACGCCGCCGCTCTGCCCCTGCAGCAGACCATCGACCTGCCGTAGCCCCTCGGCTCGGTTGGCGCTACCTTTGGCCGCCCCCGACTGGAGTCCCGCCCCCGATGGCCCCGCAGACCGATCGCGTAGACACCAACTGGCTGATCCTGTTCGGGGTCTGGCTGCTGGCCGCAGTCGGCACCCTGGGTAGCCTGTTCTTCAGTGAAGTCATGGACTTCGCTCCGTGCTCATTGTGTTGGTACCAGCGGATCTTCATGTACCCGATGGTGTTCGTGCTGATCCCGGGGCTGTTCCCGTTCGACCCGAAGGCGGTGCGCTACGCGCTGCCGCTGGCCGTCGGCGGCTGGCTGGTGGCGGCCTGGCACACCCTGCTGTACGAAGGCGTCATTCCGGAGAGCGCGTCGCCCTGCAGCAAGGGGGTCTCCTGCAAGGAGGACTACATCGAGCTGCTGGGGTTCCTGTCGATCCCCGCGCTCTCGCTCCTGGCGTTCACCGTGATGGTGGCGCTGCTCCTGCTGCTCCGACAGAGGCTCAAGTCATGAAGAAGGAAACCGTCGTCGGCGTCTCCGCCATCGTCCTGCTGCTCGGGTTCGTGCTCGCCGCGTGGTGGTATCAGGGTCAGGAGACCGAGCGGGTCGAGACCATCGCCGAGGAGAGCGCGACCACGCTCGCGCCGGCTCACGCGATGACAGTGGGCCCTCAGGACGCCAAGGTCACGATCGTCGAGTTCTTCGACCCGGCGTGCGAGACCTGCGCGCTGTTCCACAAGCCGGTCAAGGACATCCTGGCGTCTCACCCCGGCCAGGTCCGACTGGTGCTCCGCTACGCGCCCTTCCACGCCGGCTCCGAGGACGTCGTCAAGATGCTCGAGGCGGCGCGCAAGCAGGACCGCTACTGGGAGGTCCTGGAGGTGATGTTCGAGACCCAGCCGCGCTGGGCGAGCCATCACCACCCTCAGCCGGAGCTGCTGTGGGAGCTCATCCCGGCCGCCGGCGTCGACATCGACATCGAGCGGCTGCGGGAGGACGCGGGCGACTTCGGCATCGCCTCGCAGGTCCAGCAGGACATCGACGACGCCGCCACCCTGGGCATCCGCAAGACGCCCGGGTTCCTGGTCAACGGCCGGCCGCTGACCAGCTTTGGCTTGCAGCAGTTGAAGAACCTGGTGGCCGACGAGGTCGCGGCCAACTACTGATCGTCGCCTCGGCCGTTGAGGGTGCGGGCCACGACCTCCTGCAGCCCCCGCGCGGTCCACGGCTTCTGCAGGAAGCCGGCCAGCCCCTTGCCCGCGAACCGGGCCGTGGTGTCCTGGCGGTTGTAGCCGCTGGTCAGGATCACCGGCACCTCCGAACGGATGGCGCGGATGGCGCGGAAGGCCTCTTCGCCGTCCATGACGGGCATCGTCAGGTCGAGCAGCACCAGGTGGATCTCCTGCGCCTGCGCCTCGAAGATCTCGACCGCCTCACGCCCATCGCGGGCCGCCAGGGTGCGACAGCCGGCCCGCTCCAGGACCTTGCAGGCGATGGTGCGCACCGTCTCCTCGTCGTCCACCACGAGCACCAGGGCGCCGGACATCGGCCGGGGGGACTCCAGCGTCATGACGTTCGAGTCGGTGGGGGCCGCCTCGGCGACGGGGAAGAGCACCTTGACCGTGGTGCCCTCGCCGACCTCCGAGTAGACCTTGATGGCGCCCTTGTGGCCCCGGACGATGCCGAGGACTGCGGCCATGCCGAGGCCCCGGCCCGCGACCTTCGTCGTGAAGAACGGGTCGAACATCCGAGCCTGCGTGTCGGCCCCCATGCCTCGGCCCGTGTCTGACACCTCGACGAACACGAAGTCCCCCGCCTTCACGCCGTCGGCCAGCCAGTAGCCGGCCAGGTAGCCGGCGTCGGCCCGAACGAGGCCCGTGCGGACCGTGATCGAGCCGCTGGTGCCGTGCACGGCGTCCGACGCGTTGGTCACGAGGTTCATCACCACCTGGCGGACCTGGGACGAGTCCACCTCGACCGCCGGCAGGTCCTCGGCGATGTCGAACCGCAACACCGCCCGGCTGGTGAGGGACACCTCGAGCAGCCGGGTCATCTCCTCGACGAGGTGCGACAGGTCGAGGCTCTCGATGACGAACCGACCGCGGCCCGAGTACGCCAGCATCTGGCGGGTCAGCTCGGACGCGACGCGGGCGGTCGCCTCCACCCGCTCGAGCAGCGGGCGCGCCGCGGCGTTGGGCTCCAGCTCGAGCTGGGCGAGGGAGGTGTTGCCCATGATGCCGGCGAGCAGGTTGTTGAAGTCGTGGGCGATTCCGCCCGCGAGCACGCCCAGGCTCTCCAGCTTCTGGGTGTGCTGCATCCGCTCGGCGAGGGCGCGGCGCTCGGCCTCGGCGGCGCGGCGCTCGGTGATGTCGAAGAACGCGACCCCGACTACGCCGTCGTCCAGCGACACGCCGCGGGCGGAGTAGATCCGTTCCCCGCCGGGGGAGCTGAACTCGCCCAGGTCCCTCGCCCCGCCGGCCACGAGCAAGGGCTCGAGCCGGGCCCGGAGCCCGGCGTCCACGAAGGTCGGAGGCTCGGGGGCCTGGTCGCCGGGCGACCCGAGCAGCGCCGCCGCGGTGTCGTTCGAAGCGATGAGGTCGCAGCGGCTCGGGTCGCGGTCCGGCAGGTTCCAGACTGCGACCGGCGCGCCCAGCGCGTCGAAGAGCCGGGCGAAGACCTCCAGGTCCGCGGCGGTCGCCTCCGCCATCGCGAGCTGGTCGCGGAGGCGGGCGAGCTCGTCGACCACGTCAGCTCGCCTGGGAGAGGTCCGACCCGGGCACCGAGTGGAGCCACTCGACCGCGTTCGCCTCGTCGTTGAACAGGCGAGTCGGGTAGGCGGGCCGGCTCAGGCGCATGAACAGGTTGACCATCATGCGGGTCATCCGGGAGCCGACGATCACCGCGGCGGCGGCCATCAGCTGCGTCGCGTCGTCGCTCGACGCGAGGGCCCGGGACTCCGGGGTCGAGCCGGCCATGCTGCGGACGTCGCTGAGGATGAGGAGCCGGCCTTCCCCGCCGAGCTCGCGGTAGGTCGCGAAGAGCTCGCGGGTGCTGTCCCCGTCCAGCACCGCGCCATCGCGGATGACGACGTGCACGACGCCGTCATCCCGAAGCCTCACGGAGGCACATTCGATCAGGCGCTCGGTCGGCATATTCCGACTATGGCACGGAACGCAGGGCCTACACCCAGACGACCTTCTCCTTCTTGGCGTACCAGGAGTCCATCTGGGAGCCGTAGGTGTCCTCGATGACGGCTCGCTTGAGCTTCATCGTCGGGGTCAGGAAGCCGTTCTCGATCGTCCAGTCTTCGGACATCACGGCCACGAAGCCGAGCTGCTCGTGGTGGTCGAGGGTGCTGTTGATCTGCATGACGTGCTGCTGGACCGACTCGGCGAACTCCGCCTTGCCCTCGTCGCTGGACAGCTTCTTCCGGGCCTCCGGCGACGGCACGATCAGCGCGTGGGGGGCCGGGTGGCCGGAGCCGGTGACGCAGACCGACTCGATGTCCGGGTGGGTCTGGATCTTGTTCTCGATCGGGGCCGGGGCGACGTACTTGCCCTTGGAGGTCTTGAACAGCTCCTTGACCCGGCCGGTGATGCGCAGCCGACC
>CAYQEG010000112.1:0-26218 GCA_964416435.1 uncultured Rickettsiales bacterium
GACGCACTCGTCGCAGGCCAGCCAGGTGTCCCCGTCGTTGTCCACCTCGTCCGGCTCGGGGGCGCCGGAGCAGTCGTCGTCGACGCCGTTGCAGGTCTCCACGCCGTCGGGGCTGACGGCGCCGTTGCTGTCGTCGCAGTCCCCCTCGCACGGAGCCCAGCCGTCGCCGTCGCCGTCGATCTCGTCGGCCCCGGGGGTGCCGGAGCAGTCGTTGTCGGAGCCGTCGCAGACCTCGGGGTTGCCGCTGAAGTTGTCGGGATCGTTGTCGTCGCAGTCGCCGTCGACTTCGCTCTGGCCGTCGCCGTCGGAGTCATCGGACAGGCTGATCGGGGGGACGAAGTCCTGGGCCAGGGTGAGCGCGAACTCGTCGAACGCGGCGTACGACCCCGCGTTCACGGTGGCGTCGACGACCACCCGCAGGCCGAGCGACGTCTGGCCGGCCAGCGTCGTGAATTCGCAGTAGACGAACTCCCACTCGCCGGAGCCCGGGGTGGTGGCGCCGACCGAGCAGTCCGCCACGCTCCCGTCGGGGTGCAAGACGCCGACGTCGTTGAGGTCGATGTAGCTCGTGCCCCCGCCGAGCACCTGGTTGTTCACGAAGGCGGAGATGACGTAGCTGGTGTTCTCGGTCACCGAGGCGGTGTGCAGGAGTCGCACCCCCGGCCCGGTGTTCGTCCAGGCGGCGTCGGTGAGCGCGGCGACGCCCACGCCGTCCCAGGAGATGGTCGCGTCCCAGCCCATCTGGGGGTGGCCGGACCAGCCGTCGGGCTGGGCGCCGGCGCTGCCGAGCTCGAAGTCGCCGTTGCCGGTCAGCGTGTAGCTCATCGGCGTCAGGTCGAACGGTCCCTGGAGCGTGACGCCGAGGGCCGAGGCGGGCGCGAGCAGGGCGAGGAGGAGCAGCGAGCGGGCGAACATGGGGGCGAGTATCCCCCAGGCCGGGGATCGGCGGACATGACGTCGCCGTAGACTCGGCTGATGGCACGCCCGGTCCCGCTGCTCGTCGCCCTGCTCGCCGTCGCGTGCACGGGGCCGCCCCCCGAGCCGCCGGTGGAGGACTGCGCCGCCGACGGTGTCGACGTCGTGGCCTACAACATGCTCCACGGAATCCGGGACGAGGACCCCGCCGCCCAGCCCGACGACCGGTTCGCCGAGCGCCTGGCGCTGGTCGCCCCCGCCCTGGGTGAGCTGCGGCCCGACGTCATCCTCCTGCAGGAGTTCCTGATCCCGGCGGACGGGTCGGAGCGGCCGGACCCCGGGCAGGCGATCCTCGACGAGCTGGGCGACGGCTGGTGGCGGCTGTTCGGCGACGTGTTCGGCAACCCGCCGACGACCGGCCCGGACTCCGGGCTCGGCCAGGCGATCTTCAGCTGCCTGCTCCTGGAGGCGGAGACGAACCGGACGGTCGGGTTCGCCCGGGTGGCGCTGCACGCGCGGCTGGCCGGGCCCGAGGGGTCGATCGACGTCTACAACCTGCACATCGACGGCGGCGACGACGGCGGGCCCCAGCTCGAAGAAGCGCTGGCCCTGATCGAGCAGACCAGCGCCGGCGAGCTGGAGATCCTCGGCGGTGATCTCAACTCCGAAGCCGGGGAGCCGGCGATCGAGGCGCTGGACGGGTCGGGCTGGACCGACCTGGGCGAGCAGGCGGGGCTGACCTGCGACGAGCCGGGCGACGTCGGCTGCACCGGGGGCGCGCTGCCGCTCGGGGAGCCGGGGCGCCGGGCCGACGAGCGGATCGACTACGTCTGGCAGCGCGGCGGGGATCCCGGGGCGTCGGAGGCGTGGCCGCTGTTCGACGAGCCGTTCGAGTTGCCCGACGGCGGGGTGCTCTGGGGGAGTGACCACCACGGGGTGGCGGCGACGGTTCGTTGACCGGGCGCGTTTCGCTCAGTTGACGCAGGTGCCCAGGTCGCCCGGCCCCCCGGTGCCGACCCACTCCAGCGACGTGTTGCCGATCTCCCACGTCGGCTGCTCCAGCTTGATCGCGGGATCGAGCCCGCCGAGCTGCTCGAGTTGCTCGAACACCTCCAGGCCGATGGCGCGCACGCGGACGCGCATCTCCACGCGGTCGGGCACCCCGGCGTACACCGGCCAACGTCGCTCCTGGTAGTGCAGGAAGGCGGGGTCGGTGGGGTCGAGGGTGACCGCCGCCTCGAGCAGGTTCCCGGTGACCTCGGCGGCCCGCCACGGCAGGTCGGTCGGCTCCCCGGCGGCGTCCAGGTGGCGGTCCCGGATCAGCCACATCAGCGGGTCCTGGACGGCCGACGCCGGTTCGTCGTCCCCCACGATGCCGCTGCTGAGCACCTCGACGTCCCCCTGCCAGGCGCGGAGCTCCACCCAGACGCGGCGGTCGAACGAGGTGCCGGACGGGAACGAGTGCCCCGCCCCCGCGTTCTCCAGCCGCACGACGATGGCGGCGCCGGCCGGATCGGGCTCGACGCAGAGCGTCGCGAGCAGGGAGTGGTCGAGGTCCCGCTGGATCTCCGCCGCCTGGACGTCCATGCCCGGGAAGTCGATGAGCGCGGTGTCGAGGCCCGGCCAGGTGTGGTCGTGCAGCCGCCGCTCCGGCAGCGACTCGTCGGTCGACGCGCGCCCAGTCCGGCCCCGCATGTGGCACCGGCCGCACGTCAGTCGGGTCAGGTCGCGGGTGGCGAAGACGCTGTCCTCCCACTCGAAGTAGGTGCGCTCGGTGTGGGCGCCGTCGGGGTTCCAGTTGCAATGACAGGTGCCGCACAGCTCCGACGACAGCGGGTCGTCCCGGTCGTGGAGCAGCGAGTAGCCCGAGGCGTGGGCCGGAGTGCGTCCCACGTCGGAGATCCCGCCGCGGATCAGGCCATCCTCCTCGATGGGCGGAGCGGCGCTGTGGCCTCGGACCGCGTCTTCGACCAGGTGGCAGGCCGCGCAGGTGACGCCCCGCAGGGAGTCCGGCAGCTCGTCGAGGTCGGTGCCGTCCGTGGTCGCGCCGCGCTGCAGCGCGACCGGGGAGTGGCAGCCGACGCAGTAGTCGGGCCGTTGATTTCCGGTGTCGGCCAGGTAGGCGCGGTTCTGCGCCACGAACAGGGGGTCGAAGCCGGTGTAGGCGTGCATCGAGCCGGCCCACTGGGCGTAGTGCTCGGGGTGGCACTCCGCGCAGGCGGTCGGGTCGAGCAACTCGTCGTCGCTCAGCGCGCCCGGCGCACTGCACGCGACCTGCGCTGCGAGCAGCAGCGCGATGAAGCCGAGGACCCTCATGCCCCAACGATGGCATGGAGGGCGCGTAGCGCCAGCCCCGACGCGCACCCCACGGGGATGCAATGATCCCCGGACCGTGTGGTCCGTTGTCGGAGTCGTGGCGACCGTGGTGCTCGCGCTCGTCGGCGCGAAGGGGCTGTCCCTGCTCACCGGCAGCGGCCGCCGCCCCAGGCTGCGCAAGCCGCGCGAGGAGTGGCAGGAGGCGGCCGACGCGCTGGGGCTGACCCTCGACCCCGCGGCGGACGGGCGCCTGATCATGGCGGGTGAGGTGCGCGGCTACCCGATCCGGGTCTCGGTGCAGGGCGGACGGGGGGTGCGGCCGGACGACGGCGGCTCGGCCAACGACGAGGCGGTCTGGACCTCGTACGTGCTGGAGTTGCCCGACTGGTTCCCGATGTCGGCGGAGCTGACCGCGGGCACGCGCCTCCTTCAGGAGGGCCGCCTCCAGACCGGGGACGTCGCGTTCGACCGCAGGATCAAGGCGTTCGGACCCGCCGAGCGGGTGCTCCCGCTCCTCGACTTCGACGCCCGCAAGGCGATGCTCGCGGCGGCGGACCTCGGGATCGACGTGACCCGGCGGGAGGTGCGGCGCAGGCAGCCGATCTCGGAGCGCCGGTCGGCCCGGCTGCAAGCGACCGTGAATGCCATGGTCGCCGTCGCCGCCGGCCTCGACCCCCAGGGTCGCACCGCCGCTGCGCAGCTCGCCAAGAGCGTGCGCCGGGATCCGGTCGCCGGCGCCCGCGACCGGGCCATCGAAGCGTTGAAGGAGTGGCACCTGCACGATCCCGCGACCCGGGAGCTCGCCGACGCCCTGGCCGGCTCGGGCCTGCCGGCGCGGCGGGAGCTGGCGCTGCCGCTGGTCGCCCCGCAGCGCGGCATCGAGCTCGCCCAGGGCCTGGTCAAGGACACCGCCGCCGAGCCGGAGGTCCGGCAGCGGGCCCGCCAGTTCCTGAGCCGGCGCGGCGTCGAGCTCGACGCCACCAAGGGCTGCGGGCTGACCGTCGCGGGGGAGGCGCCACAGGAGGGGGGGCTCAGCCCGGCGCGCGCCGAGGGCGCGCTGAGCAAGGAGCCGAGCTGAGGCCAGAACGCAGAAGGCGACAGGCCTTGCCGCCTGTCGCCTTCGCGGAGTAGAGCCGGGCCCGGGGAACGGGCGGGCCCGGTTCAGGGCAAGACCTACGGGTCGCAGTCCAGCGTCAGCTGGAACTCGCCGGCGTCTCCGTCGTAGCCATCGACCACGATGTAGTAGGGGCCTCCGCCGGGCTCGAACATCACCGAGTTGAGGCCCCAGTCGACCGCCTTGTCGCTGCTGCACTCAGCCACGCTGGGCGCCTCGATGATCATGATGTCGTGGTTGATCTGGGTGGGGCTCGGGTCGACGAACTTGAACTCGACCTCCGGGGCGCCGCCGCCGGCCCACTCGAACACCACCTCGGGCGCCTCGTAGTTGCCGACGTTGACGGGGTACCAGCCCATGGATGCGATGCCGTCTGCATCCAGCGATGTATTGCCGCTCACCACCTGTCCACACGAGATGGTGCCGATCGGCTCGGGGCAGGGGGCGGGGCCGCCGGGGCAGTCGGTGCCGATGGGGAAGGGCAGCTCGATGGTCCCGTCACCGATGGAGGTCTCCCAGGTCCAGGGGCCGAAGTTCTTGCTCAGCTCGAAGACGAACACGTCCAGGTGCAGGCCGGCGTCGGCCTGGGCGCCCGCCCAGAATTCCCAGTCGAGGTCGGAGCACTCGGCGTGGGCCTCGCCGCGCACGAAGGGGCGCACGCCGAAGGAGGGGCCGGCCACCCGGTAGAGCATCACGCGCGCCTCGGCGCGCACCCACACGCGGCCGTCCCAGTCACCCTGCAGGTCGAAGTCGGGGCCGGTGCGATGGGCGTCGAAGTCGTTGTCGCTGACGTAGTACCAGGAGCCGTTGCGGTAGCGGCCGCCCAGGGTGATGTCGGCGTCGGCCTCGGCGCCGACCGTCGCGGTCGCGGTCGCCTCGGCGCTGGTCTCGAAGCCGGCGGTCAGGGAGATCTCGAGGGTGCCCGTGACCGGGATGGGGCCCGCGGCGAACGCGAAGGGGTAGCTGTAGCTGCCGAGCCCGATCTCACCGTCGACCGAGACCTCGTCGTGCAGCTGCGCCATCAGCTCGATGTCCGCCTCGATGTCGAGGTCCAGGATGGCGTCCGCCCTCTTCAGCTTGAACCAGCCGAACTGGGCGCCCATGCGCAGGCGGGGGCGGATGTCCAGGACGGCCTCGGACAGCTGCACGTTGACGTCGACGCCGCCGTGGTTGCCGTCGTAGAGGACCGTGCCGGACTTGTCGATCGTGTAGCGGCCGCCCTCGAAGTCGATGTCCTGGTAGAAGCCGCCGTCGACCATCACCTGCTCGAGGCTCGCCTGCACCGTCTGCGCGACGATGACGTAGCCCGACGTCTCCATCGAGGTGATCTCTCGGAGGTAACCGCCGTTGGCGGTGCCGACGATGATGTCGCCGACCTCGAGGCCGACGTTCTCGGGGTCGCACTGGAAGGTGATGACCATCTCTTCCATCGAGAGCTCGTAGGTCTCCTGGATCGACTCGAAGCACGGATGCTCCTCGACCACCACCACGCCGTCGGCCTCTTCGGGCTCGTCGACGGTGCCCCAGTCGAAGTCCTCGGCCGTGGAGTCGTCGGCGTTGCCGTTGCCGTCGTCGCCGCCGAAGAGGTCGCTGGTGCCGCTGCCGCCGGGGCCGCCCAGGGTCGGGTTGCCGGGCGCGACGATCCCGTCGGCCGCGTAGCAGCCCATCAGGCTGATGGTCAGCGCGGTGACCAGGGTCATGCTGAATCGGTTGGAGGAGGTGTGCTGGCGAGAGGTCATCGGGTTTTCTCCAGTTCGGCCCGGTTCCTGTTTGTCAGCTTGCCTGGTCACCTGTGTGACCGTTTGGCCGGAAAACATCGAGGTAACAAGCCCTTATGGCACGCAACCTCTGTCAACAAGCTTGGTTCTGGATACGGGCCTTGACAAGAACTAGACGAGTCCCTGACGCAGGTTTTAGAACTTCACAACAAGTTCACCACATGAATGGTTGCTCACGCCTGGTCGCTACAGTGACCAGTGTGTGCCGTAAGTGGCTTTGATTGTTGGAGTTGTTTGCTACGAGAGCGCGACGGTGACTTCGAAGCCGCCCGCCGGGAGATTTCGCGCAGAAACCGACCCTTCCATGCGCTCAACAAGTCCGCGAACGAGGGCCAGGCCGATGCCGGTCCCCTTCGTGTTGCGGGTCAGCTCCCGCTCGCCCCGGAAGAAGGGCTGGAAGACCCGCCGCAGCTGTGCCTGGGGCACGCCGGGGCCGTAGTCGAGCACCGTCAGAGCCACGCCGTCGGCGCGTCGAGTGGCCTTGACGACCACCTCCTTGGCGTCCGCGTCACCGGCGAACTTGAGCGCGTTGTCGACGAGGTTGATCAGGACCTGGAGCAGGGCGTCCCGGTCGAACTTGACCGGGGGCAGGTCGTCGCCGATCTCGGTGATCAGGTCGAACCCGCGCTCGCGCGCGTGAGGGGCGAGCAGCCTCACCACCTCGTCCACCACGTCTCCGACCTGGCCCGCCTGCAGCGCGACGTTCCGGGTGCCCTTCTCCAGGCGGGAGAGCTCCAGCACGTTCTGGATGAGGCGGCTCAGCCGCTCCGACTCGCCGGTGATCGTCTCGTAGTACAGCTGCTTGCGATCTTCGTCGGTGACCATGCCGTCGCGGAGGATCTCGCCGTACATCCGGATCGAGGTCAGCGGCGTCTTCAGCTCGTGGGAGACCGAGGCGACGAAGTTGTTCCGTCGCTCGGCGAAGTGCACCACCACCGCGACCATCCGGTACAGCGCGATGAACCCGAGGATGCCGAACAGCGTCAGCAGCGAGGCCAGGAGCACCACCCAGGAGCGGGGGTCCTTGCCCTCGCCGGGGAGCGGAGAGAGGGACGCGGTGGCGGTCAGCGAGGCGAACGGGTCTTCGAACCGGTGGTCGAACCGGTAGGGCGTGTCGCCCACGTCTGGCCCGGTCGTCAACGAGAGTTCGGGCCACGCGATGCGGAGCGTCTCGCCCAGCCCGGTCTCCTCGACCACCTGCTCGTGGAGCCAGCCGACGAGAGCCGGGAGCACCACGACCAACCCCTGGACGTAGCGCTCGTCGCCGACGTGCACGTCCCGATGGAGGACGAGGTGGTCGGGGTCCACCTGCGTCGCGACGAAGGGGTCCACCCGCACCATCACCGGTGGCGGCGGGGGGAGCGGCTCGTCCTTCTGGGTCGGCGCCATCGTGCCCGCGCCCCGGCTCGTGGCGCTCCGGGGGGCCTGTCGCCGGGGGGGCGCCTGGGCGGCCCGGTCGCGGCTCGCGTCCACCTCCGGGGTGGGCTCGGGCGTCGGCTCGGGGGTGGGCTCGGGCGTCGCTTCCGGTGTCGGCTCGGGGGTGGGCTCGGGGGTGGGCTCGAAGGGCACCTCGGCCTGGACCGGCTCGATCCCGTCGAGCTCCGCTGTGAGGCCGCCCAGGTCGTCGCCGTCGCCGCCCTGGACCTGGCCCTCCCCGCCGACCACCAGGTCGGTCCCGAGCACCGACTGCTCGTCGAGGCCCACCGTCTCCTCGGGCGCCTCGTCGTCCTCGCCCTCCTCCTCCGCGTCGGCCGCGGCGAGGCTGTCGTCGCTGCGGAAGATGTCGGCGTTGCTCGATCCGTAGGAGGTCGACTTGCTCTGGCGCGACTGCCGACGGGAGCCGCCCCGGTTGAGGGACTCGAGCACGTCCGCGTCCGACGCCTCCTTGCCCAGGGCTCGCTTCTTGTCGCGGCGGCCTCCTCGGCGGCCGGCGCCGCCTCCCTGGACCGCCCCCGGCCGCCCGGACGACTCGGCCGTCACCCGCGGGGCGGACTGCGCCTCGTCGACGTCCTCGTCGTCGTAGTAGTCGCGCTCCGCTTCCTGGCGCTGGGCCTCTTCGCGCTCCCGGGCTTCGTCCTGGACCTCCCGGGCGGCCTCCGCCTCGGCCGCTCGGCGGTCCTCCTCCTGGGCCGCCTGCTCGACGGCGTCGGCGTCGGCGTCGGCGCCGGCCTGGGGGGCGGACGAGATCGTCGCGTCGGCGGTGGTCGTCTGCTGGGGCTCCGGCTGCGGCGCGGCGGGGGTCGGCTCGGGGGCCGGATCGATCGCTCGGGCGGGCGCCGGCTGGGGTTCTGAGCGGGGGGGCGTGACGTCCTTCCTCGGCGTGCGGATGCGCCCCTCGTCCTTGGTCCCCGTGCCGACGACGTCGGAGGTCGGCTCCTCCAGCTCCGGTCGGCTCTGCCAGGCGTCGGCGATGGGCTCCCGGAGCGACGAGGTCAGCAGGCCGATGGTCCGACCGGCCTCCAGCGCCTCGTCGGACTGGGCGAGGACCAGCTGGTTGTCCCAGGCGAACTCCTCCTCACCCGGCCGCGGCTGGGTCGGCAGCTGCAGGGAGCCGTCGGGATCGACCTGGAACCAGCCGAGCACCCACGGGTCCTCCGGCGGCTGGCTCAGCGGGGAGACGGAGAGGCCCTCGTTGCCCGGGAGCTGCCCCTCGGGCACGTACAGGTAGCGATACTCGAGGAAGGAGCGCTCCTCCTCCCGCTCCAGGAGGTCGGTCAGCTCGCGCTCGAGCTCGTCGAACAGCCGCGCCGCGACCATCTCGTGCCGCAGGGCGTCGGCCTGCTCGATGCTGTCGAGGGCCCGCGCCACGAGCAGCCCCGTGCCCCCCAGCAGGGCGAGCGCGAGGATGGCGAGGAGCAGGCCGATCCGACGCATGCGGTCGCTCTCCTAGCTCGACCTGAGGCGGTAGCCGGCGCCGCGGACCGTCTCGATGAGGCGGTCCCCGCCGCCCCCCGCGGGTTCCAGCTTGCGGCGCAGCTTGGCGATGTGCATGTCGACGCACCGGGTCTCCAGGGCGTCGGCGCGGGCGTAGCCCCACACCTCCCGAAGCAGGTCGGCTCGGGAGACGACCCGACCGTCGGTCCGCGTGAGGCAGGCCAGTACCTCCACGTCCCGGGTCGACAGGTCGACGGTCGTCTCCCCAGCTCGAGCCTGCAGTCGGTCGGCGTCCACCTCGAGGGTCCCGACAGCGAAGACCTCCGAGGGGGCGAGCTGCGCTCTTCGCAGCAGCGCCTCGACGCGCGCCATCAGCTGCGCGACCGAAAAGGGCTTGGTGACGTAGTCGTCCGCGCCCACCGAGAAGCCCCGCAGCACGTCCTCCTCGCTGCCCTTGGCGGTCAGCAGGAGGAGCGCCTGGTGCGGCAGCGCGTCGCGGACCCGCTCGCAGATGCTGAAGCCGTCCAGTCCGGGCAGCATCACGTCGACCATGCACAGGGCGTAGGCGCCGGTCAGCGCCTCGCTCAGGCCGTCGTCGCCGCGCTCGACGCCCGTCGGGGCGTACCCCTTGAACGCGAGCACGTCGCAGATGCCGTTGCGAATCGCGGCTTCGTCCTCGATGACGAGGATGGCGGGCTTGTCCATGGGACGATCCTGGGCTCACGGGCGCAAGCGCACCGTAAATGTCGGGTAAATCCGGCCCCAGCCTACCCCCGGAGAAGAACTGACAACGGTCTGCCCCAACGTCCGCGCACGCTGTTACGGTCCGCGACATGGCACTGATCACCTGGGGAGAGAAGCTCGAGACCGGACTGACGGTCATCGATAACCAGCACAAGCACTGGGTCGGCCTGATCAACCAGCTCGACCAGGCGATGGTCGAGGGGCGAGGCCTGGAGCAGCTGGTCGAAACGCTCAACGCGCTGCTGGAGTACACGCACTCCCACTTCCGCACCGAAGAGGTGCTGATGGAGCGCCACGGCTACGAAGACCTGGCGCTGCATCGACGCGAGCACCGGGTGTTCACGGACCAGGTCGAGATCTACCGAGACCGGCTCGAGCTGGGCCAGAACATCCTCACCGTGCAGGTCATGCAGTACATGCGCGAGTGGCTCGTCACCCACGTGACCGGCACGGACCGCGGGTACATCGGCACCCTCAAGGAGGCCGGCGTCGAGTAACCCTCCGGCGCGCTTGTAACCGGCCTGTAAACGCTCGGCCTCCGGCTTTACGGAGACGTTGCCCGATCCGCGGCCCGCGGCGTCGATGCTCTGGGCATGAGGATCGCCCGCAACCTGTCCCGCCTCCCCGTCGACTGGAACCTGCTCGCGCTGACCGCGGGGCTCTGGGCGTTCATGCGGATCGTGTGAGGCCGCGCGGCCGACGTCGCCGGGGTGCTACCTTGGCGACGTGAAGGCCGTAGGCGTCGCTGTCGTCGGGATCGGCTACTGGGGTCCCGGCATCGTTCGGAACCTCGCGGGCCTGCCCCAGGCCTCGGTCCGGCACCTCGTGGACCGCGCGGTCGACCGCGCGGCGAGCGCCGCCAATCGCTTCACCCAGCACGCCTCCGCCCACGACGACCTCCGGCTCGCACTCAACGATCCCGAGGTCGAAGCGGTCGTCATCGCGACGCCGGTCCGCTCCCACTTCGAGCTGGCCCAGGCTGCCCTCCAGGCGGGCAAGCACGTGCTCGTCGAGAAGCCGCTGGCGATGACCGTGCCCGAGTGTCTCGAGCTGGAGCGGCTCGCCGCCGAGCGCGACCTCGTGTTGATGGTCGGCCACATCTTCCTGTTCAACGCGGCGGTGCAGCGGATCCGGGACTACATCGTCGGCCGCACCCTCGGCGACGTGCAGTACGTCTACAGCCGGCGGGTCAACCTGGGTCGCGTGCAGGGCGACGTCAACGCGCTGTGGTCCTACGCGCCCCACGACCTGTCGATCCTCAACTACTGGCTGGGCGCCGAGCCGCTCACCGTGCAATGCCGAGGGTTCTCGTACATCTCCGAGGGGGTCGAGGACGTCGTCTTCGCGACGCTGGAGTACCCCGGCGGGGTGGGCGCCCACCTGCACGCGGGCTGGCTGGACCCCCGCAAGGTGCGCGAGATGACCGTCGTGGGCAGCCGCCGCATGGCCGTGTTCGACGACATCTCCGCCACCGCCAAGGTCCAGCTGTTCGACAGCCGGGTCGAGACGTCCGAGTCCGGCCCGGAGGACTTCGCGGCGTGGCAGGTCGACATCCGCCACGGCGACGTGACCATCCCCCGGCTGGCCTCTCCGGAGCCGTTGAGGACCGAGATGGCGCACTTCCTGTCGTGCATCCGCGAGGGAACGAAGTGCCGCAGCGACGGCGCCACCGGCACCGCCGTGACGGCCGCCATCGTCGCCGCGCAGATGAGCCTCGCCCGCGGCGGCGAGGCGGTGACGCTCGAAGAGGCCAGGCAGGGCTGAGCGGGGTCCGGGGCTGGAGCGGGAACGAGCCGTGATCCGGCTTCGCTGTGCTAGATAGCCTGCTCGATGGCTGAGCATCCGACCTATCCGGCGGCCGACGTCTGCCCGCCCGAGCACCTGCCGACCGACGACCTGATCCAGGTGCTCGCGCCGGACGGTTCGCTGGTCGGAGAGCCGCTGCTCACGGACGACGAGGTCTTGGAGCTGCACCGGGTGATGGTGCGCCAGCGGCTGATCGACGACCGCATGCTGACGCTGCAGCGGCAGGGTCGGATCGGCTTCTACGGCGCCTGCACCGGCCAGGAGGGCTCGGTCTTCGGCACCGCCGCGGCGCTCGAGCCGACCGACTGGATCGTGCCGGCGCTCCGG
Organism: uncultured Rickettsiales bacterium; assembly: GCA_964416435.1. GTDB lineage: Bacteria > Myxococcota_A > UBA796 > UBA9615 > UBA9615 > CAYQEG01. The sequence goes on from CAYQEG010000112.1 coordinate 11,875, forward strand.
GAGGCGGGCGCGCTGCTGTACCGCGGGCTGTCGCTCCGTCGGTACTTCGACCAGCTGCTCGGCAACGCGGACGACGTCACCCAGGGGCGGCAGATGCCCTGCCACCCGCCGGGCCACGACTTCCACTACGTGACGATGTCGTCGGTCATCGCCAACCAGATCCCCCAGGCCTGCGGGCTGGCCCTCGCGGGCAAGCTCAAGGGCGACGGCCGCGTCACCATGGCCTTCATGGGGGACGGGGCGACCAGCGAGGGCGACTTCCACACCGGCCTCAACGTCGCGTCGGTGCAGCGGCTGCCGGTCGTCTTCATCTGTCAGAACAACCAGTGGTCCATCTCGGTACCCGTCGGCAAGCAGACCGCGGCCCGCTCGATGGCCGTCAAGGCCAAGGGGTACGGCATGCCGGGCGCGCGCGTCGACGGCAACGACCTGCTCGCCGTGCACAAGGTGACCCGCGAGGCGGCTGACCGGGCGCGCTCCGGCGGAGGCCCGTCGTTCATCGAGTGCCTCACCTACCGGCTCGGCGCGCACACCACGTCGGACGACCCGACCCGCTACCGGGACGAGGACGTCACGAAGCGCTGGTGGGAGCTCGACCCGCTGGTCCGCACCCGCCGCTACCTGACCGGCAAGGGGCTGTGGTCCGACGACCAGGAGCAGGCCCAGCAGGACGAACTGGACCAGGAGATCCGCGCCGTCTGGAGCGAAGTCGAGCGCACCGCCAGGCCCGAGCTGCGGTCGATCTTCTCGGACGTGTTCGCCGAGATGACGCCCCAGCTACACGAGCAATGGCAGAGCCTGGAGCGGAACACGGCGTGGGCCGAGCGCAAGGGGCTCAAGCGGCGCGAGCACTGATGCGCGCGCTCACCCCCTGGCTCGCCGGGATCGTGCTCGCCGCGCTGCTGTTGCCGGCGTCCTCCGAAGCCACCTGAGGCATGTGAAGCAACCCGCAGCTCCAGGCTGGAGCTTCGCGAACCAACCCCGGCCTCGCTCCCGGTCAGCTCCGCTTCGACGGCGGCCTGTCGTTCTCCCGGTCGTCCGGGGGCGCCCGCGGCGCGCTGAACCTGCTGGGCCTCGACGTCGGCCTGAGCGTGGGCCTCGGGCGGGGCTTCCAGGTGGGCTATCGGCAGCCGTTCCTGCTGAAGGTGGAGGGGGAGACCCCACGGTTCGGCCCCGGAGACGGGCGGCTGACCGGCGCGGTCTACGTCGAGCCGCTGGGCACCCGGTTGATCCTGGGCCCCCGGGTCGGCGTCGCGCTGCCGACCGGTCCGGCGCCGGGCCAGCCGGGGCTCGGCCAGTTCGGCAACGGGACGGTGGACCCGGTCGTCGGCTTCGACCTGGTCCTGTGGGGCCAGGACTTCGGCCTGCTCGCGACCACGGACGCCCGGATCCCGCTGTACGGCAACTCGAAGGGCTATCGCGGTTCGCGGGTCGCCAACGTCTCGGTGGGGCCGACCTACCGCCCGGCCGAGCCGCTGCTCCGGATGCAGGTGCTGCTCCTCGCCCACGCGACGTTCGTCTCTCCCGAAGCCTGGCAGGGCGAGGACTGGGACGAGTCGGGGCGGGTCGCCCTCGGCGCGACGCTGGGGGTCAACTGGAACGTGCGCAAGGACCTGGCGCTGTTCGCCACCCTCAAGGTCAACGCCTGGGAGTGGAGCCGCGGCATGCAGTTCGAGCAGCCGCTGGTGCTCGGCGTGGGCGTCAGCGGGTTCGTGCAGCCGAAGAAGAGGGCGGGGCCCGAACCCGCCCCCGAGGGCGACGGCCACGGCCACTGAACGCTCTCGATGATCCGTACGAGTTGCGGATCGCCCCGCGCTGGGGCAGATCAGGCTCCCGGAGGTTTCGTGCCGCGCAAGAAGAGCAAGACGAAGAAGTACGCCGCGCCCGAGTTGACCCACGACGAGCTGCGGCACGCGTATCGCGTGTCCGTGCGCAACCGGTCGATGGACGAGCGCATCGTTCGGCTGCTCAGCCAGGGCCGCATCAAGTTCGCGATCTACGGGCCCGGCCAGGAGATGCACGCGACCGCTACCGCGCTCGCCTGGCACAAGGTGATCGGCGGCGACGTCGACAAGTTCGGCTTCTGTGGCCACTACCGGTCGGGGACGCTGTACTCGATGTGGTGCGAGCTGACGGGCCGCGAGGGCTTCGTCAAGGACGTCATCCGGCAGCAGTTCAGCCGCGCGACCGACCCGTTCAGCGGCGGCCGCAACATGGTCAACCACCTGCTCGACATGGAGCGGGGCCTGCTCCCCATCCAGTCGGCCCTGGGCATGAACCTGGGCAAGTCGGCCGGCTACGGCAAGGCGATGCGGCTGGCGGGCGTCACCGACGGCTTCGTCGCCGCGGCCATCGGCGACGGCACCACGGCCGAGGGTGACCTGCACGAAGCGATGAACGCGATGAGCGTCTGGTCGCTGCCGATGTGCGTGATGATCACGGACAACCGGATCGCGATCTCGACGGCGCCCGAGTCGGGCCGGGGGATCAAGGACTTCGAGGCCTACGCCCGCGCCTTCGGGCTCGAGTTCTTCACGTGCGACGGCAAGGACTTCACGGCGGTCTACGAGACGGCGTACGCCGCCGCGTCGTACTGCCGGACCGAGCAGAAGGGCTGCCTGTGGCACGTGACGGGGCTGCCCCGGCTCAACGGCCACAGCTCGGCGGGCAACTACCGCTTCCACCTCGACCAGCCCGACCCGCTGCTCGACTTCGGGGCGTTCCTCGTGGAACAGGGGGCCCTGGAGCAGGAGGACATCGTCACCCGGATCGAGGGCGAGGGGGCCGACTACTTCGCGTGGCACGACCTGGGCCGGGTGATGGCCGAGGAGGACGAGATCGTCCACGACTGGATGGTGGAGGTCGAGGGCGAGCCGGAGCCCGAGCCGTCCGCGATCCACACCTTCGTGCGGCCGCCGTTCCCCGACGTCGCCGACCCGGCCGGCCTGGTGGACCGCCCCCGCACCAACGTGACGTATGCCGGCGCGCTGCGGGCGGCGATGCGGGACGTCTTCGAGATGTACCCGGCCGCGATCTGGGGCGAGGACGTGGGTGAGCTCGGCGGCGTGATGCAGGCGACCGCGGGCCTCAAGGACCTGCACCCCGACGCGGTGATCGACGCGCCGATCAACGAGCCGCTGCTCGTCGGCACCGCCGTCGGCGCCGGCATGTACCCGGGCTTCCGGGCGATGCCGGAGATCCAGTTCGGGGACTACTCGCTGAACGCGTACCACTGGCTGGTGCACATGGGGAACCTGTACTGGTCGACGCTCGGCCAGATCTCCCCGTCGGTGATCCTGCGCATGCCGACCGACCCCTTCGGCGGCGGGGCGATGTACCACTCGATGTCGGTGGACGGCTTCTTCAGCCCGATCCCGGGCCTCGTGATGGTGATGCCGTCGACCTCCTACGACGCCTACGGGCTGCTCCTGTCCGCCGCCGAGTACGGCGGGCCGGTCGTGTTCTGCGAGCCGAAGTACTGCTACCGCCGCACCCACGGCCCCGCGTTCGACGAGGAGCCCCGGGAGCCGACCGGGGTCAAGGCCCTCAAGACGCTCATCCGCAAGGGCGGCATCCCCGACGTCGGCAAGGGCGTGCGGGTGCCGCTGGGCAAGGGGATCGTGCGGCGACCCGGCACCGACCTGACGATCGTCGGCTGGGGCCGGGGCGCGATCTTCGGCGAGGAGGTCGGCGAGCGGCTCTCGGCCGAGGGGATCTCCGCCGAGGTCATCGACCTGCGCACCATCGTGCCGCCGGACATGGACCTGGTCTTCGAGTCGGTCAGCAAGACGGGCCGGCTGCTCGTCGCGGCCGACGACCGCACGTTCGCCGGGTTCCACCGCGAGATCCAGTCGCAGGTCGTCGAGGCGATGCCCGGCGTGCCGGTGCGCGCCGTCGGCATGGTCAACGTGCCCGCCATCGGCCAGTCCGAGGTGCTGGAGGAGGCGGCCGCGCTCAACCCCGAGCGGATCGAAGCCGCGGCCCACGCGCTGCTCAGCCAGGCCGCGTCCGAGGCCGGGGCGGCCGCCGGGATCGGCGGCTGGAGCTGGGTGCCGCCGCGCTACTACGTCGGCTGATCGCGATCAGAGCGTGTCCGGTCCGATCGGGCTGACCCGCGCCCAGCCGCCGTTGTCGTCGATCAGCGCTTCGTGCTCCAGCGCGATCCAGACGTCGACCTGCATGCCCTCGCGGAAGTCGAACCGCTGCCACAGGTAGTCCTGCGTCATCGTCTCCTGCAGGTCGGGGAGGCGATGGGGTGAGGCGATGATCGCGTCGCCGTCGACGTGCGACGGCATGCCATCTTCGTCCTCCGGCTCCAGCCCCCCGCGGTCGAGGTACCAGTTGAACGGGTAGCGGGCGCTGTAGAAGTAGCGCAGCGTCGCGTCCGATCCGACGGCGTCGAGCACGTCGCCGACCACGCCGACGGCGTACGCCGTCTCCCGGTGGGTCTGCACGTACACCAGCGGCTCTTCGATCACGTCGTATCGCACGAACGAGCTGCTGACCGTCAACGCCGCCGCGCCCACCAGCCCCAGCCCGCCGACCGCCCACGCGGCCGGGAGCGGCAGCCGGCCGACCCACCGGCCCGCGAGGAGCGCCGCCGGCAGCGTCAACTGCAGCGCGCACCAGGGCGTCTTGTAGGAGATCGCCGAGTACAGCGCGGTCGTGACGACCAACCAGACGGCGAGCCCGACGTCCCCGCGGTCACGGGTCCACGCCGCGGCCACCAGCGCCGCGACGGACAACACGACCGCCGGTCCCTCGGCCCGGAGCAGCCACCAGCCGAACGTCCACCACGCCTTCTCGTGGCCGTCCCCCTCCATGCCTCGCTGCCCCCACAGCGTCAGGGTCTCGAACAGGCCGAGCAGGTCGCCCGGGGCCTGCCCGAAGCCGGAGTACGACGCGACGACCACCGCCCCGGCGGCCCCTCCCGCGGCGCCGATCGCCTTGCCCGATGGCCGCGGCAGCGCCGACCAGCCGCCCATCGCGACCATCGCGCCGAGCGCCGCGGCCCATCCGACGAAGGTGAGCACCGCCGTCTCCTTCATCGCGACCATGCCGCCGACGCAGGCGCCGGCGATGGCCCAGTCCCGCACCGGCCGCTCCGACGTGCAGGCCCGCCACGCGGCGACCAGGGCGCCGAGGGTGAAGAGCGCCAGCCAGGTCTCGTGGATGGCGTCGCGGGCGTAGAACACGGCGGCGGGGGACAGCGCGAGGAACGCGGCGGCGAGCAGGGCCGAGCGTCGACCCTGCTGGCGGGCCGTCGCGAGGACCAGCGGGATCATCGCCGCCCCGGCGAGCATCGTGGGCACCCGCAGGGCGGTCAGGCGGCCGAAGATCCAGGCCAGCGGCCGGCCCGCGGCGGTCAGGTAGAAGAAGAGGGGGCCGTGATAGTTGGACGGGTCGTAGTGGTAGACGCCGTTGTTGATGACGCGGCCGCTGAGGTACCAGTTGACCGCCTCGTCGTGATGGATGGGCCGCAGGTCGGGGAACACCAGCCGCGCGACCGTGCCGACGACGATCACGAGGGCTGCGCCCACCAGCCACGGCCGGCGGTCCGGCCGGTCTGTCATCTCGATGCTGGGTAGAAGCTCATCGTGGAGACGCACGTGTCCGTGTACGAGCTGCCCTGGTAGACGGAGAGGATCTCGAGCCTCGCCCGGATGGTGTCGCCGCGCGCGCACCGCGCGGGGCGGTCGAACGCCACGTACTGCTGGTCGACGCGGTCGTCGAAGTTGACCTCGACCTTCCACTCCTCGCGACCGTTGACGTCGACGGTGAGCAGCGCGTCGGCGACCCGGTTGTTCTGCCGCCAGAAGCGCTCGCTGCGGCCGTAGCCGGCCCGCACCGCGACGCCGCCGATGCCCGCCTCGGCGGAGACGCCGCAGTCGAACCAGAGCTCGACCCACTCGCCGAGGCCGTCGTCGCTCGCCGACTCGCACCAGGCGGTGTCGCCCTTGACGTCGCCGATCCGGTCGGCGCCGTGCACCGTGCCGTTGGCCTCGACCAGCTCGCTCGACGCGACGCCGTCGCCGTGCCTCCCGCGGCTTGTCTTCAGCGGGCGGCGACCGAACTCGCGGGGCTTGTCGATCGTGGACCGCACCCGCTCCAGGGGCGGCGGGGGCGGGGGCGTCGGCTCGGGCGTCGGGGCTGGCGTCGCCATGGCGGCGCGGCGGGCAGCCTCTGCCGCGCGGGCGTCATCGATCTTCTTCTGCTTCACGTGCCCGGCGATGACCAGACCGCCGAGTCCGCAGACGATCAGCAGGCCGAACGCGAGCAGCCCGAAGAAGATCAGCCGGTTGGGCGTGAAGAAGGGCGCGCCGTCGTCGTCCTCTTGCGTGGCGACCTCGTCCCCCGCCGGGCTGGGTCGGTCGACGGTCGTCTTTCCGCCGAACATCCCGCTCTGCAGCGCCTGCGCGATCTCGGGGACCTGCTCCGCCGGCATCCACTGGGGGAGCCCCTCCCGCCAGACCCAATGGGGCCCCGGGTAGTTGGCGACGATCTGGGCCACCTGCTCGGTGCTCAGCCCCTGGGTCTGGCCCCAGGAGCCTCCGCACCACCAGGGACCCCCCTGGGTCGGACTCTCCACCACGGACTCGGAACGCTATCAGAGACGCGACCCTGGCTGGCCGCTGGCGGAGGATCTAGGCTCGGACCGTGGTCCGCCTTGCTTCGCTGTGCCTCGCCGTCGTCGTCTGCCTGCCGGGGTTCGCGGCCGCCCAGACGTTGGGGGACGGGCCGCCGCCGCCCCTGGCCGGCGTGCCCATCGACTTCCGGTGCGAGGCCCGGGTGGGTCCCAGCCACCCGCTGCTCCGCCGCCACACCGGTCAGGACCTGCACGATCTCGCTCGCGGCGAGGCGGAGGGCCCCGAGGAGCTGATCGAGTGGCTCGACGAGTACCTGTGCAGCCTGGTCTGGGAGCGGCTGGAGCTCGCGGGCGCGCACCGCAGCCCCGATGACGTGCGGCTGCCGGCGCGGGCGGTGCTCGAGATCGGGCTGGTCTCGGTCGAGCTCGAAGGCACCCGGGTGGTGGAGCAGCGGATCGGCTCTACGGTGATGCCGGTCTCGGTGCCCCACTGGGCCCTGCAGCTCCAATGGTGGATCCGCTTCGACATCGAGTACGCGGCGGAGGGGAACGTCCTGGTGCGCACGTCGCCGCTGGAGATGTCGCCGTCGGCGGGCGCCGAGCAGGAGGACTACACGCCCCTGCGCGTGGGCGCGCTGCTGAGGGCCACGACGGCCGCCTCGTTCCGCGATCTGCCGCGGATCCTGGTGGACGAGGGGCGGCTGGGAGACCTCCTGTTCTCGGTGGTGGAGCGGCCGCCGTCGGCTCCGCCGGAGCTGGGGGTGGAGGGGGCGCTGGCCGACGGGTTCTGGAACCTGCTCGCTCCCAAGGCGAGCCATCGCCACGACGCGCTCGCGTTCGTGCTGTCCAGCGAGGCGCCTCGGATCGAGGCCCGGCGTGACCTCGCCCGGTGGTTCGCCCTGAACGACTCGGACCTCGGCGTGCGTCGCGACGCGCTCGCGTGGCTGCTCCACGAGGAGCCGCCCCCGGACGCCGAGCGGGACCTCGATCCGGAGCTGGTCGGGCTGATGCGGTGGCTGCTCGTGCGGGACAAGTCGCCGCGCATGCGGGCCGAGGTCACCTCCGCGCTCGTCGGGCGCTCGGGGGACGCGGTGCGGGAGCTGTTGCTGGTCGCCTCGGCCGACGCAGACCGGCGGGTCAGCGAGATCGCGGTCGGCGCGCTGCGCACCTTCGAGCCGCCGACGGCGGCGGAGATGGCGGCCCTGGAGGTGGTGCCGGAGCCGCCCAACCTCGCCGGCTGGACCACGGCCCTGGACGGCCGCGTGCCGATGCCGCCGGGCAACCCCGACCGGTTCCTGCTGCGCATGGCGGCGGCCGCGGGGGGGCCGGCGGCGGAGACCTGGACGGTGCGGTGGCTGCGGCACGGCGTGCTCGAGCGGGGCGACGTCGAGTGGGCGGTGGAGGGCTGGGGGCTGCTCGCGGCGCATCCGTCGCGCCGGGTGCGCCTGGAGACGCTCAGTCGGCTGTCCCGGGAGACCGATCTGCTGGAGGTCGACCGGCTGCTCGTCGCCCGGATCGACGCCGAGGACGACCCTGTGCTGCGGATCCAGGCGATCGAAGCGCTCGGTCGCCCCGACGCGCGCGGCGCGGTCGGGGCCCTGATCGAAGCCACGAAGGACGACGACGCCTCGGTCCGCGCGGCCGCCGCGTCCGCCCTGGGGAAGGTGCCGGGCTCGGAGGCTCGGGGTCGGTTGGAGGTGCTGCTGCGCAACGACCCCGACGGCAAGGTGCGACGCAAGGCCCGCCGGGCCCTCCGCGCCCACGACCGCCTCGGCGGCTAGATGCCATCGGCACAAGTCCCGCACCGGTTTCCGCCGGCCCTCGACGCCGCCGACGCCGCCTCCCCTCGTCGACGTACGCGAGGTACGCCTCCTCGTCTCGACGACGACGGACGACGCCGATTGCTCGCCGGACTCCCGGTCGGGACTTACGCCGAGGACATCTAGGAGCGTCTCCGGACGAACCCCAGGAGCAGGAGCAGGAGCGCCGCGCCCCCCGCGGGCGGGGTGACGGTCGAGCAACCCGCGCACGCCGGGCCCGAGTCCGGGAAGCCGGCCTGCTCGCCGGGGGAGAGGTAGTGGACCGTCAGGGTCCAGTCGGTCGCAGCCCCCTCCCAGCAGTAGATGAACGTCTGGAACCGCTTGCCGAGGGTCACCTCGAGGCCTTCGCGGCCGTTGGGGCCCTGCTCGCGGACCTGGGAGCTGCCGACCGAAACCCCGTCGTTGAAGACGAACAGGTCGACGTCGGCGTCCAGGGCGGACGCCTCCAGGGAGACCCAGGCGCGGCCGTTGCACGGCACGTCGAACACCAGCCAGTCGACGTCGGCGGTCGGCTCGGCGCCGTCGTTGCCGCAGGACGCGGAGCTGCCGGTGATGACCAGGTCACCGCCGTCGCCGACGAACGTGGTCGCTTCGGTCGACTCGTCGTTGGGCTCCTCTTCGAAGCCCGACTCCTCGGGGGCGAAGCGCTCCCAGCACTCCAGCGCTCCCAGGGCGGTCTCGTACCCCTCGCACAGGCCGCCCACGCAGGGATGGTCGCAGGGGCACAGCGAGCTGTCGTCGCAGGTGGTGTCGAAGGTCGGGTAGAGCTCGCAGATCGCGCCGGTGTCGTCGCAGCCGAGGTCCCGCCACGCCAGGTCGTAGTCGTACGGCACGAACATCGTGCTGCCGCCGATCTCGGTGTGGTCGACGCCCAGCAGGTGGCCGACTTCGTGAGTGGCGACGGCCCGGAAGTCGACCTCGTCGAAGGTCGGGGCGCCGTTGATCCAGGTGTGGTCGGCGCCGTTGAAGACGATGTCGCCGTCGAGGATCCGGCAGTCGTCCGTCACCGCGATCTGCGTCAGGGCGAGCAGGTTGACCCCGAGCTCGGGCGGCCACTCGTCCTCGTAGAACCCCAGCACGATGGCCGAGTCCCCGCCGAAGGGGTCGAGGTCGAGGTCGTCGCCGCCCTGGGCCGGGATGTTGGCGCAGTCGGGCGCGTTCCACGCGGCGAACGCGGCCCCGACCGAGGACCGCACGATGACGTCGGTGAGGTCATCGGAGGCGTAGGTCGACGACAGGTGCCAGGTGAGGGTCGCGTCGCTGTCCCACGCGGCCGGGCCCTCCTCCTCGCAGGTCTCCATGAACACGTAGGCGGCGGCCGGCGGGGCCACGCCGACGACGAGGGCGGCCGCGACGGCGGCGAGCAGCGCCCTCACGCGCCCACCTGCGAGCGACCCCACAGGGCGGCCGCGAACAACGCGACGCCGAAGAGGATCACGAGGGTCACGAGCAGCCGCCGCTCGTTCGTCTCCGGGTAGACGATCGGCACCTCGACCATCTCCTGGGGGCGGCTCCCCACGTTGCGCGCGAGGAGGGCGGGGGCGCCGTCGAGCAGGGGCTGAGGGGGCATGCTCAGCGGGATGGCGTACCAGGCGGTCTGCAGGTCGTCGATGTCCGAGGCGCAGGCGGCGCAGCCCTGGGCGAGGTGGAGCTCCAGCCGGAGCTCCACCGAGCGGGGCGCGTTGCCGACGACGAACGGCACGAAGTGCTCCCGGAGGTCTCGGCAGCGGTCGAGCTCCATCACGCTCCCTTCAGCGCTTCGGCCAGCGCGGGGAGCGCTTCGGCCAGCGATTCGCGGTCCTGGGCGCCCTTCGTTCCGCCGGGGGCGCCCTCCAGGAAGGCCTTGCGCAGCAGGTCTGCCTGTCCCTCGCCGAGCCGCTCGAACGCGGCGACGACCCGGGGGTCGGCGCCGTCGGCGTCCGGATCGAGCACCGTGTGGGCGTCCGGTCGGCTCTTGAGGCGGGCTTCCCGACCGCGCCGCTTCTCAACGTAGGACATGCCTTCGGCCCGGGCCACAGCCATCACCCACGCCATGGGGGCGCCGAAGTGGTGGTCGTACAACGGGGCGTCGCTCCACACGCGGGCGAGGGTCTCTTCGACGAGGACCGCGGCCGCGACGGTGGTGCCGGTGATGTGCAGCTGGAGGCCGTGGATCCAGGGGCCGACCAGCCCGATGAACGGCTCCAGGGCGGCGCGATCGCCCCTGGCCATGGCTTCGATCAGGGGGAGCAGGTCGGTATCGCTGGGGGCGCTCACCCGTGTGAGGGTACCGGACGAGGGACCCCGGTGTAGCGTGCAGCGATGGCCCGACCGACCCGACGTGACGTGCTGGCAGGTGGACTCGCGGCCGCGCTGGCCGGCTGCTGGCCCGGGGAGCTCGACGTCGAGGCGCAGCCCACCGGGCGGGGTTCGGTGCTGGTCATCGGGGCGGGTGTCGCGGGCCTGGAGGCGGCTCGCCGGCTGCGCGCGGCCGGCTTCGAGGTCGCGGTCATCGAGGCGCGCCACCGGGTCGGCGGACGCATCCGCACCGACCGGTCGCTGGGAACGCCCGTCGACCTCGGGGCGTCCTGGATCCACGGGGCCCTCGCCAACCCGCTCGGACCGCTCGCCCGCGAGGCCGGGGCCGAGCGCTTCACCACCGACTACGAGTCGGTGCACCTGTGGGACGCGGACGGCAAGCCGCTGGGGGGGCCGGCCCGGCGGGAGCTCGACCGGGCGTGGTCGGGGGTCCAGCTCGAGGTGGTCGCCCAGGGACTGCTCGCCGACGAGGACCGCTCGGTGCAGGCGGCCGTCGACCGGGTGGTCGGCGGGGAGACGCTGAGCCCGGTGGAGCGTCGCTACCTGGACTGGCGCCTCGCCGGGATGCGGGTGACGGCGGCCGAGGACCTGGCGCGGCTGTCGCTGCTCGGCGGCGGGGAGGGCAGCTACGGCGGCGCCGACCGGCTGTTCCCCGGGGGGTACGACGCGATCCCCCGGCTGCTCGCCGAGGGCACGACGGTGCACCTGGGGCGGCGCGTGCGTCGGCTCGCGGTGACGTCGGAGGCTGTGCAGGTCGACGCCGACGGCGCGTCCTGGACGGCCGACGCAGCGCTCGTGACGCTCCCGCTGGGGGTGCTCCAAGCCGGCTCGGTGGTCTTCGAACCGGGGTTGCCGTCGATCAAGCGGGACGCGATCGCGTCCCTCGGGGTGGGCACGCTGAACAAGGTCGCGCTGCGGTTCGACCGGTGCTTCTGGCCGACCGACCCCCACTTCCTGGGGCAGCTGGCCGACGAGCGGTTCCCGGTCCTGCTCAACGGGCGGGCGTTCTCGGAGGCCAACGTCCTGGTGGCGTTCACCGGCGGCACGTCGGCGCGCGAGCTGGAGCGGAAGACGGACGCCGAGGCGGCGGCGGAAGTGATCGCGCTGCTGAAGCGTCGATTCGGGGACGTACCGGCCCCGACCGGTGTCGTCATGACCCGGTGGAGCCGCAACCCCGTGGCGCGTGGCTCGTACGTGCACTCCCCGGTGGGGGTGGGGGACGACGCCTACGCGGCCCTCGCGGCGCCCGTGGGGGATCGGCTCTTCTTCGCGGGCGCGGCGACGCACTTCGAGGACGCGGGCACGGTGCACGGGGCGTTGCTGTCGGGCAGACGGGAGGCGGACCGCATCGCGGAGCGGCTGTCCGGGCCGGGTCGCCCGCTGTCGGGGCCGCCGCCGGAGCCCCGCGGCGTCGCCCATCCCCACGACGCCGGCACCCCGCCGATGGCGCCGGTGGACGACTGCATGGCCTGCCACGGCTGACTTTCCGCTCAGCGCTCCAGCCAGCTGCGGTAGCAGTCGCGGAAGGTGTTCTCCGTCGCGAGCACGTCCAGGGCGTCGGCGAGGGGGCGGTGGCGCCCGAGGGCGGCGTCGACGGGCTCGAGGATCGGCGGATCGCACCAGGCCGCGGCGACCCGGGCCCACAGGGTGAACGGCGCGGCGCAGTCCTCGAGGACCTGGCGCTGGTGGGCGTGATAGGCGGGGTCGTTGATGAAGCCCGGAGCCGCGGTGCGCAGCAGGTGATCGCCGTACAGCTCGGGCCCGCAGTCGGCCAGCTGCTCCTGGGTGAGCTGCCCGATGCGCGGCAGCTCGGTCATGCCGGCCGGCCCTGCGCCGATCCGCCCGATCACGTAGATCAGCGCCCCGATCCCGAGGATCCCGACGAAGACGAACGCGACCGGCTCGGGGCGAATCACCCCTGGAGGCTACCCGCCTGGGGCCCGTCGGTCAGAGCCGCTCCCGGAGCAGGTCGATGATCTGCCACCTCCGGGCGTCACCGTTGCCGTCCAGGGAGATGACGAAGCGCACCGTGCCGTGCTCCTTCGTGTCCAGGTAGCCGATGACCGACTTGGTCACCTTCAGGGTGCCCGTCTTGTTGGGCGTGTCGTGCTTCTGGCGGAGCAGGCCCTTGTGGGCCGCGAACATCGTCAGGGCGGCGGCGAGGGAGGCGCCCGTGGCCCGGTTGTCGTAGGAGATCCCCGAGCCTTCGGTCACCACCAGCCCCTCCAGGTCGGGGTGGGCGTCGATGAACGCGGTCGCGACGCGGACCGACTTCTCCAGGCTCGCCGGCGCCCCGTGCACCTGGGCGCCGATGGCCAGGAACACCTGGTTCGCGATGTAGTTGTTGGAGTAGTACAGCAGGCCCGCGCAGACCTCGGACAGCGTGCGGCTGTTGGCGTGCGTGTGGTCCGGGTCGCGCGCCGGCGCCGTCGCGTCCCCCCAGCCGTCCCCGACCTGCACGCCGACGCCGCGAAGCTTCGCCGCGATCAGCTCCGCGGCGTAGCGCCGGACCTCCGCCGGGTCGTTGCTCAGGTTGACCCGCAGCTTCCCCTTCACCCCGCGCCGTCGGGCCACCTGCTCGGCCAGCGGGGTCAGCGGCGTCTGCTCCTCCGCCGACGTGACGGTGCTGCCGTCCACCCGCACGTTGATCGTGTTGAAGTTGACCGCCGTCGCCGAGTTCAGCGCGTCGTACGGCTCTTCGCTGCCCCCCACTCCGGGGATCTTGATCCCCGCCTCGAAGAAGGAGTCGTCGATCCAGACCCCGGCGAGCTCCCGCCCCTCCAGCCGGGTCGCGAGCGCCGCGGCCACCGCGTCCAGCTCCTCGCTGACCAGGAACGGGTCGCCCCCGCCCTTGACGATCAGCCGATCGCCTTCGATCCAGAAGGACGTCTCGAAGCGGGCGTCCATGCCGAGGTGCTCGGCCGCCAACGTGCAGGTGAACACCTTGAGCGTGGACGCCGGAATGAAGGTACGGTCGCCGCCGTGGTCGATCAGGACCTGGCCGTCGGCGTCGACCACGTAGACCGTCGAGTCGGCCCCGGCCCGGGCCGCGACGTCGGCTGTGAGATCGGCGTGGGCGACGGACGGGGTCGCCATGAGGAGCACGGCCGGCAGGGACAACAGCAAGAATCTCAACGGGGAACCTCCGGCGGGGGCGCGCGTCTGATCGCGGGAGACGATCGCACAACCCCCTGGTAAGGACGCGCCATCCGACCCATCTCCTAGACGGGCCGAGGACGCAAACCCTTCGACCCACGCGCGCGAGGATATACTCCGGCCGCAGAGCGGCGATTGCGGGGAACGATGAGCAAGCAGACGAGAGCAGATCTCAGCCGGAAGCTCCGGCGCTACCTGATGGCCTTCGGCCTGTTGTTCCTCATGTGCCTCTCCTACGAGGCCCGCGGCGACGACGACGACGACGACGGCTACCAGTCCACCCCCGAGTCGGAGCTCGCCCCGGGCATCAAGCTCCGGATCGAGTCGTGTGGCTACAACAAGCCCCGCACCGCCTCCATCGGCCTGGACGACGACGACGCGCCGGACGACGACGACGCGACCGAAGAAGACGACGCGACCGACGACGACGACGCGCCCGACGACGACGACGCCACGGACGACGACGACGCGACCGCCGACGACG
>CAYQEG010000113.1:0-26096 GCA_964416435.1 uncultured Rickettsiales bacterium
GCTGCCCGTCGCCGTCGTGGTCGGGCTCACCTTCGACGAGGTCGCCTTCGCAGTCGCTGTCGACCTGGTCGCACGCCTCGGCTGCGCCGGGGAAGATCGCCGCGTCCGCGTCGTCGCAGTCGTCCACGGCCCCGTCGAAGCCGTCGCCGTCCACGTCGTCGTCCACGCAGTCGGGGGTGGAGTCGCCGTCCAGGTCGTCGAACTCGTCCACGATCGAGCCGTCGCAGTCGCTGTCGACCTCGTCGCACAGCTCCGCCGCCCCCGGATGGGTGGCGGCGTCGAGGGGCGCGCAGTCGGTCCCGTCGGGCTCGCCGTCGCCGTCGTCGTCGGGGTCGGTGCAGTCGGGAACGAGGTCGCCGTCGAGGTCGTCGAACTCGTCCACGACCGAGCCGTCGCAGTCGCTGTCGATGGCGTCGCACAGCTCGGGAGCGCCCGGGTAGAGATCGTCGTCCGTGTCGTCGCAGTCACCGTCGTCCGGGGTGAATCCGTCGCCGTCGAAGTCGACGCACGGCACGTCGCCGCCGGCCTGGACCGCCGCGCCGAACGGGGAGGCCACGAAGTCCGCGTCGTCGCCCATCGTGCCGGGGAACGCGCCGGACGCCTCGTCGGTCGCCGTCGGCGAGCCGCCCGCCTCGTTCATCGGCCAGTAGCCGAGCAGGTCGTCCTCGTCGCCCAGGAGCGTCCAGTCGTCCAGGCAGCTCAGCTCGTCCACCGTGCGCACGTCGCCCCACAGCCGCACCTCGTCCATCAGCCCGCCGAACGAGTCCGACGTGAAGGCGACGCCGTTGTCCGTGTCCGCGCCGAGGACCCACTGGGCCGTGCCGAAGGTCGGGGTGCGGGGCAGCGTCCCCGAGAAGGTGTCGACGCCGTCGAGGTAGAGCGTGAAGGCGTCGCCGGAGACCGTGACGGCGAGGTGGTAGAGCACCCCCTCGGCGACCCCGGCGGGCGTGCAGACGGCGTCCCCACCGACGCACGAGCCGCCCTCGGTGGTGTTGCTGTCGTTCGCCTCGAGCTGCCATTGGCCGGCCACGATGCCCAGGTAGAAGGCGTTGTGGCCGTTGGCCTCGACGACCTCCAGGATCGAGATGTAGCCGGAGATCACCGGCTCGCTCAGGTCGTCGAAGCGGATCAGTGTCTCGAAGGTGAAGTCGCCGCCGGGATCGATCACGCCCAGGGCGACGTGGTCGTGGAGCAGGTCGAAGGTGGCGGCGTTGTCCTGCGCCGACGCGGCGGCAGGCACGGCGAGGGCGGCGAGGAGCACGGACAGGGCGAGCGAGCGCATGGCCGGAGGATAGCTGGCGCGCGGGCGGGCCCTGGTAGCGTCGCGGGATGCCCGACCGACCGCCGCTCCGCACCCCGCGCGCCGTCTCCATGTGGGAGTTCAGCTGGCTGGTCCGCCGTACCGGGGACGAGGCGGAGTACGCCGACTGGGACCGGGTGCTCGACGAAGCGGGCGAGCGGGGGCTGGACTGCTTGCGCATCGACGCCTTCCCGCACCTCGTCGCCGCGGGCCGGGACGGACGTCTGGTCGAGCGCCACGTGCTCGAGCCGCAGCGCAAGCGCTTCATGTGGGGCAACCACACGCTGGTCGAGGTGGAGCCCCGCAAGGGGCTGGTGGAGTTCATCGGCAAGGCCCACGACCGGGGGATCCGGATCGCCCTGTCGACCTGGTTCAACGACGACACCCTGGGGCGGAGGCGGGCCGTCGACTCCCCCGCGGAGCTGACCCGGATCTGGACGGAGACCCTGGAGTTCCTCGACGCCGAGGGGCTGCTCGGCGCGATCGAGTGGGTCGACCTGTGCAACGAGTTCCCGATGGCGCCGTGGTCGCCGCGGGCGTGGGAGGACGTGGTGCGCGCGCGCTGGCCGGGCCTGCGCAAGCTGGCCGGGACGTGGGACCCCGAGCAGACCGCTCGGCTGCAGGCCTGGTACGCCGCGCTGGACCCGCTCAAGGAGCGGTGGCCGCAGCTGCCGTACACCTTCTCGATGATGTTCCTGGGCGACCGCGGGGTGCGCGCGGCGGCGCCGCACACGTTCGACATCGCCGAGCCCCACGTCTGGCTGAGCGACGACGTCCGGTTCAGCTTCCGCTCCGCCCAGCTGTGGGTGTTGCTGGAGCTGCCCGGCGCGTTCGCGCTGCACCGGTTCCTGGGACCGCGGGTGTGGCGGTGGTTCAAGAAGAGCTGGATCCGTCGGCTCACGCGGCGGCTCGACGTGTGGGCCGAGTGGGCGGCGGAGCTGCCGCTGCCGCTGTACACCTCGGAGGGCTGGTCCGCGATCAACTACGAGGGGCGCGGCAGCGACTGGGACTGGATCAACGAGGCGAACGAGATCGCCGTCGACCTCGCCATCGAGCGGAACTGGACGGGCATCTGCACGTCGAACTTCGCCCAGCCGCACTTCCCGGAGATGTGGGCCGACGTCGCCTGGCACCGGCGGATGAACGACAAGATCCGCAACCGCACGCCCGACCCGGCGCAGTAGCCGCCGCCGGCGATCAGGCCAGGCCGAACCAGCGCAGCGCCGCGGCGGTTCCGGCGGCTACGCCGACGACGACGAGCATCGGCGCCCGGAGGAGCAGCGCGACGACGCCAGCGCCCACCCCCGCGGCGCGCGCGTCCACCCGCAGCCCGCCCTCGCCGTCGAAGGTGCCGATCACCACCAGCGCCGCCACCATCGCCGCGGGTACCAGCTGCACGACCCGGGCGAACCGGCCGTCGCCGCCTCCCCGACCCAGCCAGGGCCCGAGCAGTCGGAGCGCGAGGGTGCCCACCGCCAGCCCGATCACCACCAGCCAGGTCACGACGCCTCCCCCGCGGCCCCGCCGCCGGCCGCCAGCGCCACCACCGCTCCGAACGACGCGCCCATCACCGGCACCCCGGCCGGGGCGAACATCGCGAGCACCAGCGCCACCGCGCCCCCCGCCGCGGCGGCCAGGCGGGCCTGCTCGCTCCGGAGCATGGGCGCGAGGATCGCCAGCATCGCGGCCGGCAGCGCCGCGTCGAGGCCGAACGCGGCGGGGTCTCCCATCCGCGAGCCGGCCCACACGCCGGCGGCGGTGCCGAGGTTCCAGAGCACGAAGATCGCCACCCCGGCGCCCCAGTAGGTCCGGCGGGCGCGGGCCGCGTCCGGCTCCGCCAGGGCCATCGCCGCCGACTCGTCGATCAGGAGGTGGGCCGCCGCCAGCCGCCTCATCGGCCCCGCCGGCAGCAGCTCGGAGAGCGCCGCACCGAAGGCGGCGTAGCGGGCGTTGAGCAGCAGCCCACTCGCCACCGCCGCCAGCGCGCTCCCGCCGCTCGCGAGCACGCCCAGCGCCGCGAACTGGGAGCCCCCCGCGAACACCAGCGACGACATCGCGATCGCCTTGCCCGCCCCCACCCCGGAGGCCGCCGCGAGAGAGCCGAAGGAGGCGCCGATCAGCCCACAGGCGACGGCCACGGGCAGCGCTGCGCGCAGGGGGTCGTGTCGGTCCGTGGTCATGGCGCTCTCCCAGGTGTTCATCTTGCCGAACGATTTGTGCGATAAGTTGATAGTACAATTCACCCGTTCGTCAAGTCAGAAAGATCGTTCAATATGATGAACACCGGATCTCCGAAGGATGCAGCGGCCCTGGTGTCGGTCGTGGCGCAGAACATCCGCTCCCGGCGCACCGCCCGAGGCCTCAGCCTGGGCGAGCTCGCGGCGCTCGCCGGGGTCGGCAAGTCGACGCTGTCGATGCTGGAGGCGGGCAAGGGCAACCCGTCGATCGAGACGCTGCTCGCGATCGCGGCCGCGCTCGGGGTGCCCTTCGGTCACCTCGTCGAGCCGCCGGTGCCCCGGGTGCGCGTCGTGCGGGCGGGGGAGGGGATCCACGTCGACGCGGAGGAGAGCCGCATGCACGTGGAGCTGCTGACGAGCAGCCACCGGCGGTCCTCGTTCGAGCTGTACGTCCTGCACGCGTCGCCGGGGCCGGCCCACGCCGCCAACCCGCACATCGACGGCGCCGTCGAGCACCTGCTGATCCTCGAAGGTCGCCTGCGGGTCGGGCCGGACGGCGGCGAGGTGGAGCTCGGTCCCGGCGATCTCGCGTCGTTCGCGGGAGACGCGGCCCACCGCTACGAGGCGCTGGAGGATGGCACCCGGGCGGTCATGTTGATGGAGTACACGTAGCGCGACAACGTCCGTGCCCGTGCCCCCTCAGTGGTCACTGTGCCGCCCAGGCTTTCTGACCACGCCTCCTCCGTCCCGCGGCCCGATCTCAGCGTCGCTCGTCGGTCACATGGACTCGACATGCTCCGCTCCTCGCTCCTTGACCTCGGACCGCGGGCCTGTCGGATCCGTGGTCACACAACCTGGGCGGCACAGTCAGTCGTCCCCCGACCACTTCTTGCCTCGCGCCTTCTTCTTCGCGCCGCGCTGCTTCTTGGCGTCCAGGCGCCGCCGCTTCGCGGCTCGGCTCGGCTTCGTCGGTCGCCTCGGGGGCGGGGGCGGCCGCAGCGCCTCCAGCACGAGGTCGCGCAGCCGCTCCTCCAGCGTCGCCTTGTTCCGATGCTGGGACCGGTGGGTCGCGCAGATCAGCTGCAGGACCCCGGCGGCGTTCATCCGCCGTCCGGCGAGCTCCCGAAGTCGGACCTTCGTGCGCGGGTAGAGCGCGGCGCAGCCCTCCGCGTCGAACAGCAGCTCGACGCGGCTGTCCGTGGTGTTGACGTGCTGGCCCCCCGGCCCACCGGCCCGGCTGGTGCGCCAGGTCAGGTTCGAGTCGGGGATCACCAGGCCGGGCCGGATCTCGATCACGATGGGAGCTTACGTGGCCCGGGAGGGCGGTCGCATTCACGGCGTCCATCCCGGACGCCGCCCTCCGGGCGCCCTCGCTTCGCGCGGACGTGGATCTCCGTCTCTGGCCTTCGATTCCGCCAGCGAGACCCTATACTCCTGCCCGATGACCCCCGACCAGGCCACCCACGCCCTGCGAGGCGCCCGCACGGTCCCCGTGCTCCACGCCTCGATCTCCGCCGTCAAGGAGCTGCACGCCGCCTGCCTGGAGCACGGCGTCGCGGCGGCCATGGTGC
This sequence comes from uncultured Rickettsiales bacterium, assembly GCA_964416435.1. Taxonomy (GTDB): domain Bacteria; phylum Myxococcota_A; class UBA796; order UBA9615; family UBA9615; genus CAYQEG01. The sequence continues at coordinate 5,049 of CAYQEG010000113.1, forward strand.
GACCCCCGGCCAAGGGCGGCGGGTGAGGCACGAAGATGTTGCTCCTGGTTCGGGAGCAGGACGTCAAGCGAGTCCAGACCATCCGCGAGCAGCAGTTCCAGTCCATCCTGGCGATGGACGGGCGCACCGCGTGGGATCCGCACGCCCCCCAGGTGGAGCCCGAAGAGGGCGAGCCTCCCTGCCCCTGCTGCGGCACCGCCGCGCCGCTGGTGAGGGGCGCGTGCAGCGACTGCGGTCTGCAGCTGGCCTGATGACCGCGGGGCTCGCGCTGGTCTTCAGCGGCTGCGCCCTGATCACCCCGCCGGGCGAGGAGCCCACCCCCGAGCCGCCGGCCCCCGGCTGGTCGGTCGGCGCCGACCTGTTCGACCCGCTCCAGGAGCAGTCGGTCGTGGCCTGGCAGGCCGAGGTCGTGATCATCGGGGGGTTCGACGGTGTCGCCGCGGTGGTCGACCGGGTGGAGGCGTACGACCCACTGTCCGACTCCTGGCGGCTGCTCCCCGACCTGCCGGTGCCGCTGCACCACGCGTTGGCGGTCGTGCACGACGGCTCGCTGTTCGTGCTCGGCGGCAACACCGGGTTCGACTTCGCGCCCTGGGGCGCCGGCTACGTCCTGGAGCCCGACGCGACCGACTGGGCGCCCGCGACCACCATGCCGGTGGGCGCCGAGCGGGGCGCCGCGGTGGTCGGGGTGCTCGCTGGCCGGGTGCACGTCGTCGGCGGGCTCGGCGTCGACGGGGTCACCGACGAGCACCACGCGTGGGACCCCTCCACCGACGCCTGGGTCGAGCTGGCCCCCCTGCCGGAGCCGACCGACCACGCCGCCGGTGGCGTGATCGACGGGCGGCTGGTCGTCGCGGGCGGCCGCTCGGGTCCGATCGGAAGCCACCGGCCCGACACCTGGATCTACGACCCCGACGCCGACGCGTGGTCCGAGGGCCCCGCCATGCCGACCGGCCGGGGGGGCGCCGCCGGCGCGGTGCTCGGTGGCTCGCTCTACGTGTTCGGGGGCGAGGGCAACCCCGACGACGAGTCGGGCGTGTTCCCCCAGGCCGAGGTCTGGGACGTCGCCGCGGAGGCGTGGTCGGCCCTCGGCCCCATGCCGACGCCGATCCACGGCACCGGCGCGACGGCCATCGACGGCCAGATCTGGATCCCCGGCGGGGCCCCGAACGAGTCGTTCGGTCCGCCCATCGTGATCAACCAGGCCTGGCGCCCCGAGTAGGACGCTCGCCGGCCCCCGGCCGCCGCCGCCACACCACCCCCCCGGCCCACAGGATCAGCGGGAACTCCAGCAGGAACGTCCAGTGCCGCAGCGCGCTGATGACGAAGTTGCCGTGCACGTTCGGCATGGCGAACGCGTAGTACATCCGGTCGCTCCACGGGTACAGCCAGGCGATGCCGCCGGCGTGCCAGTCCAGGCCCAGGTGGAGCAGCGCGGCGCCGGCCGTCACCGCGCTGAGCACGGCCGGGGGCCGGGCCCCCGCGAGCCAGAAGAGCGCGGCGACGGCGAGCACCACCAGCCACGTGATCGGCACGTGGGGCAGCAGGAGGTGATGGGGGATCTGGCGTTGGGTGACCAGGTTCCACCACACCAGGTCCAGGTCCGGCGCGACGCAGCCGAAGAGGAACGCGAGCGAGGTCGTCGGGGCGTACCCCCGCCGCTCGAGGGCGTCCGCCCCGATCAAACCGACAGCGAGATGTCCGGCCAGCACAGCGACTCCCCAGGGGGCTGCACGGCAAACCCCCGGGGCGTCGGCGAAGTCCCTCAGGCGGGGCGGAGCGAGATCCCGAGGCGCCGCAGGGCGTCGGCATGGCCGGCGTCGAGCGACTCCGCATCCACCTCCAACGCGACCGCGAGCCCCGCTCCCCGCGCCGCGGCGACCCAGACCTCCACGTCGTCCCGGGCCGCGACGCCCGGCCCGAGCACGTACAGCTCCTTCGCGCCGACGCGGCGGGCGTAGGCGATCCGGTCGAGGATCTGCCAGGTCGAGAACCCGCCCGGTCCGTCGACCCGGACCCCGACGGTCCAGGGGCGGCTGCAGATCTCGTCGATGTCCGAACGCACGCTCGCGACGAACCTCTGCACGCCCCCGTGACCGGGGTGCCGGGACTCCAGCGTGGCCAGGTTGCGCAGCACCCCGGCGAACTTGTCGGGCGTCGGCGCCGGGTCCCGGAACGGGTTGCTCGTCGGCCCCTCGTCCGGCTCGGCGAGGTGGTAGCTCAGGGCGAACCGGCTGAAGGTCCAGCGCGCTCCCGCGCCGTGCAGCCGCACCCCCAGGTCGACGTCTTCGAAGCCCCACCCCTCGAAGTCGGTGGCGAACCCGCCCGCCTCCGCCAGCAGCGACCGGCGCACCGACAGGTTGCCGGTGTAGGCCAGCCCCCACGGCTCGTCGAGCAGCGCCACGTTGTCGAAGCAGGCAGCCAGCGCCGGCTCCCGGGACCGGTCCGGGATCACCGGCACCACGTCCCCGGTCAGCCGCTCGGTGGGCGCGATGTCCGCCGCTTCGTGGCGGTGCCCGAGGTCGGTCAGGTTGTAGCCGGACAGGTAGCCCAGCACGACGGCCCGCGGATCCCGCGCGTGCGTCCAGGACAGGTGCCACAGGAAGTCCTGGTCGACCGCCACGTCCGCGTCGAGGAACGCCAGCACGTCGAATCGCGCCCGTTCCGCGCCGTGCTGCCGCGCCTGGCCGGCCCGGAACGTCGACCCGGACCCGGGGAGCCGCTCGACCCGGACGTTCGGACCGAGCCACGGCGCCAGCTCGGCCGCCAGGTCCGCCGTCGAGCCGTCGTCCACCACGATCACCTCCCAGCGGTCCGCCGGGTAGCTCTGGAGCGACCACCGCCGCACCACCTCCCGCAGCGTCGGCAGCCGGTCGCACGCCGGCACGATCACCGAGATGCCCGGGGTGTCGTCGGCCGGCGCCTCGCCGGGCAGGCCGTCGACCCGCGGGATCCCCATCGGGTCGCCGCCCCAGCCGAAGTCCAGGGCCACCGTGTACGCCCGCTCGAAGCCCGCCGTGGCCACCGCCTCGCGCGCACCCGCGGGCGCCTCCCCGAAGGGGTAGGCGAAGCTCCCCACGGGGGCCCTCAGCTCCCGCTCGAGCGTCTCCCGACTCCGTCGCGCCGCCGCCGTCAGCCGGGCTCTCCACGCCGCGTCGTCCTCGTCGTACTGCCGCCAACCCATGCGCTCGTGGCGCTCGTGGTGGCTGCCGACGTCCCAGCCGGCCGCGGCCAGCCGACGCAGGCCGTCCCAGCCGAGGGAGTGTTCGGTCTGCCCGACGTGACCGGTGGCGGCGAACACGTGCGCCGACAGCCCCATCGAGCGCAGCAGCGGCAGCCCGTGCTCGAGGACCGAGGGGTGGGCGTCATCGAACGACAACTCGACCGCTCGCTCACCCCGCAGGGCGGACCCGAGTCGGTCGCGCAGCCGGTCCACCGTGATGGCGCCAGGCACCCGCGCCAGCGGGTCGAGGTCGTCCCGGGCCACGATGTGGAACAGGAGGTGAGCGGGGGACTCGTCCATCGAGGCGTGTTGCTTTATCCTCTGCGGCGACTTGCGCGCAACTGTCATCATCCCGACGTACAACCGTCCAGACCTGCTCAAGCGGCAGTTGGCCTGCCTGTCCCAGCAGGTCGGCGACGCGCTGCACGAAGTCTACGTCTGCGACGACGGCAGCACGACGGACACCGACCGCGCGATGTCGCCGTTCCGCGACCGCATCCCCCGCCTGCGCCACTTCTGGCAGGAGGACCTCGGCTTCCGGGCCGGGCAGGCCCGGAACATGGGCATCCGGGCGGCCACCGGCGACGTGCTCCTGTTCCTGGACGACGACCTGCTGTTCCCGGTCGACTTCGTGGAGCGCCACGTCGCCGCCCACCGCGAGGTGCTCAACGGCAAGCCGGCGCGCCGCATCGTGCTGGGCTTCCGGAACCGCACCATGGTCCCGCCCGCCGGCATCGTGCCGACCGAGGCGGAGATGGCCGGGATCGACAAGGACGACCGGGTCGAGCTCATCGGCGAGCACGGCGCCGGCATCGCGGGCCACCCGCACCCCTGGTTCTTCGTCTACTCCTGCAACTTCTCCGTCCCCCGCAACGCCGACGTCCTCTTCTGCGAGACGTTCGAGGGCTGGGGGATGGAGGACACCGAGCTCGGCTACCGCCTGGTCAAGGGCGGGTACGAGGTGGTCGTTCGGCCCGAAGCGCGGGTGCTGCACGTCGAGGACCCGGCCCCGCGGGATCCGTTCCGCTGCATGGAGCGGGGCCTGCCGCCGCAGTACGACAGCTACGTCGAGAACACCGTGCACTTCCTGGACAAGTACCCCGAGGACCGGGAGCTGCACGACATGCTCGTGCCCGAGCTGCGCTGGTACGTGCGGGACGCGAGCGGGCAGCACTGGGTCAAGAACGGCCACGAGAACGACGCCGCCGCGGTCGTCGCCGACGTGCGCCGCCGCCGAGCCGAGCGGGACAGCGGCCGCGCCGGGGCCACCGTCGCGGTCGGTGCGACCCGGTGACCCCGCCGCCGGACGGCTCCCCCCTCGACTGGTCGCTCGAAGAGCTCGCCATCGAGCTGACCACGTACTGCAACCTGCAGTGTCGGATGTGCTCGGTGTGGGAGGGCAAGTCCAACGGCGTGAGCGCCGACCGCTGCCGCGAGCTGCTGCGCGAGGGGCGTGAGCTCGGCGCGGTCAGCTTCGTGCCGTGCGGCGCCGAGTCCTTCATGCGCAAGGACTTCATCGACCTCGTCGAGTACGCCGACGAGATCGGCTACGAGCAGCAGGAGATCGTCACCAACGGGATCCTGATCCCGCGCTACGTCGACCGCCTCGCCGCGGTGCCGTCGGTCCGCCTGCACGTCAGCATCGACGGCCCGGAGCCGGTGCACGACGACCTGCGCGGCGACGGGCACTACAGCAAGGCGATCGCCGGCGTGAAGCAGGCGCTGGAGCGCGGCATCTCCGTCGGCCTGTCCGGCGTGCTGATGAGGCCGACCGTCGAGACCAACGAGCACATCGTCGACCTGGCCGTCGACCTGGGGCTGACCGAGGTCTCGTTCCAGCCGTTCCAGCCGGAGATCAACGGCTTCGAGCGGGACCACTCCGAGTGGATGTTCCCGCCGGACGCCCGCCCCCGGGTGGAGGAGCGGATCGGCGAGATCCGCGCGTACGCGAAGGACCGCGGCGTGCACATCTACACCGACGCCATCCTGGACGAGGTGCCGCCCTACCTGTTCGAGGGGCTGCGGCCGATCCCCGAGGGGGGCTGCTTCATGCCGTCGCGCTTCCTGCTCATCGACGTGCGCGGCAACGTCTACCCCTGCTTCTTCATGCGGGAGCAGGCGATCGGCAACGTGATGCAGGGCGATTCGCTCCTGGATCTGTGGCATGGCGAGACGCAGACTGCCCTGCAGATGCTCGCGCTGACGTCCCAGTGCCCGGGCTGCCTCGCGGCGTGCTCGGACATCGCCACGTTCGAAGGGACCCCCGAGGGCATCCGCCGGTGAGCGACGTCGCGGCCACGGACCGCACCCGACGGACCTGCTCCTGCGGAGCGACGGTCGCGTGGACCGACCCCGACGCGCCCACCGCGCTCAGCCGCGTGGCGTGTGACGCGTGCGGCGAAGAGCACCTCTTCACGTGGTTCCACAAGATGGACGTCGCGCTGACGGAGGCCTGCAACTTCAGCTGCATCCATTGCCGCCGCCCGTCCGATCCGCTGATGCTCAAGACCGAAGAGGTGCAGCGGGTCCTGCGGGACAGCGCCGCCATCGGCCTGGACACCATCAGCTTCTGCGGCGGCGAGCCGTTCATGCACAAGAGCTTCGTGCAGCTGGCGGGGGAGGCGCGGGACCTCGGCCTCAAGGTGCAGATGGTCACCCACGGCGGCTTCCTGACCCCCGAGCGGGCCCAGGCGCTGGTGGGCATCGACTGCATGACGGTGTCGATCGACGGTCCGCCGGACGCCCACGAGACGATCCGCCGCGTCGCCGGCTCCTGGGAGCAGGGCGTCGCCGCGCTCAACATGGCGGCCGACGTCGGCATCACCCACGGCACCAACACGGTCATCCAGCGGGACAACGCGACGCGGCTGCTCGAGAATTTCGAGATGCTGATGGAGGCGACGGGCGGTCGGCTCGACTACGTCCGGCACGCCCCCGTGGAGGTGCTGCCGGACAGCGCCGCGCTGCAGATCGCGGACGAGCTGATCCCGGTCGTGCAGGAGCAGTTGGACGAGATCGCGCGCCGCTGCGAGGACGCCGGCGTCTTCTTCGTGCACCGCACGCAGCTGCTCGAGCACCTGCCCCGGTTCGTCGACAAGTGGTCTCGCCACCGACCGCTCGGCGGCTGCCGCATCCCCCGCAAGTTCATCGGCTACAGCAAGCTCGGCTACTACCTGTGCTGGCACCAGGGCAAGGCGTTGCAGGCGGCCAGCCTCGTCGAGGCGCTGGAGTCCCCCGAAGCGAACGCCGTGGTGGCGGAGGCGCTCGCGAGCGAGTGCGTGGGCTGCAACGCGCTGACCTACTCGTGGGACGAGGAGTGGAACGCCGGGATCCTGGAGGGGAAGCTCTTCGCCGACGGCATCCTGCCGGACCAGGTGACCACGCTCGTGGCGGAGGACGGCGCCGCCGAGCGGCACGTCAGCCGCCGCCCGCTCAACATCCTCCAGTGAGCCCATGATCGCGGGCGTCAACCTGCCGGTGCTCCGGGGCGCCTACGGTCACGACCTCGCCCACAGCCCGAAGCGGCCCGAGTGGGGGTTCGAGATCACCCCGATGCTCGGCTACCGCTACCTGGCGATGTGCCGGGTGCTCGGCTTCGGCCTGGTGCGCATCTGGCTGTGCGAAAACGGGGAGGGCGTGCTGCTGGACGACCGCGGCCGCATCACCGGCGTCGACCCCGACCTGCTCAACGCCGTGCACACGCTGCAGCACGGGGCGGGCGTCGGCGGCATGCGGATCTACTGGTCGCTGCTCGACGCCAACGCGTGGCAGCACGATCGCTGCGACGTCACCCGGTCGGTGGCGTCCGACCCCGAGCAGGCGGCTCGCTTCGCCGACCTCGTCGCCGCGCCCCTGGCCGACGCGATGGACCCGAGCACCGTGTTCGCCCTCGAAGTGTTCAACGAGCCGGAGACGCTCTCGACCGAGGTGCTGGGGGAGGATGGGCTGCCGTGGGAGGACCTCGTGCGCTCGATCCGGACGGTCCGCTCGGCGCTCCGCTCGGCGCAACCGGACCTCCCCGTGACGGCCGGCTGCCAGGCGATCTTCCTGCCCGGCCTGGCCTGTGACGGCGCGCTGCCCGTCGACGCGGTCGACCTGCACGTCTACCACCCCACCGGTGGCCTGCCGGCGAGGGCGGACCTGCCGGTGGACATCGGCGACCGGCCGCTGTGGGCGGGGGAGTGCGGCACGTCGCACGAGGCGGCCGACTCCGAAGAGACGGGCTACCTGGTCAACTACCTCTTCAACGCGCGCACCCTCGGCTACGACGCGGCGTTCCTGTGGAAGCTCGAAGAGACGCTGGTGAAGTGGCGCCGCTACGAGGAGCTGGACAGCGAGGGGTTCGAGCTGCTGCCGCTCGGCGAGCGGGTGCAGGATCTCCTGACGCGCGAGTGGCGGGCGCCGTGAAGTCCGACGTGGGGGGTGGTGCCGAGCGTCCCGTCGGTGCACCCTGAGGCCAACGTGACGGGTCGCCTGCTCCTGCTGATGCTCCTGCCGCTGCTCGGCGCCTGCTCCGCGTCGACCCTCGACTACACCCCCTGCTCCAGCAACACCGAGTGCCGCGACGCGTTCGGCTACGGCGCGGTCTGCAGCGACGGTCTGTGCGGGACCGCGGAGCTGGATCCCCGGTGCAACCTGGGGCCGGACGACGGGCACGCCCTCCCCCTGTCCACGGACGACGTGGTGCTGCTCGGCACTCTGTTCGACCGATCCACGGAGAGCCACCTGGCCCGCGAGCGGGCGGCCACGCTGGCGCTGGACCAGGCGAACACCAGCTCGGATCTCGCCGGTCGCAGCTTCGTCGTGGCCCGCTGCACCAACGAGGAGGGGGACCTGGACGCCCTGAGCCGGGACGAGGCGACCGTCGCGATGGCGCTGCACCTCGCCGATGATCTCGGCGTGCCCGCGATGGTCGGGCCGTCTGCGTCCAGCAGGACCCAGAGCGCCTTCGACGCGGTGGAGGGGCTCGGCACGCTGGTCCTCTCCCCGTCGGCGACGAGCCCGGCGCTGACCGCCGCGGACGGGCAGGAGCACAGCGAAGCGGACCCCGGCCTGCTGTGGCGCACCGCGCCGCCGGACACCGTGCAGGGGCCGGTCATCGCTCAGTCGATGATCGACCGCGGCGTGGTGACGGTGGCCGCGATCCACCGGGCCGACGCGTACGGCGAGGGGCTGGTCGAGGTCGTCGCGGAGTCCTTCACCGGCGCAGACCGGACCGTCACCCTGCTCCCCTACGACACCGAGGCGGGGCTGGTCGACCAGACGGTCAACGCGGTCGCCGGGGGGGACGTCGACGAGGTGCTCTTCGTGTCGTCGACGCTGGACGAGGTGGTCGCATTCCTGGACGCCGCCGCCACGGTGCCGGGGTTCGACGGAGTCGGCATCTTCCTGACCGACAGCGCCCGCAGCCAGGACCTGCTGGACCGGGCGGAGGACGCGATCGACGACCTGGGGGACATCCACGGCACGTCGCCGGCGCTGCCCACCGGCTCGGTCTACGACGCGTTCCGGGCTGGCTACGCGGTCGCCTACGACGAGGACCCCGACGGCCGCTCCTTCTCCGCCCACGCCTACGACGGCATGTGGCTGGTCGCCTACGGGGCCGCCTGGGCGCACTTCCAGGAGCCGTCGATCTCGGGTCTGCACATCGCCCGTGGGCTGCGCCGCGTGAGCGACGGCGAGGTGATCGAGCTCCGCTCCAGCGAGTGGGTGCCGGCGCTGACCGCCTTCGAGGCGGCCGAGTCCATCGACGTCGTCGGCGCCTCGGGGGAGCTCGACTTCGACCCGGTCACGGGCGAGACGTCGGGGCCGATCGAGCTGTGGCGGATCGCCGACGACGGCGACTCCTTCGAGGTGCTCTCCCGCTGATCAGGGCACCTGGACCGACGCCGTGGCCAGGTCGTGGATCGGGAACGTCGTGCCGTCCCCGTCGTAGATCCAGTCGGTGAACGCCTGGTTGGCGCGGCGGTAGCGCCACCGAACCGAGACCGTCAGCGGCCCCGGGGCCGGCTCGGCCAGCGCGATCGACACCTCGTTGTCGATCCAGCCCAGGGCCGGCACCTGGACGACGTCCTCCACCGCGCCGAGCTCCCAGACCCGGTGATGGCGCAGGTCGGCGCCCTCCTTGTCGAGGTACCGGGCGCCCAGCCGGAACGCCCGCGGGTCGACGTGCCCCCGGCCGTCCAGCGCGCCCACGTGGGCGAGAATGGCGCCCGCGGAGTCGACGACGCGCACCTCCTGCCAGACGTCCTTGAAGTCCAGCGATCCGGTGGGAAACGGGTGGCCGGCGCGGTGCTTCGTGGTGCGGATGCCTACCGCCAGGCCGGCCGCGGTGCGTCGGGGGCTCACCTGCACGCTCAGCAGCCCCGACTCGCGCATCTCCCGCACCGTCGAAGCGGCCCGGGCGTACTGGAGCTCGGGGTCCAGGGGGGCGACATCGAGCTGACCGGCGACGAACGCGAACGCGTGCTCGGCGACCTCCTGGAGCGCGGCCCGGTCGTCCAGGCCGGCCTGGGCGTAGACCGGCAGGTCGAAGGCGGTGCCGCTCCAGTAGTGGTCGTAGATCGGCTGCTCGAAGGGCCGCTTGATGGTCAGCGTCGGCATGTGGCAGTCGTTGCAGCCCAGCCCGGCGTGGCGCTGCCCCGGGGGCGGCGGCTTGTAGGGGAGGGGGACGGCCGCGGCCAGGGCCGAGCCCATCTCGGGGCCGATCTCCAGGCGGTGACACGCGGCGCAGCCGAGGTCGCCCTCGGCCATCCGGAAGTTGCCGACCATGTCCTGCCGGTGGGCCCGGGGGTCGAGTCGGATCAGGGCGTTGCGCCGGGCCGCGGTGGCGCCGGGGTAGCGGCGCGGCTCGCGGACCAGCAGGTTGCCGTTGGCCGGGGGGGAGCCGACGTCCACGGTGCCGTGGCAGACCACGCAGGAGACGCCGTCGCCGGGGGGGGGACCGCCGTCGGCGTAGGCGGTCGACACGGTGCCCGCGAGGGCGCGCACGGGGTCGTGGCAGGCGGCGCAGAACACCGCGGCGTCGGGTCCCTGCTCCTCCACGAGCAGGCGCACGACCCGGCCGAACAGGTCGTTGTCGGTGGCGAAGCGGTGGACGGAGCCGCTCCAGGTTCGGGTCAGCACCTCGTGGCAGCCGGCCTCGCCGCACCGGGCCGAGTCGCCGACCAGGTCGGGGTCCAGCAGCGTGCGCCCCTCCTGCCGCATCGCCGCGGCGGACGACGGCACGAAGGCGAACCGGGCCGCCTCGTCGGGGGTCTGGGTCAGCGGCTGCAGTCCAGCGTCGAAGCCGAGCGGGGAGCGGAAGTCGCCGAAGATCAGGTCGTGGGGGTAGCTGGTCGCCCAGTGCCACGCGGCGAGCCCGAGGAGGGCCGCGAGGGCGGGCACCCGGGCCTTCCCGAGCCGTCGGCGCACGCCCGGCACGTGGCCCAGGAGCAGGACGGCGGTCCCGACGCCGATGGCCGAGTGGGTGAACATCGCCCCCCACCGCTCGTCTCCCCGGAGCAGCCAGCCGAACAGGCCGACGTGCAGCAGGTACAGCAGCGCCGTGGCGAGCAGGGCGCCGGACAGGCTGCCGACCTCGCGGGTCTCTGCGGCGGGGTCGGCGGGGGGGCGCGCCCGGCGGAGCAGCCCGGCGACCGCCGCGGTCAGGACCAGCTGGGCCGACGCAGTCGCCCCGGCCCACCCGATGGGCCCGAACGCCGGGTACTCGGGCCGCCCGGGGCAGAGCGCCGCGAGGGCGGCGAAGGCGACGGCGGGCAGCAGGAGCGTGCGGCCGATGGGCGCGCCGGTCGAGGCGACGTGGCCGGCGACCACCGGCACGGAGACGAGCAGCACGATCAGGCCGAAGACGATGTGCAGCCGCAGCGCCTCGAGGTAGCCCGGCCACCAGACCGTGCCGATCCAGGCGTACAGCCCGAGCGCCGCCGCGGCGGCACAGACGATCATCGCGACGCGGGAGCCGGCGGCCATGCCCCACCGTCGCCGACCGGTCGCGCCCGCGGCCTTGAGACCGATCGCAGCAGAACTTGACCGAGATCATATTTCGGCTCAACGTCGCCGCCTTCGAGTCGATAGACTTGGGGCGAGACATTCGGGACGAGGAGGGCCTGGCATGTACTCAGCGCTCGTTGTCGAGGACAGCCGAACGCAGGCGGTCGCCCTGACCCGGATCCTCCGGGAGGCCGGCTGGGGCGCCACCGCGGTCCATGACGGCGCCCAGGCCCTCCAGGAGCTGGAGGGGGGCGGCTTCGACATCGTCATCACCGACGTGCAGATGCCGGTCATGGGCGGCTACGAGCTCTGCCGCGCGATCAAGGCGTCGCCGGGCACCGCCGGGCTGCCGGTGATGCTGCTGACGACGCTCGACGAGCCGGACGACGTGCTCCGCGGGCTCGAGTGCGGCGCCGACAACTTCGTCACCAAGCCGTACGAGGCCGACCTCCTGATGAAGCGGGTGACCCGCCTCATCGACCGGGGTCCGCTGTCCAACGGGTCGGGCGCCGGCTCCATGGGGGCGCGGTTCGAGCTCTTCGGCAAGCAGGTCGAGCTGCAGCTGCGCCAGGCGCACGTCCTGGACTACCTGGCGTCGACCTTCGAGGACTTCGTGCGCACGCGGGAGCGCGAGCGGAGGGTCCGCGCGGAGAGCAAGGTCCTGCGGGAGTCCGAGCGGTTCCTGCAGTCGACGCTGGACGCGCTGTCCGCCGCGATCGTGATCGTGGAGGGGTCGGGCCGGGTCGTCGCGGTCAACCGCGCCTGGTCCGCCATCCAGACGGAGCACCCGATCGTGGGTGATCCGGTGGGGCTCGGGTCGAACCTGCTGGACCACTGCGAGGAGGCGAAGGGGGTCGTCGTCGGGACCAACGCGCTGCTGCGGGTGACTCGGGAGGCGCTGCGCGGGGTGGAGCACGGGCGGGCGATCGAGTCCGAGCATCGCCCCCAGGACGGCCCGGGGGCTTGCTTCCGGGTGCGCGTGAGCCGGCTGGGTGACTCCTCCGGACTCCGCGCGGTGTTGGCGTTCGAGGACATTACGGACCTCAAGGAGGCCGAGCGCAGGCTGCAGCACGACGCGCATCACGACCACCTGACCGGGCTCCCCAACCGGGCGCTGTTCTCCGAGCGGCTGTCCCGCTCCTTCGCCGCGGCCAGGCGCGGCGGGCCGGCCTTCGCGGTGCTGTTCCTGGACGTCGACCGGTTCAAGGTGGTCAACGACAGCCTCGGTCACGAGGCCGGCGACAAGATGCTGATCAGCGTCGCGGGACGGATCTCGGAGACCATCCGCGTCAACGACACCGCCGCCCGGCTGGGGGGGGACGAGTTCGCGGTCCTGTTGACCGGGCTGCCGGACGACCGGTTCGTGATCTACATCGCCGACCGGCTGCAGCTCGCCCTGGCCCGCCCGCTGCCGACGGGCGATGGCGGGGAGGTGGTCAGCTCGGTCAGCATCGGCATCGCGCTGTACTCCGCCGCCTACTCCGCCCCCGAGGAGCTGTTGCGGGACGCCGACACGGCGATGTACCGCGCCAAGGAGGAGGGGCGGGGCCGCTTCTGCGTCTTCGACGTCGCGATGCACGCCCGCGCGATGGAGCAGCTGCGCATCGAGACCGAGCTGCGTCGAGCCGTCGAGCGGGACGAGCTCGTGCTCCACTACCAGCCGGTCGTGGAGGTCGCGAGCCGGCGGGTGGTGGCGCTGGAGGCGCTCGTCCGTTGGAACCACCCCGAGCGGGGCCTGACGTTCCCGGGCAGCTTCATCTCCGTGGCGGAGGATTCGGGCTTGATCGGGGACCTCGGCAAGTGGGTGGTCCGAGATGTCTGCGAGCAGATCGCCCGCTGGCGGGATTCGGCGACCGTCGTCCCGATCACGGTGAACGTGAACCTGTCCGGTCGACAGCTCGGAGGCGAGAGCCTCGCGGCCTGGATCGCCGGCGTCGTGCAGGAGACCGGGATCGACGCCGGCCTGCTGAACTTCGAGCTCACCGAGAGCGCCCTGCTGGACAGCCGGGCTGAGGTGACAGCTGCGATCGAGGATCTGCAGAGGCTGGGCGGCGGCCTCTCGATGGACGACTTCGGCACCGGCTTCTCCTCGCTCACGGCGCTCCGGAAGCACCCCTTCGACTCGCTGAAGACCGACCGCTCGTTCGTCGGGACGATGGAGCGGGATCCTCAGAACGCCGAGATCGTGCGCGCCCTGGTCTCCCTGGCCCACGGGCTGGGCATGACCGTGGTGGCCGAAGGAGTGGAGCTGCGGGAGCACTTCGTCGCGCTCCAGCAGCTGGGCTGCGATCGGGCCCAGGGCTGGCTCTTCGCCAAGGCGCTCCCGGTGGAGGCCGTCACGCCGCTCATCGGGGCCTCGCTCGACCTGCCCTGAGGTCGTCGGGGGCGCCCGAGGTCAGGGCGGCGTCAACCGCTGCGCGAGCTCGCGGGCGAGCACCCGGTGCCCGGCCGGTCCGTAGTGGATCGAGTCGCCGTAGAAGCGCAGGTCGGCGGGGTCGTGCAGGCCCCGCCAGTCCTCGATCGGGTCGATCACCTCGAACCCGGCGGCGCGGGCGGCGGTCCCGATCTGGGCGTGGATCCCGGACCAGCGGTAGTCCCCCCAGAGGCGCAGGACCGGCGAGATCACGAACCACGGTCGCGCGCCGTCGGCCTGGATCGCAGCGCCGAGCTCGGTGATCGAGCGCTCCACGCCCGCCCACGCCTCGGGGCGCGCGTACATCAGCAGGAACTCGTCGGTGTAGGCCTCCGAGCGGTCGTACCGGGTCGTCCGCAGGAGGGTTCGAGCCCGGGCGAGCAGCCGGATCCTCGCCTCCTGCTCGCGTCGGCCCATGACCCACTCGACGGTCTCCGCGCGGATCGGCGCGACCTCCTCCAGCCAGGCCTCCTGCTCCTCCTTGCGGACCAGCTCGGCCTCGGTCGCCCAGGTGTTGAACGGCCCGCTCATCAGCAGGATGTCGTTGAGGCAGAAGACGACGACCACGTCCGTCGGGCTCAGCGGTCGCCCGGTCCGCTCGTACCAGGCGGTCTCCTGGGCGAGGTCGAAGCCGGTGACGCCGAGGTTGAACACGTCGACGTCGGGCAGCCGGCCGGCCAGCTGGTGGGGGGTCGTCTGCTCGACCGGGAGGTGCTCGCCCCACACGACGGAGTCGCCGAGCACGACGATCCGCCGCTCCGCCGGGACCGCGGGCGGGGGGGCGCCGCGGAAGCCGCGCGCGTTGAAGGCGGCCTCCCAGTCGCCCATGTCGTACCGGGCGCCGGGCACAGGCTCGTAGACCAGGCGGGGGTCGTCGGACCGTCGATACAGGGTCCGGTTCATCTCGGTGATGCGCTGCCGCCACTCCCACGCCGCGTGGGAGTCGTCCTTCTGCTCGGCGCTGACGGCGCGGAAGATCAGCTCCGCCGGGACCAGCGCCAGGACCGTCGCGAGGAGGGCGACGGCCGGGCCACGGAGGCGCTCCCGACCGCTCACTCAGAGGCCGATCTCGACGCCGCCAACGATCCGGCTCATCAGGTTCATCGGCGCCGGTTCCCCCGGTGCGCTCACGCCGCCGAGATCGCCGAGGAACAGCATCGGCTGGTAGCGGACCTGGATGCCCAGCCGCGGAGCCGGCCGCACGCCGACCACCGCCTCGCCCCCCGCCGCGCCGATGAGCCAGTGGGTGAAGGGCTGCTGGACCTCCGAGCGGAGCAGACCCAGCACGGCCAGCCGCGCCCCCGCCTGAAGGTAGACGGGGCCGATGTCGAGCCGGATCCGGGGCCCGAGGCCGACGTCGAGGAGGGCCGACGTCGGGGCGGTCAGTCCGCCGTCGGCGGTCTCGGGGCCGAAGTACGCGAAGCTGACGTCGACGAACAAGCCCAGCCGCCGGAGCAGGGGGCTGCGGCTGGGGAACCGGAAGTCGTAGCCGACGCGGAAGCCGGGGGCGTCGGGCACGGTCTCGCTGCGCCACGCCTCGCCCGGCAGCCAGGTGTGGGCGTACCCCGCGGACAGGAGGTGGCGTCCGCCGTTGAGGCTGTCGCGGAGTCGGCCCACGGAGTAGACGCCCTCGGGCTTGAGGGTGACCCGGCCCCGGTCGACGACCTTGTCGGCGAGCGTGCGGAACTCGATCTGGTGGGGGCCGGGCTCGACCAGCACCGTGCGCGGGAACGAGCCCTTCTCCTCCCCGTCGACGAAGAGTCGCAGCCCCTGCTGCGGTCCTTCGTACGACGTCACCATCGCCAGTCGGGCGCGCTCCCGGGAGTCGGGGTCGCCGGACAGGATCAGGGTCTCCCGGCCGACGATGCGGTACTGGAGCATCGGAGCCTGCAGCTCGCCGGTGGCCTGCATGGTCGCGTCACGCGCCCAGTCGTGGGCCTCCGCCACCGAGACGACTCGATCGCCGTTGACGTCGGCCTCGTCGAACCGTTCGCCGAGCGCGAGCACCAGGTGGTGCGTGTACGCGCCGTTGCTCAGCGCGTCGAGCTCCGCCGCGGGCATGCCGTAGGTCGTCGCGAACAGCTCCGCTTCGCCATCCCGGGGACGGTCCGGGAAGGGCATCTCTTCGTCGACGAGGGCGGCTGCAGCGGCCTCCTGGGTAGCGGCCGGCGCCTTGCCCTGACCGGTGAAGCAGGCGTCCACGACGAGCACCCGACGCAGGGCCGGCAGGGTCTGCACGAACTCGCGCAGCGCGTCCATCGGGAGCGCCGAGGAGATCGGGTAGTCACGCCGGGTGTCGGTCGTCGCGAGGTAGATGTGGGACCGGTTCTTCTCGTCCAGCCAGCGGGTGCCGTGCCCGCTGAAGTAGACGACCGCGAGGTCGTCGGGGGCGAGGGTGTCCCGCCAGGCCTCCAGCCGGGCGACCAGGCCGAGCGCGCTCAGGTCGCCGTCCACCACCACCTCGACGGACGTGAAGCCGCCGTACCGGCTGTCGGACAGGACGGCGGCGACGTCGGTCGCGTCCTTGGCGGCGAACTTCAGCGTGGCGAAAGTCGGGTCGTCGTAGGCGTCGATCCCGATGACGATGGCCCTGCGGTGGCCGCTCTCCCCGGTCGAGGCGGCCTCCTCCTTCAGCGCGCCGAACGATCCCTGCGCGAGGGCCGGGCCGGTCATCGCGACGAGGAGCAGCAGCGGCAGGAGGCGGATCACGGCGCGGGGACCCTCCAGCGCACCGAGACGGAGTCGAGCCGTCGAGCCCCCTCGAGGTGGTCGGGGTCGAGTCGATCCCGGCCGGCGTAGAGCACGTAGGTCGCGTCCCCCGGCCGGTCGGCGAAGAACTCCGGGGACGATCCCGGGGGCTCCAACATGTGCACGCCCGGTCCGACCTCCCACGTCAGCTCCGCCTGGGGCCAGACCACGTTGTGCTGCGCGCCTCGCTCCTCGATCAGGAGCAGGTGGGCGTCCGTGTTGATCATCACCTGGAAGACGATGGGGGCGTCCACCGGCCGCTCCGCGTTCAGCGGCAGCGGGCCGTCGGGGTCGAGCGCGAACAGGGTGGCGGTGCCGACCCACGCGTCGCCCCGGAGCCGCACGCCCGGCGGGGGAGTCGGCTGTACCGACCACCACACGAGGGTCACCGCGAAGAGCGCCGCCACCACCATCCACCACGGCGGGGGCGTCGTCGTGGGCCGCCTTGCGGGCTCCGCGTCCGCGACGCGGCGGGCGAGCACCGCGTCCATGCGGGCGCGGGCCTCGGGTTCCAGCCGTACGCGGACCTGCGCGGGGGCCCACTCGCCGGGCGGGCGCTCGGCCTCCAGCGCGTCCAGCTCGGAGAGGATGGCGGCGACGTCGGGGTCCCGGGCGGCGATCGCGGCGAGCGCTTCTCCTTCCGCCGGATCCAGGTCGTCCGGGTACCGCTCGAGCAGCTCCTGGGCGTGGCGATCAATCGGCATCGAGGGCTCCCTGCAGGCCGCGGAGGCGAGCGGCGAGGAGGACTCGGGCGGCGCCGACCTTGCGGATCGCGCTGCGACGACTCATGCCCGTCGCCTCGGCGATCTGGTCTAGGTTGAGGCCCCGCTCGTAGTACAGCTGGACGAGGGTCCGGCCGGGCTCGCCGAGGCGGTCGACTTCGCGCCGGACCGCCTGGCGCCGCTCCTCGGCCAGGAGGAGCGCCTCCGCGGTGGGCGTGTCTCCGGCGAGCCGCTCCACAGGAGTCGTGAACTCCCCACTCACGCCCGCGTCCATCCTGGCCGTGTCCTGGAGCGCCCGCTTGCTGTCCCGCTCGTTGCGCGACCGGGTGGCGTCCAGGGCCGCCCGGCAGACCGCGCGGCGCGCGTAGACGAAGAAGGCGCCGGGGTCCTCGACGTCGTGGATGTGGGCGAGCGCGCGGGTCATGGCCTGGATGAACACGTCCTCGGCGGTGCGCGGGTCGCCGACCATGCGGCGGGCGACCGACAGGAGCGGACTCTCCAGGAGGCGAACCAGGTCCGCTTCGGCGTGCACATCACCGGTGCGAACGGCGCGGACCAGGGCCTCCGTGCGGGTCCTGAGATCAGCCAACGTCCTGCCTCCCCCTCATCTCGCGGAGGCTACCAGCCCCGCGTCGCTTCGTGCCCATCGGGCGGGCGGGTAGGCTTCGGCCATGACGGGACGGGGCTTGTTGGGGTTGGCGGTCGCGGTGGCGACCCTGGGGTCGGGGTCGAACGCCTGGGGTTACGAGGTCTGCGTCGACGATGGCCTGCAGCTGACGGACGTGCAGAGTTGCGTCCCGGGCAGCCCCCCGGGGCTGAACTGCGAGGAGACGTTCGCGACGATCCCCGAGGCGTTGGCCGCGATCGCGGCCGAGGAGGTGAGCAACCCCGGCGGCACGAACTGGATCTGCATGATCCACCAGACCATCATCCAGCTGGACTCCACCGTCGTCGTCGACAACAGCGCCGAGCAGTACGGGGTCGAGTTGAACTTCGGCTTCCTCAACGAGCGCTCCGACGGGGCGCCGGCGACGAGCCTCTGCCCGCCCGAGGACGGCTCGACGGCGTTTGCCGTCGACGGCCACGTGAACATCCACAACCTGGCGTCGCGACGACACGAACCGGGCTGCACGTCGGGTGCCCGCGGCACGTGGGTGGAGGCCGGGCCGCTCGCGGACATCCAGGTCTGGTACTCGGTGCTCGACGCCGGCGACGGAGACGCGCCGGTCTTCCAACTGGACGGCGGGTCGCTCTACGTGGCCCACAGCCGGGTCGCCGACGGGGAGGCCCCGGCGTTCGCGGGGCAGGGCACCTTGACCCTCTTCCAGTCGGACCTGTCGCTGCTCGCCCCGCCGCCCGGGGAGTCGGTGATCGACCTCGACGGGACCCTGAACCTGCACGCCTCGGGGCTCGCCGGCAACTACGCGCGCGCCGCGCCGCTGGTGGACGTCGACGGGACCCTGACCGTGGACCGGTCCATGATCGTCGGCAACGTCGTCGGCGGCTTGCAGGCGATGATCCGGGTCGTGATGCCGTCGTCGACCGAGCCGAACAAGTCGTCGGTCTACGCGACCGAGGTCGCTCGGAACCGCCTCCTGATCGACACCCCGGTGGCGACGACTCCGCCCGACGCGCGGGGATCGTTGCCCTGCGTCTTCGGCGCGGGGGTCTGCACTCCGTGTGGGGCGGGGGCCGGCGCCTCCTACGACACGCCGCAGTTCCAGGTGACCACCGGCGGCACGGAGGGCCTCTCGCCGTGGCTCCTGGTCGAGATGAACCAGGACCTGAGGTTGAGCACGTTCGACCTGATGAAGAACTTCTTCGTCGACAACGAAGGCGGCGCGGTGCTCGTCGTCATCGGCAATCCCGCGCTGCTGAGCGTCAGCTTCGTGCACAACACGGTCGCCAACGGAGACCGGCCCCTGCTCGAGGTGGACGGCAGCTCGGCGCTCGGTCACCTGGTCTCGGCCCGCAACCTGGTCGCCGGCGAGGTGACCGCCTGGGCGACGCAGACGCCGCAGCACGCCGAGTCGGTGCTGGACGTGTTCGAGCACCCCAGCCCGTCCTGGGCCGAGCTCTTCGACGGGGGCATGGTCGGGCCCGTGGCGCCGCCCTGGTCGGGCGTGGTCTCGAGCCCGTTCGTGACCGAGACCGCGGACACCTGCGCGGCGGTGGCGGCCCTCTGCCCGAACATCACGGAGCAGGAGTGCTTCGACGGGTCCTCCGGCTTCGAGACCGTCTGCGTCGCCGACGCGGCCGCGGATCGGTTCCCCAGCCCCGAGCTGCTGGCGAACTACTCGGTGGAGTGGCCCTGGGGTCCCCACCTGCTCGATCCGAGCCTCCCGGCCGGGCACCCGGCCAACGCCCCCGGCGCGACCGGCCACGCGTGCCTGGTGCCCCTGTTCCCGGTCGATCGGGGCCAGGACTCGAGCGGAGGGTTCTCCGGTGACGGCGACGGCTACTCCACCCTGATCGACTGCGACAACGAAGTCGCCGACGCCACGCTGGCGCCTCCGGCGCTCGACGGCTACGACACCGTGGACTGTGAGTCGGTCGACTGCTGGGAGTGCCCCGACGAGCCGTCCCCCTGGGCCCAGGACGACGACGACTCGGGGGACGACGACGAAAACGTCGACGACGACGACGACAACGTCGACGACGACGACGACGACGACGGCACCTACACCGTGTTCGAGAGCTGCGAGGCGAAGGGCTGCGCGACTCCGTTCGGGGCTGCGCTGCTCGTTCCCCTGGGTGGGTTGGCGTCGAGGCGCCGGCGGAGATCGGCCGCGGGCGACCGCCCCTAGAACGTCAGCGTGAACCCCGCCCCTCCGGGGCTGATCCGGGCCGCGAAGCGAGGCTTGGGACGGAGCCGGCCGGTCCGCGCGGTGGCGGGGGTCTCGAACGGCTCCGGCAGTCGCTGGGTCACTCCGATGATCAGGGCGGTCGCGCCCAGGGACTGCAGCAGCGTCGCCCAGACCGCGCCGACCAGGTGGGTGCCGGCGTCGAAGCTCGGGTAGTCGAGCTCCCGGGACTTCGCGTCGAGCACCACCTGGGTGACGATCGGGCCGACGATCGGGATGAGCGGCAGGAACGCGTTGCCGGGGTTGAAGTCGATGTCCTTGGCTCGAGCCTGGTTGTAGACGCTGCCGGTGGCCGCCGTACCGAACGCGACCGAGACCGCGTAGCTGGGCACGAACAGCCCCGCTCCGCCCCACGTCAGCACCCGCTTGCGGCGCTGCGCCTGGGCATAGACGAACGTGTACTCGGGGTACTGCTCCTCCACCACGACCTTCACCGGGGTGGACGCCTCCCGCCAGACGCTCGCGCGCCGGATGTTGGGCGGGATCACGGCCTCGAAGGGCTTGTGGGCGAGGTGGGGCTCGCTGATCAGGATGTGGAAGATCGTCGACCAGATGTCCTCCAGCGAGTAGTCCTGGAGGATCAGGCGGTCGATCGCGCCGATCGCGCGCGCCATCTCCAGGTCGCTCGGCACCGGGCCCCGGTACAGGTAGTAGCTCGTGACCAGCTGGCGCTTGCGGGTCTCCAGCACCTGCGTGAACGCCTGCTCCATGCCGATCTCCGCCGACACGGTCGGCGTCGCGTCCTGCGCGGCGCCCGCCGTGGGCGCCAGGAGGAGCAGAGCCCCCAGCAGCCCCGCGAGGGTCCGCAAGGGGTGACCTGGATGGGTCGGGTCGAAGCGAGCGTGCATGGGACCTCCTGGCTGGTTTCTTTCACGCTAGGCCGATATTGGATAAATGGTCAAACCAATTTCTGAGCCGAGACCAGCCGAGGACGCGGGGGGCCGTGGCGGGAGGCGTCGCCGGCGGGGTACCGTCCGCCCATGCCTCGGTTCCTCCTGCTGCTCGCGACCCTGTCCCTCGTCGGCTGCCCCGGCTCACTGGTGATCGGCGGCTCCACCGGCGACGACGACGGGGCGGGCGATGACG